>NZ_WWJY01001104.1 GCF_009865405.1 Streptomyces sp. SID3212 | reverse complement strand
ACGCGGCCGGGGGCCGGCGGGTCTGACCCGGGGTCCGCCCCCGGGCCGGACGCCGGCTCCCCGGGTTCAGTCCTCCGGCGCCAGCGCGGCGCGCTGCCGGGCCGCCCGTACCGCCGCCGAGAGATGCCCGATGTCGTACGCGCCCCGGTGGCGCCGCCCGTTGATGAAGAACGTGGGCGTCCCCGACACCTCGCTGAGGTCCGCCGAATCCACGTCCTCGCCGACCCGCGAGGCGCCCGTGTGCTTGCGCAGGTGCTTGCGGAAGCGCTCGACGTCCAGGCCCAGCTCCTCCGCGTACCGGTGCAGGTCCTGCGGGCGCAGCGCCTCCTGGTGGGCGAGCAGCACGTCGTGCATCTCCCAGAAGGCGCCCTGCTCGGCCGCCGCCTCGGACGCCTCGGCGGCGAGCTGGGCCTGCGGGTGGACGTCGGTCAGGGGCAGGTGCCGCCAGACGTACCGTACGTCCCCGAAGTCGGCGAGCAGGTCGCGGATCACCGGCTCCGCCCGGCCGCAGTACGGGCACTCGAAGTCGCCGTACTCGACCACCGTGACCGGCGCGTGCCTGGGGCCGCGCACCTTGTCGCGGTCGGGATCGACGGGGACGGCGAGGTCGACGATCTGTTCGGACGTGCCGAGGAGGGCCCGGTTGCGGCGGTGCCGGGGCAGCAGGCCGATGACGGCGGTCACCGCCCAGGCCACGAGGAAGGCGCAGATCAGGGCGGAGAGGGTGCCGATCTTGGCCTCCTCCAGCTGGTCGCCGTGGAAGGCCAGGGTCGCGATGAGGAGCGACACGGTGAAGCCCGCCCCGGCGATGGTGCCGCCGGCCGCTGTCGCGCCCCAGCCCACCGGGGGCCGCAGTTTCCCGCCGCTGAGGCGGGTGGCCAGGTAGGAGGCGGTCAGGATGGCGACCGGTTTGCCGACCACGAAGCCGACCAGGATCCCGAGGGTGATGGGTGAGGTGAAGGCCTGGGACAGCTCGTGGGGGGTGATCCGGATGCCGGCGTTGGCGAGCGCGAACAGCGGCACGATCACATAGCTGCTCCACGGGTGGTACATGCGCTGGAGCCGCTCGTTCGGCGACACCGCCGAGGCCAGCCCGATCCGCGCCGACCGCTCCAGCTCCGGGGTGGGCTGTTCGCGGAAGCGGCGGAAGAGGCCGCTCGCGCGCTCCAGGTCGGAGCGGGACGCCGGGTAGGCGAAGGTGAGCAGCCCCATCGCGAGGCCGGTGACCACCGGGTCGACCCCCGATTCGAGGAGGGCGATCCATACGCCCACGGCGAGGACCGCGTACACCGCGCCGCGCCGCAGGCCGACCCCGCGCAGCACCACGATGACGACCAGCAGGCCGACGGCGGCGAGGACGGCGGCCATGTCGACGTTCTCGCTGTAGGCGACCGCGATGACGGCCAGCGCCACGAAGTCGTCGACGACCGCGACGGAGAGGATGAAGGCGCGCAGGCCGCCGGGCAGGCGTTTGCCGAGCAGGGCGAGCATGCCGAGGGCGAACGCGGTGTCCGTGGACATCGCGGCGCCCCAGCCGTGCACACTGCCGTCCCCGGCGTTGATGGCGAGATAGATCGCGACCGGGAGTGCCATGCCGCTGATCCCGGCGACGAAGGGCAGCGCGACGCGGCGCCTCTCGCGCAGCTCGCCCGTGTCGAACTCGCGGCGTGCCTCCAGGCCGACGACGAAGAAGAAGATCGTCATCAGCCCGCTGTTGATCCACTCGCGCAGGTCCATCGACAGGCCGTAGGAGCCGATTCGCACGGACAGGCCGTTGTGCCAGAAGGTCTCGTACGACGACAGACTGATGTTCGCCCAGGTCAGGGCGGCGATCACGGCCGCCAGGAGGACGGCGGCGCTGCCCGTCTCGGTGCGCAGGAACGTCCTCCAGGGGGTGCGCACCTCGGCGCACTCCGTCCGCCCCGCGTAGCCGGACTCCGGTGTAGCTTCCGTCACGTCGCGATTCTCTCCTCCCGGTGCGGTCGGCGCGTGGCTGCGCCACGGACCGCACGGCGTGAAACTCGTGCGAGGGGTGGCTCATTCCCGTCCGGCGGTCCGGCGGCTGGGTCAAAACGCAGCAAATAACGTTTTTCCGGTCAGTCCGCGGAGGTCAGCGGGTAGAGGTGTGTCATGGCAATCGACACACACGGTCCCGCGCTGCCGGCCGCGCGCGGTGAGCTGTCCGCGGCGGTGATCGGCTTCCTGCGCGACGGGGCGCCGCCGCCCGGCCGTGCGGACGCGCGCACGGCGGATCCGTACGGGGACGACCTCCAGCTGGCGCTGTACGTCTGTTACGAACTGCACTACCGGGGCTTCGCGGGGGTGGACGCCTCCCTCGAATGGGACCCGGCCCTGCTGGCGGCGCGGGCCGGCCTGGAGGAGCGGTTCCTGGGCGCCCTGCGCCGGGACGCCTCCCGGCACGACGACCCCGCCGAGGCGATGGCGGAGCTGCTGGTCGAGCCGGTGCGGGACGGGGGGACGAGCGTGTCGCTGTTCCTCCAGGACGACGGCGAGCTGTGGCACGTACGGGAGTACGCGGTCCACCGCTCGCTCTACCACCTCAAGGAGGCCGATCCGCACGCCTGGGTGCTGCCGAGGCTGTGGGGCCGGGCGAAGGCCGGCATGGCGGCGGTGGAGTTCGACGAGTTCGGCGCGGGCCGGGCGGAGCGGGTGCACGCGCGGCTGTTCGCGGAGCTGATGACCGACCTGGACCTGGATCCGGCGTACGGCCGCCATCTCGACGCCACGTGCGCGGAGATGCTGGCCACGGTCAATCTGATGTCCCTGCTGGGGCTGCACCGGGAGTGGCGGGGCGCGCTGGTGGGGCACTACGCGAGCGTCGAGATCACGTCGTCGCCCGGTTCCAGGCGCCTGGCGCTGGCGATGAAGCGGACGGGGGCGGGTCCGGCGGCGGAGTTCTTCCACACCGAGCACGTGGAGGCGGACGCCGTGCACGAGCAGGTCATGCGGCACGAGGTGGTCGGGGGGCTGCTGGAGGAGGAACCGCACCTCGCGCCGGACGTCGCCTTCGGGATCGACGCGACGACGTACCTGGAGAACCGTCTCGGGGAGCGTCTCCTCGGGTGCTGGCGGGCGGGCGACACGTCGTTGCGTCCCGGCCCGGGTGAGAGGCGGTGACCGTGGCGCGCGATCCCGCCGGGGAGCCGGAGCCCGTCCGGCTCCGGGTGCAGCGCGAAGGGCCCACGCTGGTCGACGGACCGGTGACGGTGGAACTGGACGACGGCACGACCGCCACCTCGGACCGGTTCCGGGTCGCGCTGTGCACCTGCCGGCGCAGCCGGCGCTTCCCGTGGTGCGACACCAGTCATCGGAGACGTACCCGCGGCTGATCCCGTCCGGCGTCCACCACCGGCTCCACTGCGGCTCCAGGCTCCACCGCGGCTCCGGGCTCTCCCGCGACTCCCGGCTTTACTGCGACTTTGTTGCAGTTGCG
Source organism: Streptomyces sp. SID3212 (assembly GCF_009865405.1). Taxonomy (GTDB): domain Bacteria; phylum Actinomycetota; class Actinomycetes; order Streptomycetales; family Streptomycetaceae; genus Streptomyces. The sequence goes on along the minus strand of NZ_WWJY01001104.1, from coordinate 4,696 downwards.
GTCCATGGGCCATTGGGTGGATGGGGCGTACACGGACCGAGGGAAGCAGCCCCATGACGACCACCTCCACCCCGCCGCGGCCCGCCACGGGATCGCGGTGGCAGCGGCTGCGTGCCTCGATGACCCGTGAGGAGTGGACGCGGCTCGGCGGGATGGGTGCGTTCGTCCTGGCGCTGCACGTGATCGGCTGGTTCACGCTGGTGGCGATCGTGGCCCCCGAACACCACAGTGTCGGGACGAAGTCGTTCGGCGTCGGCATCGGCGTGACCGCGTACACCCTGGGCATGCGGCACGCCTTCGACGCCGATCACATCGCGGCCATCGACAACACGACCCGCAAGCTGATGAACGAGGACAAGCGTCCGCTGTCGGTGGGTTTCTGGTTCTCTCTCGGTCATTCCAGTGTGGTCTTCGTCCTGGCCTTCCTGCTGTCCCTCGGTGTCAAGGCCCTCGCCGGGCCGGTCAGCGACGACAGCAGCCAGCTGCACGACACCGCCGGCCTCGTCGGGACGACGGTCTCCGGGGTCTTCCTCTACCTCATCGCCGGGATCAACATCCTGATCCTGGTGGGGATCTGGCGGGTCTTCCGGAAGATGCGGTCCGGGCACTTCGACGAGGCGGCGCTGGAGGAGCAGCTGGACAACCGGGGGCTGATGAACCGGCTCCTCGGGCGGGTGATGAAGTCGATCACCAAGCCGTGGCAGATGTATCCCCTGGGGCTGCTGTTCGGCCTGGGGTTCGACACCGCCACGGAGATCGCGCTGCTGGTGCTGGCCGGCTCCGGCGCCGCCTCCGGGCTGCCGTGGTACGCGATCCTCTGCCTGCCGGTGCTCTTCGCCGCCGGGATGTCCCTGCTGGACACCATCGACGGCTCGTTCATGAACGTCGCGTACGGCTGGGCCTTCGCCGAGCCGGTCCGCAAGGTCTACTACAACCTCACCATCACCGGCCTGTCGGTCGCCGTCGCGCTCATCATCGGAACGGTGGAACTGCTCGGCCTGCTCGCCGAGAAGCTGGGGCTGCACGGCGCCTTCTGGGACTGGGTGGGCGGACTGGACCTCAACATCGTCGGCCTTGTGATCGTCGGGCTCTTCTTCGCCACCTGGCTCCTCGCGATGGCGGTGTGGAAATTCGGCCGTATCGAGGAGAAATGGACGGCCGGACCGCACGACGGCCGCGGAGAGAAGAACGTCACACCACTTCCCTGAGCTTTCCGCCGGCCACGTCGAAGACGAACCCGCGGATGTTCCCCTTGTGGGGCACGAACGGGCTTGCCCTGATCCGGCGCACCGACTGCTGTACGTCGTTCTCCTCGTCCGGGAACGCCTCCGGGGCCCACGACGGACGGATGTGGGTGTCCTCCTCGATCTGCCGCTTGAAGGCGTCGTCCGTGAAGGTGACCATGCCGCAGTCGGTGTGGTGGATGAGGAGGATGTCCGTGGTGCCCAGCAGCCGCTGACTGATCGTCAGGGAGCGGATGACGTCGTCGGTGACCACGCCGCCGGCGTTGCGGATGACGTGGGCCTCACCCTCCTTCAGGCCGAGGACGCGGTACACGTCGATGCGGGCGTCCATGCAGGCGACCACCGCGAGCCGGCGGGACGGGGGGAGGGAGAGCGGTCCGCTGAAGGCAGCGGCGTAGGACTCGTTGTTGGCCAGGTACTCGTCGGTGACGGTCACGTCTGTCCTGCTTCCTCTTGCCGGAACCGTCACGATAGGGCGCCGGAATTCGCCACAGAAGGCGACGTTCTGCCCGGCCACAGGAATGCAACACGATGTCAACAATCGGGACATGTCCGACACCGAACCTCTGAGGTCGCTCAACTCCCTTGACCGTGCCCGTGCTCCGGTCGCCACCATGGTCCACGGTTCGAGAACGGGGAGAGCTCATGCGACGGAACGTCAGAACGATCACAGGTCTGGTCCTGGCCACGACGGCGCTCCTCGCGCTGTCCGGGTGCTCGAAGGAATACGACGACGAGCGCGGCAAGGGGGACGCGCCCGTGCAGGGGAAGCAGGGCGACAACTCCGCCGCGGAGGTGTTCAACTTCCCCGACGGGTTCGGGAACCTGGCCACCAAGTGTGTCGGCCACGGGAACCGCGCGTACGTCACCACCAACGCCACCGGCCCGTCCAACGTCCAGATAGTCAAGGACAGTTCGTGCGGCTGAGCCCGGCGGGACGGGCCTCGGCCGCCGTCGCCCTCTGCGCGCTCCTCGCGGTGACGGCGGGCTGTTCCCGGGAGCACTACGAGGAGCGCGGCAAGGCGGACGCGCCGGTGAGCGGGCGCGCGGGCGAGGACTCGGCCGCGGAGGTGTTCAACTTCCCCGACGGCTTCGGGAACCTCGCCACCAAGTGCGTCGGCGAGGGGCGGCGCGCCTACACGACCACCCGGTCCTTCCAGAACCAGGACGACGACAACAAGGAGATCGAGATCATCCCGGCCCACCAGGTGATCGTGGCCGACCCGGAGTGCACGGGAGGCCCCGCCCGCTGAGCGTGCGCCGGGCGATGAGGCAGCGCCCCCGTGCGAAGGTGCCGCCGCAACTGCCGATTGGGGGCGTTCCCGGGTTCTAGCGTCAACTCCAGTACGTGTCACCCGACTTCATGGAGGAGACGAATGAACAACAACCTTCGTACGGCAGCGGCGGCCGTGGCGCTCGTGACCGGGCTCGTGACGGCGGGCGGCACCGCCTCCGCCGCCGCGGCCCCGCGTCCCGAGCGCATCACGTCGCAGGAGCAACTCGCGGCGAGCATCGCGCAGGCGGTCGCCACCGAGCAGGAGAAGGGGGACACCGGTGGCGTCATCGTCGTCGGGATGATCTCCGAAGTCACCGCGAGCACCACCCGCGCCCTTTTCTGCTGACGAAATGGAGGTGAGCACCGTGGACAGCTCAGCGGACCGTGCTCAGGACGTGCGGGAGACCCCCGTCGCCTGGTGTCCGAGCGGCGATGCGAGCCGCCCGGAGAGCGTTGTCCTCGGCGTCCGTTCCGGGGACGGCGATCAGGTCGTCTACCTGGCGGAACCCGTACCGGCGGCCGACGTACTCGGCAGCATCCCGGAGGGAATCGCGCCCAGCCGGGTGCTCCGGTTCGCCTCGCACTGCGTGTCGGACTGCGCGAACCGGGTCGGTGAGGCCTGCGGTCTGATCGAGCGCATCAAGACCGTGCCGGCCGGGACCGGCGCGAGCGCCGTGCCACGGTGCCACCTCCGACCGCACTGCAAGTGGTGGAACCAGACCGGAGTCGAGGCCTGCCACCGCTGCCCGGCCATTTCCACCCTCAACTCCCGCGACGACGAACTCACCGTTCTTGTCGCGGACCCCGCCACCACCCGCGAACAGCTGGAAAGCTGGGTCGCAGCGGGGAGGTGAGCGGGCCCGGTGACCGGACCGGTCCGGGACCGACCCCGAACGAGAGAAGGGATGTTGTGGACAACTGGACACGGTGTTTCCGCCCGGCCCCCGACGCCGGCGCGCGGTTGCTGTGCTTCCCGCACGCGGGGGGCTCGGCGGGCGCCTATCTGCCGCTGTCGATCGCGGTCGGGGGGACGGCGGAGACACTGGTCGTGCAGTACCCCGGACGGCACGACCGCTTCGCCGAGCCGTTCACGCAACGGCTCGGCGAAGTGGTGGACGCCGTCGTGGCCGGACTCCCCGCGAGCGGGGACCGGCCGTTGGTGCTGTTCGGCCACAGCATGGGCGCGATCCTCGCGTTCGAGACCGCGCGCCGGCTCGAACGGGAGGGGCGGGGGCCGGTGGCGCTGTTCGTCTCGGGGCGTGAGGCTCCCTCCCTGGCGCAGCGGCCACGGCTGCCGAACCCGCCGAGCGACGAGGACCTGATCGGGGAGATGCGGCTGCTGTCCGGCACCGAGGACGAGTTGCTCAGCAACCCGGACATCCTCGAACTGGCACTGCCGCCGCTGCGCGCCGACTACGCCATGCTCTTCGCCCACACGCACCGCCCGGGGCCTCCGCTGGGCTGCCCGGTCACCGCGCTGACCGGGGACGCCGACCCCCGGGTGGACGTCGAGCGCGTCCTGGCCTGGGAGCGCGAGACCGAGGGCCCGTTCGAGCGGCATGTGCTGCCCGGCGGGCACTTCTTCCTGGGCGACCATCTGCCGTACGTGGCGGATCTGGTCGCCGCGTCCGTGGCGGGGGCGGCGGGGCGTCCGGGCCGTACCGCCAGTCGTACGGGCACGGGCGGCGTCTGAGGCTGACGCCGCCGCAAAGGGCCTGGGGCCGAATCCCTTCCGGGATTCGGCCCCAGGCCCTTGTGCCGTCGAGCGGGACCTACTCCGCTTCGAACTCCGACAGCAGCGCGTCGAGCGAGTCGTCCCCGTCGCGGGCCACCGCGATCCGGCGGGCCATCTCGTGCAGGGTCAGCTGCTCCAGGAACAGCGTGATGGGGACGTCGATGTCGAAGTCGTCGCGCAGGCACCCCACCAGGTGGACGGCGGTCAGGGAGTCGCCGCCGGCCGCGAAGTACGTCATCTCCGGGTCGTCCGCGTCCTCCAGGCCCAGGGCCTCGGCGAGCAGCGCGCGGACGGCCTGCTCCAGGCCGGCGCCGGACTCGGCCGCTTCCTCCGGCTGTTCCGGCCGCTCGTCGCGGACGGCGCGGGAGGTGAGGTCGAAGGCACCGAAGCTCTCGCCCGCGAAGGGGTACGCCGGCAGGGAGACCCGCCGCCCGCCGCCCG
>NZ_WWJY01001103.1 GCF_009865405.1 Streptomyces sp. SID3212 | reverse complement strand
GCCAGACCCCACTTCGCGGACACGCCCTAGGTGACCTCCTCGCGAGGGTCGCCCGGGTGGCAGCGGGTGGGGCGCCCGGGGCGTGGCGTCACGAAGCGGGTGGGGTTCCGGTCATCAGGTCCGCGGCCTTCTCGGCTATCGCGAGGACGGTCGCGTTGGTGTTGGCCTCGGGCAGCGTCGGCATGATGGAGGCGTCGACCACCCGTAGGCCCTCGATCCCCCTCACGCGCAGGTGCTCGTCGGTCACCGCGGCGGCGTCGGTGCCCATCCGGCACGTGCCCCCGGTGTGGCAGTACGAGATGACCGCCTCGCGCAGGTAGGCATGCAGGTCGTCGTCGCTCCGCAGCGCGGGGCCGGGGAGCACCTCGTGGTCGCGCCAGGGCCCGAGGGCTTTCGAATCGCCTGCTTGGCGTGCCCGGCGAAGACCGGCGGTCATGCGGTCGACGTCCCGTCGGTCGGTGAGGAAACCGGGATCGATGGCGGGCGCGACGTCCGGGGCTCCCGAGGCGAGCGTGACGGAGCCACGGCTGTACGGCGACAGCAGTCCGACGCCCATGGTGTAGCCACTGGCCAGGCCGGGCGGTGCCAGTGGCACGTCCATGAAGAAGAGGTGCAGATCCGGCCGGGTCGCGTCGTCGCTGCTGCGTACGGCGGCGACGACGTCGATGTGGTTGCTGTCGCCGGGGGTGATGTCCGCCGCGTAGGTGGCCACCCCCACCGGGTGGTCGGACAGATTGGCGCCGACTCCTGGCAGATCCCGGACGACCTCGATGCCGTACTCACGGAGCATGTCCGCGGGTCCCACGCCCGACAGGTGCAGGAGGTGCGGAGAGCCGACAGCTCCGGCGCTCAGTACCACCTCACGGGTGGCCCGCGCCTCGGACTCGACCCCGCCCCTGACGTGGCGGACACCTGTGCACCGATCGCCGGAGAAGATCAGCCCCACCACCAGGGTGTCGGTGGCCACGGTGAGGTTGGGGCGGCCGGCGGCCGGCGTCAGGTAGGCGTCGGCGGCGGACTGCCGAACCCCGTCGGCCACGGTGAGCTCCGTCCACGTGACGCCCTCGGGGTCCGCGCCGTTGAGGTCGTTCGACACAGGGATGCCGAGGTCACGGAACGCGTCGAAAGCCGCACGGGACGCGGGGTGGGGGGCGTCCACGGGCCTGGGGCGCACCGGCCCTCCGGTTCCCCGGTGGGCGGGATCGAGCCCCTCGGTGTGCTCACTGCGGCGGTAGTACGGCAGCAGATCGGCGGATCCCCAGCCAGGGACCTTCCACGCGTCGATGGCTGCGGGATGGCCGCGTACGTGCATCATCGCGTTGATGGCGCTGGAGCCTCCCAGTACCTTGCCGCGTGGGTAGACGATCTCCCTGCCGTTCAGCCCGGCCTGGGCGACGGTCTGGAACCCCCAGTCCACCTCACCGCCCCACAGGCTGAACCAGGCACCCGGAACCGCCATCGCCGGCGGCCCTTCGGCCTGTCCCGCCTCGATCAGCAGCACCCGGACGGCGGGGTCCCGCGACAGACGCGCCGCCAGTACCGAACCGGCCGTACCGGCCCCCACCACCACGAAGTCGAAATCCTGCGCTACTTCAGTCATGAGTACATCCCTCATCAACTCGTCAGGTGCCCTTCTTGACGTTATCGACAAATCCGACAAAACAACCTCACAGACCAACGTACCAGCCGTTCAGTAGGCACGCCAGGCTTCACGTACCAATCGTTCAGTACGGGATTGACATACTGAACGATTGGTACGTACGTTGGTCGTGCGGTCCAGGGGATCGGCCCCTGCAAGCCGAGGAGGAACGAAATGACTCACGAGCAGACGTGGGACGTGGTGCGCCGCTACCACGAGGCGTGGACCACGGCCAAGGACTTCGATGCTGCCTCGCGACTGCTCGCGGAACGCCTCGAGACGGACCTTCCCGTCAACACGTACGTGGACAAGCGGGAGTTCGTGAAGGCGATTCGCGGCTTCGGCGAAAGCGTGTCGAGCGTCCGGCTCCTCTCGGCCTGCGCCGGCCCCCATCCGGGTGAGGCGCTGATGATCTACGACCTGGTGCTCGACGGGATCGGGACCCTGCGGATCGCCGAGCAGTTCAAGGTCGCCGAGGGCCGGATCACCTTCATCCGGCAGGTCCACGACACGGCGACCATGCGCGCGGCAGGGTTCGCACCGGCCCTGTCGCTGTGACCGACCCCGCTGCCGGAAAGCAGCGATGGCGGCGCCGGCAGCTATCAACGGCGATCCGGTCGGCGTACGGCGGCACGCGCCGTCAGAGCACCACCGAAACCGACAAGCAACTTCAAGAAGGAGATGAAGGCAGAACAATGACCGAATACAACGGGCGCGTCGCAGAGGTGTCGGCCGAGCTTCTCCAGGCGATACGAGGCGTTCTGCTCAAGCAGAAGGTCCAGTACGACGAGTACTCGGCGGCGGTCCTGTGGATCCGTGATCTCGTCGACGCCCGCGAAGTGCCGATGTTCATCGACAACCACTTCGAGGCGACCGTCGAGAAGGCCACGTACGACGGCCTGCCCGGCTCGCAGGGGACGGTCGAGGGCCCGTACTACGTCGAAAACGCGCCCCTGCTGACGGAGAAGCCGTACGTCATGCCCATGCGCGACGACGAGCCGGGTGACGCGATGGTGCTCAGCGGCCAGGTCCTGGACCTCGACGGCAAGCCCGTGCCCGGCGCTCTCATCGACATGTGGCACGCCGGCAACGACGGCACCTACTCCAGCTTCGTCGGCGACGCTCCCCCGCTGAATCTCCGGTGCAAGATGATCACGGACGACGAGGGCCGCTTCGAGATCAGGACGATCAGGCCCCAGCCCTACCAGATCCCCACGAGCGGTCCCACAGGGCGCTTCCTGACCATGATCGGCCGCCACGCGTGGAGGCCCGCGCACTTCCATCTCAAGGTCTCCGCCGAGGGCTACGACCTGGTGACGACTCAGCTCTACTTCCGCGGCGGGGACTGGCTCGAAGGCGACGGTGACGTATCGGGGGCCGTCAAGGAGAACCTGAAGATCGACGTGACCCAGAACGAGGACACGGACGTGGCGGCGCTGTACTCGCTGAGCACCCCGTTCAACTCGTGCGAGTACACCTTCCACCTGCGTCCCACGACCTGACGAAGCGCCACATCCGCGGTCCGTCACCCGTTCACCGTCGTGTCGCGTCATCTCCGGCCGAACAGGAGCGTGATGTGTTGCGGAGGACGGCCCGCTCTCTCTTCAAGAACGAACACCACCACAGCAGGAGGACGAAGATGAACGTCATGAGGAACGGACTCGAAACGATGGCCGGCCCCCCCGAAGGATTCACCGGGGACGTCTACATCGACGTGATCAGCAAGCCGCTGCCGCCCGCCCGGATCATGGGCGGAGTGGTCCACTTCACGCCCGGGGCCCACACGGCATGGCACAGCCACCCGCTCGGCCAGACGATCTACGCCACCGAGGGAGTCGGCCTCGTCCAGCGCGAGGGAGGACCGGTCGAGGAGATCCGGCCGGGCGACCGCGTCTCCATCGGGCCCGGTGAGAACCACTGGCACGGCGCCACGCCCGGGTGCTTCCACACCCAGATCGCCTACCAGGCCGCCGACGAGACCGGCAACCACACCGCCTGGGGCCCCCACCTCACCGAGGACGAGTACCCCGGGTAGATCCCACAGCGGCGCCTTTCCGGGTCCGTCTGCGGGCGGGGCTCGTACCCCTCCCCTCGCCCGCTGACGGACCACGACCCACAACTCCAACACCCCACTGGAGAGCACACCATGCGCGCAACACTCCTGTACGGCGCCGGCGATGTCCGTGTCGAGAACGTCGCCGATCCCGTCATCAAGCACCCCACCGACGCCCTGGTCCGCGTCACCGCGGCCTCCGTCTGCGGCAGCGACCTGCACCTCTACGACTCGATGGGCCCGACGAACGGGATCCGGATGGGCCACGAGTTCATCGGCGTCGTCGAGGACACCGGCTCCGAGGTCACCACGGTCAAGCCCGGCGACCTGGTCGTCTCCCCGTTCGCGATATCCGACAACACCTGCGACTTCTGCCGCGAGGGCCTGCATACCTCCTGCACCCATCCGGAGGCCAACTACTGGGACTTTGAACCGGAAGAGGGCGCCCAGGCCGAGGCCATCCGTGTACCCCTGGCCGACGGCACCCTCGTCAAGCTCCCCGTCGCCGCGGACTCGGCTCTCGTCCCCTCGCTGCTGACCCTGGCGGACGTGTACTGCACCGGCCATCGCGCCGCGGTGATGGGCGGCGTCGACGAGCGCACCCGCGTCACCGTGATCGGCGACGGCGCAGCCGGCCTCATGGCGGTGCTCTCCGCAAAGCTCCTGGGCGCCGAGCAGATCATCCTCATGGGACGCCACCCGGACCGCACCGACCTGGGCCGCGAGTTCGGCGCCACCGACATCGTCGCCGCCCGCGGCGCGAAAGGCGTCGAAGCGGTCCGCGACCTCACCGGCGGACACGGTACGCACGTGGTCATCGAAGCCGTCGGCCACCTGCCCGCGTACGAGCAGGCAGTCGGCGTCGTGCGCGCGGGCGGTGTCATCAGCCGGATCGGCGTCCCGCAGTACGAAGTGGCGCCGATCGGCATGGGCAGCCTCTTCATGGGCAATGTCCGCCTCGCCGGAGGACTGGCCCCTGTTCGCGCGTACATCGAGGAACTGATGCCCGCCATCCTCGACGGCGCCATCGAGCCCGGAAAGGTCTTCGACGCCACCACGGACCTCGACGGCGTTCCCGCCGGATACCAGGACATGGCCGACCGTACGAGCCTCAAGGTTCTCGTCAAGCCCTGAGTTCCGGACGCAGGGCGAGAATTCCGCGCACGTGACACGGTCTTCGTTCGATCCCGTACGATCCTGTGCTCCGACCGCGGACGATCCACGAGATCCCCGTGCCACAGACCTACGCCGCCCCGTAGCTGAAGGGCGCCGCGATAAAGGCCGGAGACCGGAAGAGCGCCGAACACCTCGGTAGGCGGTCGTCGGCTGCGGAGCGACGAGGACTCAGGCGGAAGGGGTCAGCCTTTTGGCTGTGCTGCAGTGCGCCGTCCTCTGATGCCGCCACAGCTGAATCGCTGTCACTCCGAGCAGCACCGCGAACACCACCACCAGGGCGCCAGCGATCTCCGACTGCCGGCCGCTGTTCACCCGGTCCGACTGCATGACCAAGCCCAGTACGGACAGTGTCATTCCGACCAGGTACACCGAACGCACGCGGCGCAGCTGCCGTACCGCGCGGGGGGCAAGGGCAACACGCTTCATCAAAGCCATACCCGCCCCGATACCCCCGCCCGCGCGAAACAGACATCACCCTGCCCAGGAGCAGGCTGAAATCTCCTGCCCCTGTCCGCGGGTCCACCTCGAACTTCCGTGGTGTGCGCGTGTTGTGCCGGTTCCCTGGTCACTGGCCGAGCTGCTGTACCACTCCGTAATAGTCCTCCAGGTGCCAGCTCCGGACGATGCGGCCACCCTCGATCTGATGGTAGTCCGACGCCCTGATGGCGACCTGGCGGCCGGTGGCGGGGATGCCCAGCAGTTCGGCGACCTGCTTGCCGCTCGTGACGTGCCGTACCGCCACGCGGTCGCCGTCCACGATGATGTCCTCGATCGTGAAGGCCAGGTCGGCCAGGACGCTGCGCAGGTAGCCCGTGGTCCCCTTCCACCCGTCGGGGCCCGGGCCGGCGGGCAGCGGCGGCTCGGCCGTCCATTCCGCGGCCAGTACCTCGTCCACCACGCTCGTGTCTCCGGTGGTCAACGGTTCGTAGAAGCGGCGGACCAGCGCCTCAGCTTCAGTTTTGCCAGCCACAGCAGTCACCCTCGTTCGTACGTATGAAATTCAAACTTACTCATCAGGTACGCTAAGTTGCGTGAGTCTGAAAAGCAAATCCGTGGAGATCGGCGGCGGGCGCGGCTGTCCGATAGCCGCCGCCCTGGACGTCGTCGGCGACCGGTGGTCGCTGCTCGTGCTTCGCGACCTGTCTCGCGGGGTCAACCGCTTCAACGACATCCAGGCCAATACGGGCGCGCCCCGGGACAGGCTCACCACCCGGCTGCGCGAGCTGGAAGGGGCCGGGGTGATCACCCGCCGCCGCTACAGCGAGCACCCGCCGCGCGACGAGTACCTCCTCACCGCGGCCGGAGAGGCCATCGCGCCGGTGCTGCGTGAGCTGGAGATCTGGGGCGAGAAGTACGCCTTCGGAGACGACTGATCAGCGCGCGGCGATGGACGGTGTCGGCGTTCCATGAGCCGCGCTTTTCGTTTCGTCGGGCGCCGTGATGCGCTGACCGTCCTGCGGAAGACTCAACCGGCAGATCTGCGCAAATCTGCGTTCGGTGGGCCTTGTTCCCGGCAGCCCCTGCCCTTCTCCGGACAATGACTGATTGGTCCCGGCGACGCGAGCTCCCCGCCCGCGTCACCGGGGCCACTCGCATATCCACGGCCGGCCGTCGCTTCCGTGCACGACAGCTACTAGATGCGATTTTCAAACTCGCCTGTTAGGGTTCCCTGCACAGTGAGTGTGGAAATCAAACCTTCCTGGACGGTGCGTGACGAACGGCGGCACCGAGCGCCATCCGGCCGTTCTTCGCCATGCGGCGTGCCGTACCCGACACCATCCCCTTCGTGCCCGGACAGCGGGCCGCTACAACTGGAGCAGACGCATGAGCGGTCTCATCATGGTCACCGGCGCCACCGGCGGGCTCGGGGGCGACGTCCTGGACTTCCTGCTGAAGCGGGTCCCTGCCGAACGGCTCGCGGGCCTGGCCCGCAAGCCCGAGGACCTCGCCCACCTTGCCGAGCGCGGAGTGACCGTGCGGCAGGGCGACTACGACGACCCGGACAGCCTCGTAGCGGCATTCCGGGGCGTGGACAAGCTCCTCCTCGTCTCGGCGAAGTCGTTCACCGACGCCAAGACCGCGCACCGGAATGTGATCCGCGCCGCCAAGGAAGCCGGCGTGCGGCACATCCACTACACGGCCATCCAGCGCCGCCCCGGGTCGGCCTTCGTGCTTCCGCAGGTCACCGAGTGGGACGAATACACGGAGAACGAGCTGACAGCCTCCGGCCTCGACGTCACCGTGCTGCGCAACTCGCAGTACTTGGAGGCGTTCGACATGCTGATCGGTGCGATCACTCCGGACCGTGTGGTGCGGGTGCCCGTCGGCGACACCCCGATCGCCCTCGCCACGCGTGGTGACATGGCCGAAGCGACCGCCGCCGTCCTCGCCTCCGACGGCCACGAGGGCCGCAGTTACACCCTCACGGGCTCCAAGTCCTTCACCCTCGCCGACTACACCGACGTCGTCGGGGAGATCACCGGCTCCCCCGTGACCCACGAGCAGATCTCGGCCGAGGACTACATCGGCCGCCTGCTGGATGCGGGCACACCGGATCAGTGGGCGCCGTTCCTCGCGGCCTGGTTCCAGGCGATGGAAGCCGGTGAGTTCAGCCCCGGCGACGACGTCGAGCGCCTGATCGGACGGCCCACTACGTCGCTCCGATCGGTGGTCGCACAGCGCCGCGCCAGCTAGGCGTGTCCGCGTAGTGGCGTGGCCAGCCGGACGCCACTACGCGGACCTGGCCCAGTACGGCCAGCGGTACCCGCGGCGCGTCCGGCAAGTCTCGGCTGCCCGGGACGGCTTCGGCTGCCCGTACAAGATCTCGTTTCCGGGGGCGGGCCCCGCAGGCCGGCCTCCGGTCACCGCCCTAAGGAGGGCGGCAGGGCCGACCACCGCACCTGGGCCTTCGACGGCATCCCGTACGCCGCGCCGCCCGTGGGCGACCTGCGGTGGCGCCCGCCCCGGCCCCCCGCCCACTGGCAGGGGGTACGGGACGCCACACGACCCGGCGACCGGGCCATGCAGGCCGACAACGGCTTCGGCTTGCTCCCCGTGAACCTCAACCCGGCCGCCACACCCCGGCCGATGAGCGAGGACAGCCTGGACCTCAACGTACGGACACCCTTCGGCACCGACCGGCCCGTGCTCGTGTGGATCCACGGCGGCGGCTTCACCGGCGGGAGCGGAGATGCCTACGACACCACCAAACTCGCCGAGCAGGGCATCGTCGTAGTGACCATCAACTACCGCCTCGGGGCACTGGGCTTCCTCGACGCCCCGTCACTCGACCCGCACCACACCGGCGGCAACTACGGGTTGCAGGACCAGCAGGCGGCTCTGCGCTGGGTGCGGCGCAACATCTCCGCCTTCGGGGGCGATCCGCACCGCGTCACCATCGCGGGACAGTCGGCCGGCGGCCACTCCGTCGCCGCGCACCTGGTCGCCCCCGGCTCCAGGGGCCTCTTCAGCGCGGCCGTCATCGAGAGCGGCGACACCTCCTCGACCGTACCGATCGCCGCCGCACGCAAGGCCGGCCAGGACTTCGTCACCAAGACCCTGGGTGTGCCGGACGGTCCGGACCAGGCAGCCCGCCTGCGGACCCTCTACGCCAAGGCGATCACCGACAAGCAGGGCGCTCTCGCCTACCAGGTCCCGCTCGGCCACCTGAAGTTCGGCTCCGGGCCCTGGCTGGTGTCCGGCGGGTCGGTGCTGCCGGAGGACCCTGCCACCGCCATCCGGGAAGGGCGCGCGGCCAGGGTTCCCGTCCTGGCGGGAAGCAACAAGGACGAGATGCGAATCTCCAGTTTTCTCGACGAGCAGTTCAAGGCGCCGGTCACGAAGGAGACGTACGGTCCGAAGCCGACCGCGCAGACGAGCCCGGCCGCCCTGGCCCGCTACCCGCCGGCCCCCGGCACCCGGCCCCCCGTCGCGCTCGGCACCGCGCTGACCGACGGCGCCGTCGGCGACATCCGTGCCCAGGAGCTCGCACTGTCCCGCCACGCACCCGTCCACGCCCACGAGTTCGCCGACGACGCGCCGCCACTGCCCGGTGCCACCTTCGACATGGGCGCCTACCACACGGCCGAACTCCCCTACCTCTTCGGCGTCGCCGACATGCCGGCCCCCCTCGACGCCGAGCAGCAGCGACTGTCGGGGCAGATGATCGCCTACTGGGCGAACTTCGTCCGCACCGGCGACCCCAACGGCGCTGAGGTTCGTAACGGCACCCAGGTCAGGTGGCCGACCCTTCCGGCCTCGGTTATGTTCCGTAACGACACCACCACGGTGACCGACTCCCGCGCCTTCGCCGCCGAGCACCGGTGGGACTTCTGGAAGTCCCAGCCCCTGCCCTTCTCCTGACGAGCCCTTCTCCTGACGAGAGCCGAGTCGGGTATCCGGTCCGGGGAGGATATCCGCAGGAGCGTACCCGCTCACCACCGCGGCGAGAACGCCGCAACAGACGTGTCAGCAGGGCGACGGTAAGCCGCCCTGCTGACACGATTTCCTGAACGATCCGGCCTCGGATCGGCGTTGGTTCAGGTGGTACGGCAGCCCGTTGCCGGGCCGCGGCGATCAGGCGCCGGGGATGAAGGGGACATCGTCGGGTGCGGCCTTGCGGGCCGCGAGGATCGCGGCGGCCGTGCCGCCGACCG
>NZ_WWJY01001102.1 GCF_009865405.1 Streptomyces sp. SID3212 | reverse complement strand
GGTCGCCGCGGCGGCCGGCCTCGTACGCCTGGTCGGTCAGCCGCAGGAAGCCGTTCACGTCCAGCGTGGCGTCACGCAGCCTCAGGACGTATCCGTTGCTCGCCGACTCGATCGCCGCGGCGGCGCCGAGGAGCGGGCGCAGCCGGTAGACGTACGTGCGGACGGTCCCCCGGCCTCCGCGCGGTGCCCGTTCGCCCCACAGGACGTCGAGCGCCGTGTCCGTCTCGACCAGACGCCCCTCGTGCAGGAGGAGGAGGGCGAGCAGTGCTCGCTGCTGCGGGGTGCCAAGGCCGATCTCCTCGTCGTCCCGCCAGGCCCGCACGGGGCCGAGCAGCTCGAAGCGCGTCATCAGGTCAGTGTCCGCCGCTGCGGGCGCTCCTGGCGTGTCGGGCTTCCGGTCTCCACGGCCGGCGGGTCGGCCACGGCCCGCGCCGACGCGTGCGCCCATGCCGTGGTCGAGAGGAGTCCGAGGACGAGGACGGCCGTACCGTAACCGGCGTTGAGCCACCACGCGGTGCGGGTCCCGTGGGTGCCCCCGTCGGCGCCACCTGCGAGGACGGCACCCGCGACGGCGACGCCGAGGGTCGCGCCGACCTGTCGGCTCGTGGAGCTGATGCCGGTGGCGACGCCGATCCGCTCGCGCGGCATGCCGGCCACGGCGGCCTGGGAGACCGGGGCGCCGACGGCCGCGTTGCCGATCCCCATCACCGTGTAGGCGAGCAGCAGGAACCAGACGGGGGTGGCGCGGTCGACGACGGACAGCATGACGCCGGCGGCGCCGATGCCGGTTCCGGCGACGGCCAGCGGGATGCGGGGTCCGCGTACGGCCAGGACGCGTCCGCCGACCGGGCCGAGGACGAGGCCGGCCACCGCGAGCGGGAGGACGAGGAGTCCGGAGGTGAAGGCGGAGTACCCGCGTTCCTGCTGGAGGTAGAGGCTGTTGAGGAAGAGGAAGGAGCCGAGCGCCGCGAAGGAGAGCACGGCCGTCAGGCTCGACGCGGCGAACGGGAAACTGCGGAAGAAGCCCAGTTCGATGAGGGGTTCGGCGCGGCGTGGCTCGTACAGGAGAAGTCCGGTCAGGCAGAGGGCCGCGACGGCGAACGCGACCGCGATCGGCGCGGAGAGCCAGCCGAGCGCGGGCCCTTCGATGATGCCGAGGGTGAGGGCCGCGAGACCCGTGGTGACGAAGACCTGTCCGAACGGGTCGAAGCGGCGGGGGAACGGGGAGCGGGACTCGGGGACCACCCGCCGTGTCACGAGGAGCGCGGCGATCCCGATGGGCACGTTGATGAGGAAGATCCAGCGCCAGCCCGCAGGGGAGTCCACGAGCGCGCCGCCGACGATCGGCCCCAGTGCCAGGGACAGGCCGATCACACCGCCCCAGACGCCGAGCGCGCGGGCGCGCTCGGCGGGCTCGGTGTGGACGGTGCCGATGATCGCCATGGCGACGGGGTTCAGCGCCGCCGCGCCGAGGGCCTGCACCACCCGGAAGACGATCAGCCAGCCCAGCGTCGGTGCCACCGCGCAGAGTGCGGAGCCGACGACGAAGACGGCGAGGCCGAGGACGAAGATCCGCCGCCGGCCGAGCCGGTCCGCCGCCGACGACGCGAGGAGCAGGAAGGCCGCCAGGGTGACGGTGTAGGCGTCGACCACCCAGGACAGGGCGCTGGTGCCGACGTGGAAGCGGGCGCCGATCGTGGGCAGCGCCACGTTCACGCCGGTCATGTCGATCCCGATGAGCAGGACACTGACGCAGCACAGGGCGAGCAGCAGGGCCTTGCGCGGTGGAGTCGCCACGGCGGGGGTCATCTCTCAGACCTGCGCGTGGCCGCCGTCGACGAACAACTCGGCCCCGTTGACGAAGCTCGACGCCCCGGACGCGAGGAACACCGCCGAGGTGGCGATCTCCTTGGGCTCGGCGACCCGGCCCAGCGGGATCCTCGCCGCGAAGGAGCCGAGGAACGCCTCCTCCGCGCCTTCCTCCGCCAGGCCGAGGAGGCCCGGGGTCCTGGTCGGTCCCGGGGTCAGTACGTTCACCCGGATGCCACGTCCGCGCAGGTCGATCGCCCAGCTGCGGGCGAGGCTCCGTACGGCGGCCTTGCTCGCGGCGTAGACGCTGAAGCCCGGCCCGTCGACCTTGACCGTGGTGCTCGATCCGATGAGGATCACCGAGGCGTCGCCGCTCAGCAGCGGAAGCGCCCCCTGGACGGTGAAGAGGACGCCCTTGACGTTGGTGTCGAACGTGGAGGCGTACTGCTCCTCCGTGATCGCCCCCAGCGGCGCGCCGCTCCCGCCGCCGGCGTTGGCGACCAGGACGTCCACCCTGCCCTCGCGCTCCCCGACGGTACGGAAGAGCGCCTCGATCCCGGACAGGTCGGAGGCGTCGGTGCGGACGCCGTACGCTCCGGGGCCGATCTCCGCGACCACGGCGTCCAGTTCGGCCTTTCTGCGCCCCGTGAGGTAGACGCGGGCTCCTTCCGCCACGAACTCGGCGGCGATGGCCCGCCCGATACCGGACGAGCCTCCGGTGACAACGGCGATCTTGCCTTCGAGCGATGTGGTCACAGCGATGCTCCGTGGGGTTCCGTGGTGCCGGTGGACGATTCCGTGGTGCCGGTGGACGAGGTAGGTGAAGGGACGGCCACGGCATCCGCGGCCGGCGGGTAGTCGGTGTAGCCGCGGGGGCCGCCCTGGTAGAACGTCTCGCGGTCGCTGTCGGCGAGCGGGAGACGGTGTGCGAAGCGTCGCGGCAGGTCGGGGTTGCTGATGAACAGCGCCGCGAACGACACCAGGTCGGCGAGGCCTTCGCCGATGACGGCGTTGCCCGATTCCTGGTCGAGGCCGGCGTTCGCGATGAGGGTCCCCCGGTACAACGGCCGGAACAGTCCCAGCGATTCGAGTCGCTGCTCCGCCGTCACCCGTACGTTGGGCTGCCGGGTCATCATCAGGTGCAGGTAGGCGAGCGGGTGGTCGTCGAGGCGGGCCGCCACGTACTCGTGGACCGCCAGCACCTCGGGCGACGCCTCCGCCGACTCGCCCAGCACCTGGTGCGGGGCGAACTTGACGCCCACCCGGTGCGGCCCCCACACACCGACCACCGCGTCGATCACCTCGAACAGGAACCGTGCGCGGCCCTCGGCGGTGCCGCCGTAGGCGTCCGTACGCAGGTTGAGTGCGGGGTTCAGGAACTGGGCGATCAGATAGCCCCGTTGGGCGTGCAGCTCCACACCGTCGAAGCCGGCCAGCTTCGCGTTGACGGCGGCCGACCGGTACTGCTCCACGACCTCCGCGATCTGCGAGACGCTCAGGGCGCGGGGCGTGACGACGTGGGTGAGTCCGTTCGGTGTGAACACCGTGCCGCCGGGGTTGACCGCGGAGGGCGCGACCGGCAGGCGGCCCTGGTGGAAGTCCGGATGCGAGGCGGCGCCGGTGTGCGCGAGCTGCGCGAAGATGGCTCCGCCCTCGGCGTGCACCGCCGAGGTCACCTCGCGCCAGGCGCGGGCCTGTTCCTCGCTGTACATGCCGGGTACGTGCACCGCCCCGATCGCTCCGGCGCTGATCCAGGTGCCTTCCGACACGATCAGGCCGGCGCCGGCGCGCTGCCGGTAGTACTCGCTGTGCAGCTCCGTCGGGGCCAGCTCCGGATTCTCCGCCCGGGCCCGGGTCATCGGGGCCATGACCACGCGGTTGCGCAGGGTCAGCCCGTCGCCGAGATCGTACGGATCGAGCAGTGGCTGCTTCGCGGTGCGCAGCGGGAGGGACATCCCCGCCTCCTCGTCGTGACAGATGGATCAAGCTGGCCCGTCCACTGTCTCTCCGCGCCACCCATCACGTCCAACGATCGCTGATGATGGATGTCAGCATCAGCAGTGATAGGCCGGAGGCCTGAGAAGGCGCTACCGTCGCAGGTGAGGGGGACCACTCACCCACCCGCTCCACCCCGCACGGGGAAGGAAGAACCTCACATGAGCGAGCACACGAACGAGAACAAGGTGCTGACCGATCTCGTCCTCTCCGACTCGACGGTCCACGCGACCGTGGACGCTCCGTTCGACCAGGTCGACCTCGCCGACTGGCTGGGGAATCTGTCGGACGACGAGTACCAGCGCTGCGCGCCGGGCGAACACAAGGCCTGCGCCCACGGCATCACCGACGACGGCCGCCGCGAAACACTGAACGTCGAGATGATCGGCACCACCCTGACGATCCAGCACGCCGTGCACGACGTCTTCGAGAAGCACCACCTGCGCCTGGTGTCGCTGTCCGACGCGCTGACACCGAACGGCTGGACCACCTCGCAGGGCATCTGGGAACTCAGTGTCACGGACAACGGTGACGGCACCTGCCGGCTGAGCAACAGCATCCTCGCCCATCCGACCACGGAGGGCATGGAGTTCTACGAGGCGAACGGCATCACGTTCGAACAGGCCGCGTCAGCACGCCAGGAGGCCTCGGACGCCCACAACCACCGGGAGACCCCGAACTACGCCGCCAGCATCACCCGCAAGGCGCTGGCCTCCCGGCGCGCCTGAACACCGGCGGGACCGGGTGTACCGACACGACGGTGCGTGTCGGCAGAACCGGATGTGCCGGCAGGACGACGCGTGTGTCGGCAGTGTGAAATCTGACCGCTGCCGTTCCCGGCCGTCGACGCGCTGCTGTCGAGCGCTGCCAACGCTCGTGCCGCGCCAACACACCGACTGACACCGTGTGAGGCGTGTCACCGGCACTCCCAGCCGCCCGGAAAGGGGGTTAACGTCTGCCGCACACCCCCCAACACCCCCTCTTCGACAGGGAAGTCCGCCGTGACCGAGCTCCTTTTCAACGCGTTCCTGATGAACACCGCGTCCCACTACCACCATGGCCAATGGCGGCAGCCGGTCGCGCGCCAGGCCGACTTCAACGACGTCGACGTGTGGATCGATCTCGCCGAGCGGCTGGAGGCGGGGCTGTTCGACGGCATCTTCTTCGCGGACCAGGTCGGCGTACAGGGCCCGGCGGACGGCGACTTCAGCGGGAACGTACGGGAAGGTCTGCACATACCCAGCAACGACCCGGCGGTCCTCCTGTCGGCACTGGCCGTGCACACCGAACATCTCGGTCTCGCCTTCACCAGCTCGATCGTCCAGGAGCATCCCTTCGACTTCGCCCGCAAGGTGTCCACGCTCGACCACATCTCCCGTGGCCGCGTCGCGTGGAACATCGTCACCAGCGCCGTCGAGAACACCGCGCGCAACTTCGGCCTCGACCGGTTGCCGGAGCGGGAGGAGCGCTACCGGTGGGCGGCCGAGTACGTGGACGTCGTCTACAAGCTGTGGGAGGGCTCCTGGGACGAGGGCGCGGTCCTGAAGGACCGGGAGCGGGGCATCTACTCGGACCCCGCGAAGGTCCACCGGATCCATCACGTCGGTGAGCGCTACCGCGTCCTCGGCCCGCACCTGCCCTCGCCGTCGCCGCAGCGCACACCGGTGCTCTTCCAGGCCGGCGCCTCCGGACCGGGCAAGGCGTTCGCCGCCAGGAACGCGGAGGCCGTCTTCATCGCCGCGCCCACACCCGAGGTCGCCCGAGCCGTGATCGCGGAGATCCGCGCGCTCGCCGTCGTGGCGGGCAGGCGCGCCGAGGACATCAAGTTCTTCCAGGCGCTGACCTTTGTCATCGGCGACACCGAGGAAGAGGCTCGTGCGCAGGAGGCGCACCTGGAGAGCTTCATCAGCCCCGGGGGCTACCTCATCCAGCTGAACTACGGGAACCGCCCTGACGGTACGCCGTATCCGCTCGACACCCCCCTCTCCGAGGTCACGACGACGGGCAGCCAGGCCGTTCTGGACTGGACCCGTATGGGCGTCACCGAGGAGAACCCCGTGGTCGGCGACCTGGCGCGGATCCTGACGCGCCGTAACCGGGTGGTCGGTCCGCCCGCCCGGGTCGCCGACATCCTGGAGGAGTGGCAGGCCGCGGGCGTCGACGGCATCAACGTCACCAACTGGCACATCCCCGGCTCGTACCAGGAGGTCATCGACAAGCTCCTGCCGGAGCTGCGCCGCCGCGGCCTCGCCAAGACCTCGTACACCCCGGGCACCCTGCGCACGAAGCTCTTCGCCGCCGACGCCCACCTCAACGACCGGCACCCGGCCGCCGCTTACCGGGGAGCGTTCGCGACGGGCGCGTGAGAGACGCCGGAGATTACTTGACACGACATACATGTCGTGTCATCTTTCTCCTATGACAACTCACCCGAACCCCGCCCCCGTCCAGCGCGTCTCCGTGGTCAGCACCGGTGAGGTGAGGATCCGGCCCGAGCACCGGGCCGCGACCCGCACCCCGATGTACTGGTGGCTGGCCACGTCGCGGCGCTGGACCGAGCCGCTGCCGATCAACGTGTACGTGGTCGAACACCGCGACGGACTCGTGCTGTTCGACACCGGCCAGGACCGCGCGTCGGTGACCGACCCGGCCTACTTCCCCGGCGGTCCTGTCGGGCTGATCTACAAGAGGCTCGCCCGCTTCGACATCGCCCCCCACCAGACCCTCACCGGCCAACTCGCCGCCCTCGGCCACGACATCCGCGATGTCACCACCGCCGTCGTCTCCCACCTGCACCAGGACCACATCGGCGGCCTGCGCGAACTGCCCCACGCCGAGATCGTCGTCAGCCGCCGCGAGTGGGAGACCCTGGACGAACGGGCCCCCGAACAGAAGGGGTTGCTGCGCTCCCACATCCGGATCCCCGGCCTGCGCTGGAAGCACGTCGATCCCCGGCCGCTCGCCGATCCCGCCCTCGCCCCCTTCACCGGCGGACACGACCTGTTCGGCGACGGCAGCATGGTCCTCCTGCCCACACCAGGACACACCCCGGGTTCCCTGTCGATGCTCGTCCGCGGGCCCCACCACCCGCCGCTGCTCATGGTCGGTGACGTCACGTACGACTCCGCCCTGCTCGAAGCGGGACACGTGCCGGGGGTGGGCGAGAGGAAGCGCCTCACCGACACCACCGCGATGATCAACGAAATGCGCCGGCGCAACCCCGGGCTGACCGTCCTGGCCGCCCACGACCCCGGCGCCGCCGCCGCTCTCGCCGCCGCCACCCGGGGGAGCCGGCTCGCGGAGGCGGCCCGAGCCTGACCGAGCACGGGCCCGTACGCATACCCGTACGCCTACCCGACAGAGCCCCAACAGTCCCAACAGCCCCGACAGGACAAGGACCTGACATGACCAGCCAGCACGCCACCCGTTTCCTCGACGCCTCCCCCGCCCAGGTCCGCCACGCCCTCCTGGATCCCCTCGCCCTGCGCGACTGGAACCCGGCGTTCAAGCACGTCGACGGCCCCGCCCGCGCCGCCACCGGAGTGCCGTACGCCCTCACCGTGATCGGCGGATTGACCGGGACCTGGCAGTACACCCGTATCGAAGAGGGAGAGATCGACTGCACGTGGCAGGTCCCCGGCTTCCAGGAGACCGGCACCTGGCGCCTCCGGCCCCACCTCCACGGCACCCTGGTCACCCACGAGTTCACCCACCAGGGGCCCCTGGCCCGCGCCCTCGCCAAGGCGTACCGGGGCGTGGCCGAGCTGCGGCTGGACCGTCTCACCGCACGCGCGGCCCACGTGGGGCTCCTCGCCGACGCGGCCGTATGAGCGAATCCGCCGTCACCGATCAGGGAGAATGCCCCCATGCCCGCCATGCGTCCCGCCGAGGAACTCCGCTACCTGATCCTGGCCGCCCAACGGGAAGGCAACCGGCTGCTCGGCCAGGCCCTCAAACCCCTGGGGGTCACCACCTCCCAGGCAGAGGTCATCCGCGTCCTGGAAGAGCGCCAGCCCCTCACCCTGAACGGTCTGGGCGACCTGCTGGTCTGCGAGAGCGGCAGTCCCAGCCGCCTCGTCGACCGGCTGGTCTCCGCCGGACTGGTCACCCGTGAAGCAGCCGCGCACGACCGCCGCCACATCGAGATCGCGCTCACCCCCGCCGGCGCCCGACTGGCCCGCCAGGTGGCGGAGATCGAGGAAACCCTCTACCGGTCCATCGACGCCCTGACCCACACGCACGACACCGCACAACTCACGGATTTCCTCCGCGCCTTCGTGGCCGGCCTCCCCTCCGGCCAGGCCCTGGTCAACCGCATGGCGTGACACCGGCCGGGTGTCACGCGGGCACCGCCGCCCCGGAGCCTCACAGGAAACGGCGAATGGGGGTGACGGCCGCCTCCCGCAGCCGTTGCGCGGCCGGGCGGCGCTTCCAGCGCCCCTTCTCGATCCGCTCGCTGACCGCCAGGTCCTCGTCGAAGTGACCGTCCAGCGTGGCGGTGAAGTCCTCGTCCAGGACAGCGAGCATCACCTCTTCGTCGTGGTCGAGGGAGCGGCGGTTGAAGTTGGTCGAGCCGATCAGGGCGGCGATCCGGTCGACGGTGATGACCTTGGCGTGCATCATCGTCGGCTGGTACTCGAAGATCTTCACTCCGCAGGCGAGGAGGTCGTCGTAGTGGTTCTGGCCCGCCAGCTGGCAGACCCGCTTGTCGGTGTGGGGGCCGGGCAGCAGGATCTCCACCTCGACGCCGCGCCGGGCCGCCGCGCACAGCAGCTCGATGAAGTACGGGTCGGGGGCGAAGTACGCGGTGGCCAGGCGGAACCGTTCCTGCGCCGACTCGATCATGACGCGCAGGAGGGTCTGCATGTCCTGCCAGCCGAAGCTCGCCGAACCGCGGACCACCTGGACGACGGCGTCCCCCTGCGGCTCGTGGCCGGTGAAGCGGTCGTGCGCGTCGAAGAGGGTGTCGTGGCACTCGGCCCAGTTCTGCGCGAAGGCCGCGGCCACGCCGTCGACCGCGGGGCCGCGCACCTGGACGTGGGTGTCACGCCATTCGTTCGCGTTGTTGGCGTTGCCGCACCACTCCTCGGCGATTCCCACCCCGCCGGTGTACGCGACCCGTTCGTCCACGACGAGCACCTTGCGGTGGCACCGGTGGTTCTGCTTCAGCGGCGAGAGGTACAGCGGCTTGCGGAACCACTCCACCTCCGCACCAGCCGCCTCCATCAGATCGAGCAGATCCTTCTCGATCAGCCTGCTGCCGAAGCCGTCCAGCAGCAGCCGTACGCGGACCCCTTCGCGCGCCCGGTCCGCCAGGGCCGTCGCGAATTGGCGGGCTATCTCACCCCGCCAGTACACGAACGTCATCATGTCGATCGTGTACTCGGCGCCGCGGATGCTCTCCAGCATCGCCGCGAAGATCTCGTCCCCGTTGCGCAGCGGAAGCAGCGTGTTGCCTTCCGTGGCGGCGATCCCGATCAGCCGTTCCAGGCGGCGCCGCATCCGCTGCTTCCGCTCCGGTACGGTTCCGGGCCGGTCGGGGACGTCCGGGGTGGGTTCGAGTTCACTGCGTGCGCTGGTCATACGGTTCCGCCGTGCCGGGAGAGGCCACGCCTCCGCGTTTCCGGCTACCGCTGAGGCGACTGCGAGCCGGTCGGAAGGGGTGGCCGGCGCAGCTCGACCAAGAGTCTGGCCGCGAACGCGGTCCTCAAACCCGTCCTGGCGGGGGTACGCCACGGCCGTTCCGTCAGGGGCCGTGGTCCGCCTCGGCGAAAGCGGGTGACTCGGTGGAGGCCCGGGGTACGGAGGGGCGTTCGGCGACGGCGCTGACGGCCGTGATGAGAAGGGTCAGGGCGACACCACCCAGGATCGCGACCGAAGGGGTCGCCAGATTCAGCGCCACGGCGGACAGGGACGCGGTGAGGCTGTAGCCCACCCCCTGGACCGCGTACATGACGGAGTACGCGGCGGCGTGGGCGTGTTCGGGCAGGCGCTCGCGGAGGCTGAGATTGCGGGTGACCATGACCCCGGACTGGAAGACGCCCGCCAGGAGAAGGCCGGCGGCGATGCCCGGCAGGCCCGGCAGGAACGCGACCAGACAGACGCAGCCGGCGGTGACCGCGAGGAACACCAGGCTCTGGACCCGGACGGAGCCGGGCCAGTTCCGCAGGCCGTAGCAGAACGCGCCGGCGGCGCTGGCCAGCGCGAATCCCGCGAGCAGCGGCCCTGACCACCCGACGGCGACGTTACGGTCTTCCAGGAGGGCCGGCAGGACGAGTTCCGCGGTGGCCAGCATCGCCATGGCGGCCGCGCTGGTGAGGTAGACGGGCCAGCCGGACAGCAGGGTCCGCGTCATCGGCGCCGCGGTCCGCCCGGTGGGTTCGGTGACCCGGGGTTCCGGGAGCCGCAGCACGAGGAGCGCGCCTGCGGCGGCCAGCAGCGCGCCCAGGATCAGGGGGGCTCCCGGGTGCACCTGGAGGGACAGGAGGACCACCAGGCCGGGCGCCGCGGCCCAGGTGATCTGGGTCAGGGTCGCCTCGGCGCTCAGGGCGCGGGGTACGGCGTCGTCGGCCACCAGCCGGGTCAGCATGACGCGGACACCGCCGGGGCAGGCGGCCGGGGCCGCGCCGGCCAGGAAGGCGAGGGCGATGAGGACGGGGGACGGGGCGGACGCCGCGAGCGGCAGGGCGCAGAAGGCGAGGGCGCCCACCATCAGCCCGGCCGAGAGCTGCGGCCTCATCCGGCCGCGGCCCAGGCGGGTCCCGAGCAGGGGGGCGCCGACGACCTCTCCGAGGACGTACGCGGAGGCCAGGATCGCGCCCAGGGTGTAGCCCCCCTGGCTCTCCCGGCTCAGGAACACCACCGCGAGCGGTGCCATGGCCACCGGGGCCTTGCTGGCGAGTGCGACCAGGGCCCACAGCAGGAGCTCACGGGTCATCAGGTCCCGGTAGCGGGGTTTTGCGGCGGACAACTCGATCAGCCTTTCGTGCCGAGGGGGGCGAGCAGGTCCTCGACGGCCTGTTCCAGTTCCTGGGCGTGCCCGGCGTCCCGCGCCACGACGCAGTACTCGCCGAAACCGCCCGACGCGCTGCTGTCGTCCACGGTGATCAGCACACCGGTGCGCGAGTCGGGGTCGTAGGCCAGACCGTGGTCGGCGAGGGCCTGGACGGTGGTGGTGAAGGGCGGGAAGGTGCAGCGGCGCAGCTCGACCAGGATCCGCTCCTCGAAGTAGTCGTCGCCGACGACGCGTTCGCCGATGCGGTGGATGTGGGTGGAGCCGCCCGTACGGCAGTTGAACTCGTTGATGAGGATGTTCCGGGCGGGCGTGACGATGGCGTCGATGCTGACGATGCCGCGGTAGCCCATCGCGTGGATCGGGTGGCACAGGCGCCGTACGGCGTCCAGGAAGCCCGGGAAGGCGGGCAGTTCCGCCGAAGGGGCGGGCACGATCAGCCCGTTGAGCACGGGCTTCATCCGCATCTCGCCGTGTCCCGTGAACTCCGTGCCGTGCTCCTCGATCCGGACCTCGGCGTAGATGGGGGCGGAGTCCGGTACGTACTTCTCGATCACCACCCGGTTGCGCCCGCCGTCGGTGAGCCAGGACCAGCGTTCCGTCAGGTACGCGGCGAGGTCTTCGCGGCTCGTGGTGACCACGGCACGCTGGGCGCCGAGCGGGTCGACGCCGGGTACGGGGCTGACGATCTCGTTGCCGAATCCCGCGACGTGGAAGTCCTGCTTGAGGATGGCGGGGTGGCCCTGGGAGAGCACGCGTTCCCAGAGGAAGTCCTCGGCCTCCTCCCGGTTCGCGAACACACCGCCGGGCGGCACGGGTGCGCCCGCCCCGCCGGCCAGGGCGCGGAAGGTGGCCTTGCTGTTCAGCAGCCGGCCGCCGCTCTGGTCGAGGAAGCCGAAGCCGGGGATCGTCTTGTCCAGGCCGAGCGTCCGGGTCAGTTCGGCCACGGAGCTGTCGAAGTGGAAGGGCAGGACGCGGTCGACGTCATGTGTCTGTACGGCGTCTCCGAGGGCGGTGAGGAATCCCTCGTCGGTGAGCCGGTCCTGGGACAGCACGCCCTCCCCGAAGCGGCCGGGCGGTGGTACGAGCACCTGGACCGAGTCGCGGGGGATCCCCAGGGCGGCGGTGACGTACCGCAGGAACTCCTCGTGCACGGGCATGGGGAGGACGAGCACATCGCCCTCCTGGAGGCACCACGCCATCCGCTGCGCCTGATTTCCCACGTACAGCCGGTATTCCGGGTCGAGTAATTCGAGGTCGCCCACCATTTCCTCGGTCCGCTGATTGCTGATGATCAGTGTGGTCATTGTTCGGCGCTCGCTTTCCGTGCGGCTCGGGAGTTTCGCCATTGTGTTGCCGTCTCTCCGGGAGAACCACTACTCACGCGAGTAGAACCGCAGGCCGCCGCTCCTACCGGGTCGGGTGGTGCGGCCGCGTCGGGCGCCCGGCTACTGTCCAGGTGACCTTGCCGAGGAGAGGGATTTCACCATGACCGCTATCGGGGTCAACAGCCCTGTGACGGACGCCGAGGTGTTCGCCGCTCATGAAGGTGGAAAACTGAGCGTGGGTGTCACCACCGCATTCCACGACTCCCGTGCGCTGTCCATCGCCTATACCCCGGGCGTAGCCACGGTCAGTACCGCGATCGCGCGGGACCCGGGTCTCGCGGACCGCTACACCTGGGCCGGCCGGCTGGTCGTCGTGGTCACCGACGGGACCGCGGTGCTCGGCCTGGGCGACGTGGGGCCGGCCGCGGCCCTGCCCGTCATGGAGGGAAAGGCCGCCCTGCTCAAGGAGTTCGGCGGACTGAACGCGATACCGCTGGTGCTGGACACCACCGACGTGGACGAGATCGTCGAGACGCTGGTACGGCTGCGGCCGTCGTACGGCGCGGTGAGCCTGGAGGACGTCGCGGCGCCCCGGTG
Source organism: Streptomyces sp. SID3212 (assembly GCF_009865405.1). GTDB lineage: Bacteria > Actinomycetota > Actinomycetes > Streptomycetales > Streptomycetaceae > Streptomyces. The sequence goes on along the minus strand of NZ_WWJY01001102.1, from coordinate 1,675 downwards.
CTTCGAGTTGGAGGACCGGCTGGTCCAGGCCCTGGACTGCCCGGTGATGCACGACGACCAGCACGGTACGGCCATCGCGGTGCTGGCGGCACTGCGCAACGCGTGCGCGGTGGTCGGCCGGGCCGTGACGCGGCAGCGCGTCGTCGTCTCCGGCGCCGGGGCGGCGGGGGTCGCGTGTGCGCGGATCCTGCTCGCGGCAGGGGTCACCGATGTCACCGTGCTCGATTCGCGCGGCATCCTCGTCCCGGGACGGGCCCACATGAATCCGGCGAAGACCGCGCTGGCCGGGTCCACGAATCCCCGCGGGCTGCGCGGCGGTCTCGCCGGGGCACTGCGGGGTGCCGACGTGTTCGTGGGGGTGTCCAGTTCCACGGTGCCGGAGGAGCTGATCGCTTCGATGGCGCCCGGCGCGATCGTCTTCGCGCTCTCCAATCCCACCCCGGAGATCCGTCCGGAGGTGGCCGGGCGGTACGCGGCGGTGGTGGGGACGGGCGGCAGTGACCATCCCAACCAGATCATCAACACCCTTGCCTCGCCGGGGATCTACCGGGGGGCGCTGGACGCGGGCGCCCGGTGGATCACCGAGGGGATGAAGCTCGCCGCCGCCGACGCGATCGCGGAGGTCGCCGCCGCCGATCTGGCCGCGGACCGCATCGTCCCGCACTCGCTCGACCCGAGGGTGATGCCCGCGGTCGCCTCCGCCGTGGCGCGGGCGGCCCTCGAGGACGGCGCGTCGGCGAGGGACCGTCCCGAGGCGTGCCGCCTGTCGCCCGGTACCTCGCTCTCGTACTGACCCCCCACACGCGGACGGAGTCCCGACGGCATGGCCTCGGTACAGGATGTGATCGCTTCACTGCCCGCCTTACAACAGCCCGACTGGGCCGACCCCGAAGGGGTCGAGCGGGTACGGAAAAGACTGTCGGCCGCGCCGCCGCTGGTCCACGCGGAGGACGTGGCGGCCCTGCGGGACCATCTCGTGGTGGCCGCGGCGGGCGAGTTGCAGATCGTCCAGTCCGGTGACTGCGCGGAGGACTGGGCCGAGTGCACCCCCGACGACCTCGCCCGCAAGACCGGTCTGCTGGACGTCCTGGCGGGCACCATGGCCATGGCCGCGCGCCGCCCGGTCCTGCGGGTGGGCCGGCTGGCCGGCCAGTTCGCCAAACCCCGCTCCCGGCCGACCGAGACCGTGGGCGGCGTGGAACTGCCGGTCTACCGCGGCCACATGGTGAACTCCCCGGAACCCGACGCCGAGTTGCGCCGCCCCGACCCCGCCCGCCTGCTGACCGGCTACCAGGCCTCCAAACGTGTCATGGACCTGCTCGGATGGCGGGGCGGACCCCACCGGTCACGGTCCGGCGCACCGGTGTGGACGAGCCACGAGGCGCTGCTGCTGGACTACGAACTGCCTCTGGTACGACGGCAGCCCGACGGGCGGCTGCTGCTCACCTCCACCCACTGGCCGTGGATCGGCGAGCGCACCCGGCAGCTCGACGGCGCCCACGTGGCCCTGCTCGCCGCCGTGGCGAATCCGGTGGCCTGCAAGGTCGGCCCCGGCATGACCCCGGACGACCTGCTGGCGCTGTGCGAGCGGCTCGACCCCCGGCGCGAGCCGGGACGGCTCACCCTGATCGCGCGGATGGGCGCCGGGGCCGTGGCCGACCGGCTGCCGCCGCTG
>NZ_WWJY01001101.1 GCF_009865405.1 Streptomyces sp. SID3212 | reverse complement strand
GTTCATGCTGTGGCGCCGGATGAAGCTGTGGGAGCTGCGTTCGTACGAGCAGGTCATCAAGCTCGAACAGGACCGGCTCATCTACCAGTCGCGTCTCCAGGCGCGGTTCGGGCGCGGCTGGAAGCGCAAGGCGCCGATCGAGTCGCTGATGCCGCTGCGCCTGGCGAAGTACGGGGTGCCGCTCGCGGACACCGCCCCGGCGGGCCTGGCGGCGGCCGGCATCGAGCCGATGCTGCTGCCGCCCGCGCCGCGACCCGCCGAACTGCCCCAGGGGCAGGGCGAGATGGCGGCGGCCGTGGCGCAGGCGGGTTCGCAGGCGCTCCCGCAGACGGGTCCGCAGGCCCAACTCCCGCCCCAGGCACAGCTTCCGCCCCAGGGCCAACCGCAGGTTCAACCTCAAGTCCAGCCGCAGGCGCAGCTCCAGCCGCAGGCCCAGGGTCAACTCCAGCCGCAGGCCCAGCTTCCGGATCAGAACCAGACCCAGCCCCAGGCCCCGCAGCAGCCGTCCCAGAACGGCGCGCGCCCGCAGGGCCATCCCCAGGAACCCCAGGGCCCGCAGGAGCACCCCGAGACCGTGGCCGCCCAGGCCGGTCAGGTGGTCGAGCAGGCCGAGCAGGTCGGCCAGGCCGAGCAGGTGGCCGCCCCCGTCAGCCCGTGGTTCGCCGCCCCGCTGGTCCCGGACGGCGCGTACGAAGGCTCGTACAACCCGACCTACGCGGACGTCCCCGAGTCCCCGCAGGTGATGATCCCGTCAGGTCCCGGCCGCAGCCGCCCGCTCGGCGGCGTCCCCGGCCAGCCGGCGTTCGTACCTGACCCGGCGACCGACGACCTCCCCGACGCCATGGTCCAGGACCAGCGCGAGGAGCAGCAGCCCGCGCCCAGCTTCCCCGAGGGCATGAACCGCGAGGAGGCGTACTTCGCCGCCTTCCGCAGGTACGTCAGGGAGAACAACGAAATGCCCAACGCCCGGCATTTCGCCATGTACTTGATGGACCTGTACGGAGTCCAGGGGAGCAACGGCGGTCCGCTGAAGGAGGCTTCCCTGAAGAAGTACCTCAGCGAATTCCCGCACCGCTTCCAGGAAGAGCTGGACGCGGAGCACATCGCCTAGCCACAACACCATGAAGGGGGCCCCGCCCGGCAACAAGCCGGACAGGGCCCCCTTCACGCACTCCCCCTCACGCCCCCAGCAGCCTCCGCACCCGGTCCGCCCCCACCGCGAGCAGCAGCGTGGGCAGCCGGGGCCCGGTGTCGCGCCCGACCAGCAGCCGGTACAGCAGCGCGAAGAACGTCCGCTGCGCGACCTTCAGCTCCGCCGTCGGCTTGGCGTCCGGCTCCAGCCCCGCGAGGACCTTCGGCACGCCGTACACGAGGGTCGTCAGCCCGTCCAGCGACCAGTGGCTGTCCAGACCGGCCAGCAGCAGCCGCAGCGATTCGGCCGCCTGCTCGTCCAGCGAGCCCAGCAGCTCCTTGTCCGGCTCGTCGCGCACGACCGTGCGCGCCTCGGCCGGCACCTGCGTGGTGATCCAGTTCTCCGCCCGGTCCAGCCGGGGCCGTACCTCGTCCAGCGAGGACAGCGGCCGGTCCGGGTCCAGTTCGCTGAGGATCCGTACGGTCTGCTCCTCGGCGCCCGCCGTGATGTCCACGACGGAGGCGAGGGTGCGGTACGGCAGCGGCCTCGGGGTCCTCGGCAGCTCACCGGCCGCCGTGCCCGTGGCGCGTCCGTAGGCGGCGGCGTCCGCCGGCAGCACGGAGCCGTCGGCGACCTTCCGCTCCAGGGCGTCCCACTCGTCGTACAGCCGCTGGATCTCCTGGTCGAAGGCGATCTTGAAGGACTGGTTCGGCCTGCGGCGCGCGTACAGCCAGCGCAGCAGCGGCGCCTCCATGATCTTCAGAGCGTCGGCGGGCGTCGGCACCCCGCCCTTGCTGGACGACATCTTCGCCATCCCGGAGATGCCCACGAACGCGTACATCGGGCCGATCGGCTGGACGCCGTCGAAGATCTCGCGCACGATCTGGCCGCCGACGACGAAGGACGAGCCGGGCGAGGAGTGGTCGACGCCGGAGGGCTCGAAGATCACACCCTCGTACGCCCAGCGCATCGGCCAGTCGACCTTCCAGACGAGCTTGCCGCGGTTGAACTCGCTCAGCAGGACCGTCTCGGAGAAGCCGCACGCGGTACAGGTGTACGTCAGCTCGGTCGTGTCGTCGTCGTAGGCGGTGACGGTGGTCAGGTCCTTGCCGCAGCCGCCGCAGTAGGGCTTGTACGGGAAGTAGCCGGCGGATCCGCCGCTGCCGTCGTCCTCCTCCGCCGCGCCGGAGCCCTCGGCGGCCTCCAGCTCGGCCTCCTCGGGCTTCTTCTGCTGCTGCTTGGCGGGAGCCTTGGAAGCCCCTGCCCCTCCGGCCCCGGCTCCCGCCCCGGCTCCGGCCCCTGCCCCGTCCCCCGCCGCCTTGTCCTTCGTCCGGTAGCGCCCGAGGATCGCGTCGATGTCACCGCGGTGCCGCATCGCGTGCAGGATCTGCGCGCGGTACGTCCCGGCCGTGTACTGCTCGGTCTGGCTGATCCCGTCGTACTCGATGCCCAGCTCGCCCAGGGACCCGATCAGCGCGGCCTTGAAGTGCTCGGCCCAGTTCGGGTACGCGGACCCGGCCGGGGCGGGCACCGAGGTCAGCGGCTTGCCGATGTGCTCGGCCCACGACGCGTCGATGCCCGGGACGCCGTTCGGCACCTTGCGGTAGCGGTCGTAGTCGTCCCAGGAGATCAGGTGCCTGACCTCGTACCCCCGGCGGCGGATCTCGTCCGCGACCAGGTGCGGGGTCATGACCTCCCGCAGGTTGCCCAGGTGGACCGGGCCCGAGGGGGAGATTCCGGACGCGACGACGACGGGTTTCCCAGGCGCACGCCGCTCCGACTCGGCGATGACGTCGTCCGCGAAACGGGAGACCCAGTCGGCCTCGGTGCTCTGAGCCACGATCGGCACGTCCTTCTTTCAGCTACGCCCCAGAAAAACCGGCGACCGTCATTGTCCCAGGTCCCGGTGACAGAGCGAAAACCGATTGATGGCCCATGGGATACTTGGGGCGACTCCCCGTACCCGACAGGAACGGCTCCCCGCCATGGCCCCGGTCACTTCCCTCGCCTCGACCGTCGATCAGCGCATCGCGGACGCCCTCTCGGCAGCTCTGCCGGAGGCCGGCTCCGCCGATCCGCTGTTGCGTCGGAGCGACCGGGCGGACTTCCAGGCCAACGGCATTCTGGCGCTCGCCAAGAAGCTCAAGGGAAACCCGAGGGAGCTGGCGGGCCAGGTCGTCGCCGCGCTGGCGGCCAACGACGTGATCAAGGAGATCGAGGTCTCCGGCCCCGGTTTCCTGAACATCACGCTCACCGACCGGGCGATCACCGAGACGCTGGCCGCGCGGGCCGCCGACGACCGGCTCGGGGTGCCCTTCGCGGCCCACCCCGGCACGACGGTGATCGACTACGCGCAGCCGAACGTGGCCAAGGAGATGCACGTCGGGCACCTGCGGTCGGCCGTGATCGGCGCGGCCATGGTGGAGATCCTGGAGTTCACCGGCGAGAAGGTGGTCAGGCGCCACCACATCGGCGACTGGGGCACCCAGTTCGGCATGCTCATCCAGTACTTGACGGAGCACCCGCACGAACTGGACCACCGGGCCGGTGACGTCGACGGCGAGACGGCCATGTCGAACCTGAACCGGCTCTACAAGGCGTCGCGCGCGCTCTTCGACTCCGACGAGGAGTTCAAGGCCCGGTCGCGGGACCGGGTGGTGGCGCTCCAGGCCGGCGACAAGGAGACGCTCACCCTCTGGCAGAAGTTCGTGGACGAGTCGAAGATCTACTTCTACTCCGTCTTCGACAAGCTCGACATGGAGATCCACGACCCCGACGTCGTGGGCGAGTCGGGCTACAACGACATGCTGGAGGACACCTGCCGGATCCTGGAGGAGACCGGGGTCGCGGTCCGCTCCGAGGGCGCGCTGTGCGTGTTCTTCGACGACGTGCTGGGCCCGGACGGCAACCAGGTCCCGCTGATCGTCAAGAAGTCGAACGGCGGGTACGGCTACGCGGCCACGGACCTCTCCGCGATCCGGGACCGGGTGACGCGGCTGGACGCGACGACTCTGCTGTACGTGGTCGACGCGCGGCAGTCGCTGCACTTCAAGATGGTCTTCGAGACGGCGCGGCGGGCCGGCTGGCTGGGCGAGGGCACGAAGGCCGTCCAGCTCGCGTTCGGCACGGTGCTCGGCAAGGACGGCAAGCCGTTCAAGACCCGGGAGGGCGAGACCGTACGGCTGGAGGACCTGCTGGACGAAGCCGTGGAGCGGGCGACGGCGGTCGTACGGGAAAAGGCTCGCGACCTCACGGAGCAGGAGATCGCCGAGCGGGGCGAGCAGGTGGGCATCGGCGCGGTGAAGTACGCGGATCTCTCCACGTCGGCCGTCCGGGACTACAAGTTCGACCTCGACCAGATGGTCTCGCTCCACGGTGACACGTCCGTGTACATCCAGTACGCGTACGCGCGGATCCAGTCGATCGTCCGGAAGGCCGGGGACGTCGGCCCCGCCGCTCACGCGGAACTCGAACTCGCCCCGGCGGAACGGGCGTTGGGACTGCACCTGGACCAGTTCGGTGAGGTGCTCGCCGAGGTGGCGACCGCGTACGAGCCGCACAAGCTCGCCGCGTACCTCTACCAACTGGCCTCGCTGTTCACGACGTTCTACGACCAGTGCCCGGTCCTCAAGGCGGAGTCACCGGCCCTGGTCGAGAACCGCCTCTTCCTCTGCGACCTCACGGCGCGCACACTCCAGCAGGGCCTGGCGCTGCTGGGGATCCGGTCGCCGGAACGCCTCTGACGATCCGGCGGCCCGCCCGCCGCCGGACCCCGCCTCCGACCCCCGGCCGCGACATCAGGAACGTCTGCTCACGGCCGGGGCAGCGAGCTCCCGGGCGTCCCTGTCCGCTGATCGCCGGACAACCCCACCGGCCCCATCACCTTCTCCCGCTGCATCGCGGTGAGTTGGCGCACCACCAGGATCGCCAGCACGGCGGCGGCGATGTCGATGACGTCGGACGCCATCAGCTGCACGAGCGCCCGCTGGATTTCGGTCCCTTCCTCCGCCCGCTCGTACATCCGCGACGCCAGATTCCCGTAGAACAAGGTGGCGAGCCACAGAGTCCACCAGGCGTTGATCAGGCCGCGCGAGGGGGGCTTGGCAAGCCCCAGGTACGGATCCGGCCCGCTGGCGGTCCAGATGTCCAGGGCGATGCGGCGCGGATACCAGAGGCTCACGACGGGCACGAGCCACCCCCACACCGCCCAGGCGCTCGACTTGCTGTGCGCGTCGGGGGCGAAGGTCTGCGCGTTGCCGCGAACCCGGTGGAACCAGCTGATGAACAGCACGGCACAGACCAGGAGCGAGAGACCCTGCATTCCGCCGGACAGGCCGTAGAGGGTCTCGACGCGCTCGTAGGAATCGCCCGACGATCCGTCATATCCGGCCGACAGCACGTCACTCCACGCCGCATGGAGGTTGAGGCCGACCACCAGCGAGAACAGATCGGCCGTGATGGCGACTCCGAGCATCAGGATCACCACGTGGGACAGGCCGACGGGCGAACGCAACGGGCCGGGTCTGGGCAGCACGGGACTCATGGACATGACGGTGGACCCCCCACAGAAAAAAGACCGCCGATCGGCGGCACCGCTGGAACATACGCGGGCCGACGACCGACTGTCCACGGAGATCATTACGGCGGGCGGAAGACGCATACACGCGCCCCCTCGGCTCACCACCGGGGCATGGTTGTATGACGAGATGGACAGCATTGCCGCCTCGCCGGTCGCCGTGACCCTGCCCCTTCTGCGCTGGGGCCCGCCCGACGCCTCCCGCCACGCCCTGCTGCTCCACGGCCTGACCTCGGCGGGGGCCTGCTGGTGGCGGCTGGCGGACGACCTGGCCGCGGCGGGCTGGGCCGTCACCGCCCCTGACCTGCGCGGCCACGGCCTGGCGCCGCGGACCCTCCGCTACGACATAGCGGGCTTCGCCGCCGACGTCCTGGCCCTGACTCCGGAGCACACCGGCGGCCCGGAGGACACCGACAGCCCGGAGCACACCACCGTCCCCCGCCCCTGGGACCTCGTCGTCGGCCACTCCCTCGGCGGCCTGGTCGCGACCGCCGCCGCCGACACCGCGCCCGGCTGGGCGGCGCGCCTCCTGCTGATCGACCCGGTGATCACCGTCGCGGGCGGCGCGGACGGCCTCGTACACGCGCTGACCGACGAACTGCGCGCCGAGCCGGACACCCTGCTCCGCGACCACCCGCTCTGGCACCCCGAGGACGTCTTCCTCAAGGTGCAGGCCGCGGCGCGCACCAGCCCGTACGTCGTTGAGAGCTTCCTCCGGCAGAACATCCCCTGGTCGTACGAATCGGCCCTCGCGCGCACCACCTGCCCGGTGACCGTGCTCGCCGCGGACCCCCGCCACGGGCCGTCCTTCACAGCGGAGGAGGCGCGGCGCGTCCAGCAGACGAAGGCGGACTTCCACTGGTCCGTCGTGGAGGGCGCCGGCCACTCCGTCCAGCGGGACGCCCCGGCGGCTGTCTCGGAGGCGGCACTCACCGAATAGTGCGTGCCACGCCCACGACCGGCGCGGAATTCCCCCCGATACGATCTTCGGAACCTCCCTCCCCGACCAACATTTTTACGTGTTTTCACAACGGACCTGTGGGAAAGAACACCGCATTGAATCAGCCGCTCGGTAGGCTGGTTCGTGCGCATGAGGGTGGGGCCTGAGAACGCGAATCTCCTTTTGCCCTGCCCTCGTCCGGTCCAAGAGGGGGGCTGGGATGAACCGTTCACCGTCCGACGGCGTTTTCGTGCCCAAAATAGTCGTGGCCATCGATTTCGGAACACACGGCTCCGGATTTGCCTGGGCAACCGTGTCGAATTTACAGAACATGACCAACAATCGCTTGATCGCCTACCAGGACTTCGTCACCCGGGGCGGCAGTAGTTCCTATCCGAAGGACCTGACGGCCGTCCTGGTGGATCGGGACGGAACCGCCGTGGAGTTCGGGTTCAAGGCCCGCAAACGCTGGCAGGCCGCGGACGCCCGGGGAAATCCGGACCGTCTCGGATACGCCACCAGGTTCAAGATGGCGTTACGGTCCGACGCCCCGCAGGCCGACGTGACGCGCTTCCACGGCAGCCTCGCCCGTCCCGGCCGGCGGACGGTGAAGAAGTTGATCTCGGACTGTCTCGGGAAGCTCTACCGGACAGCCCTCAAAGAGATCCACGCGACGAGCTTCCGCGGTATCGGATTCACGGAGGACGACATCCGCTGGTGCGTCACCGTACCCGCGATCTGGAAGGACGCCGAGAAACAGGCGATGCGCGACGCCGCCGCCGAGGCGGGCATGCCCTCCTCGGAGGAAAGGCTGCTGCTCGTCAGCGAGCCGGAGGCGGCGGCCATTTACTGCGCGCTCACTCCGGGCACCCTGCTCGGGCCGACGCGGCCGGAAGGCCGGCTCGACGTCGAGACAGCCGGCAGCCGCTTCATGGTGGTCGACTGCGGCGGAGGCACCGTCGACATCACGAGCTACCAGATCCGCACGGACGGCCTCGAAACCAACCGGCTGGCCGAGGTCGGCATCCCTGACGGCGGCCCGCTCGGATCGGCCTACATCAACCAGCACTTTGTCGAGCGGGTGCTCGCCGACCGTTTCGGCATCGAGCAGTTGAAGGCACTGACGGTCTCCCACGCCCGGGAGATCGCCCTGCTGGAGGACCGCTGGGAGGAACAGAAGACCGGCCTGCACTCCGAGACGACCCCCGACGGCACGCCGGTCTTCACCGGCTCCTGTGACATCGAAGTGCCCGGCCGTCTCTGGGAGGCGCTCGCCGAGCCGACCAGGGAGCGGCTGACCGAGGAGGCGTTCGACGATCCGTACCACCTCGTCCTGACCCCGGAGGAGGTCACCGACCTGCACGAGTCGGTGGTCGGTCGCGTCCTGGAGACGATCGAGCGGCAGCACCGGAGCGTGGTCGACCACGGCACCGGCGACGGGGTGGACCAGATCCTCGTCGTCGGCGGATTCGCCCGCTCCACCTATCTGCGGGACCGGATCGCCCAGCGGTTCGGCGGCGAGGTCGAGGTCCTGATCCCGCAGGATCCCGCGGTCGCCGTCCTGGGCGGGGCCGTGCACTTCGCCTATGACCCGTCCGTCATCTGGGAACGCCGCTCGAAGTACACGTACGGCTACATCTGCTCCAAGCCCTTCCGTGAGGGGGTGGACCCGGAGGCCAAGCGCTTCACCGACCCCGAAAAGAAGGTGAGGTGTGACAAGCGATTCGGCATCATGGTGCGGCGCGGCGATCCCGTCCCCGTGGACCGGATCATCAAGGACGACATAGGGATTCCGTATCCCGACCAACGCACCGTGAACCTCTCTCTGTTCGCGACCTTCAGCGACGAACCCCAGTACACCGACGAGGCGGGCTGTGAATTGGTGGGAACAGTTGCCGCGGACGTGTCCGGCTCCACGAAGCTGCTGTCGACCGAGCGAAGGGTGGACATCTACTTCGCCTTCGGCGGCTCGGAGATCGCCGTGGAAACCTGCGACCGGGTCAGCGGCGCGCGCCGCAAGGCCACCATCACCTTCACGGAGCTGTACGGACGGCACGGCAAGGCGGGTGAGTGATTCATGGAGCAGGGCCCTTACAACTACGGACGTGATCACGAAGAGGACGAGTCCTCCTGGTGGGGAGGAAACAAGAAGAACAAGAACCAGGGCGACGCCGCCGCCTTGTACGCGCAGCTGCGCGAGCAGTTCGCCCTGGACATCGACCGGCAGACCGAGATCCTCACCGCTCGGACGGACCAGGCGACGAACGCCGTGCTCAGCGCCCTGGAAGGTCTCGGCGAGCGGGTCGACACCGTGGCCCGCAACGTCGAGTTGCTGCTGAACGCCCTGCGCGACCAAGGGGTACGCGAAGCGATCGACACGGGCCGCGCCACCTCCGACCTCCATCGTGATCACCTCCCGCTCGCCGAGACGTACCGGACGCTGGTGACGCAGTCCCTCCGGGACCTCGGACGGCTGCTGTGCCCCAAGGAGGAGGACGAGGGGCGCACGGAGCTGGCGCGGCGCCGCGCCCGGGCCGTCGCGCAACTTGTCGTGCTCCTGTTCCACCCGCTCGACCGGCCGATGTCCAGCGCCCAGGAGGAGGTCACCGCCCGGCTGCGGGAACTCGGTCTGGCCACCGAAGTGCCTGGTTTCCGGGGCCAGTTCCCCGCCGTCTTCCAGCGGGCGTCGGAGCTGCGCGAGGGCGTGGCGGGCCTCGCTCTCCCCGCCGCACTCGACTTCGAAACCGACGTCACGGCCCTGCCGGCGGACAGCCACCAGCCGTGGGAACAGCAGGCCGACGACGCGCGCCCGGAGTTCCTGATCGCTCCCGCGTACGTCGTGGGAGGCGACCGGCCGCGGAGCCTGAGCCTGCCCGTCGTGTTCCTCACCCCGGTGGCCCACCGGTGAACCGCCCGCTGAACCCGCGCGAAGTCGCCCTGGGCGTCCCCCTGGTGGACGACCGGCTCCTCCTCGAACTGCTCAACGACCTGCACACAGCGGACGACCTCGTACGGGCCACGGTGCGCGAGGGGTTCTTCGCCAGACTGCTGGGCCAGGTCACCGGGCGCCGACGCAGACAGGACCTCGCCGTCACCGGCGCCCTGGTCGGCGCTCAACGCGACACCCTGGCCTGGCTGTCCGGCCTCACCACCCGGCTCGCGGTCACCGACCTGGTCGTCGCCGAGGTCTCCGACGAGGTGGCCCGGGTGCGCGAGGATGTGAAGGGGCTCGACGGCCGCGTGCGGTGGGCCGAGGGCAGTATCCGCGAACTCGCCCTCGTCCTCGGGGAACTCGCCGAACAGACCGGGCGCGGGCTGGCCGGGCACGACGAGCGGCTGCGCAAGGTCGAGAGCAGGCTCGCCATCGACGACGCGGTACGCCGCTGGCGCCACCCCCGCCCCGACGCGGGGCTGGGCCGCCTCTTCGGGGCCGTACTGCTGGCCCGGGAGGTCGCGGCCGGCCCCGCCGGGGAGTTCTCGGACACCGCACGCGACGCCCACGTCGAACAGGAGCTGGTCGAGCGCATGCTCCAGGACCCGCCGACACCGTGGTACGACGGTGTGAGATCCGTGGCCGGCCTGCTCGCCGAAGCCACCCGCCATCTCCCGGGCGACGATCACAGGACCATGCTCGCGGAACTGCTGGGGGCGGGGCTTCGGGAGGAACTGACCCGTGCGCGGGGTCCGTTGAGCACCGCGCTCAGCACGGCGGCGGCGACCACGGTCCGGGGCACGGACCCCGACGCCGCGGCGACCAAGGCACTGCGCGGCGCGGTCCGCAACGGCACCCGTTACGTCGCCGCGAGCCTGACCGCCGAGGAGTTGCTGCGGCAACTGGTCGGGGAGCAGTTCACGGAAGCGGCCGCGCGCCGCTCCCGGCTCCAGGAGAAGGGGACAGGGGCGGGAACGGCAGCGACAGCAACGGGCACGGGGAAGGCCTCATGACTGGCTCGGCCGACTTCGGCGACCTTCGCCGAAAGGCCCTGGAGGTGGCCCTGCGTCCGGGGCCCGCGCGCCAGGAGCCGTCCCCCGCCCCGGCCGGCCGGTCCCGGGCGCCCCGCTCCCCGCACTCCTCCGTACGCGTCGGACTGGTGCTGGCGGGCGGCGGGGCCAAGGGCGCCTACGAGCTCGGAGTCCTGGACTACATGGCCGAGCGGGGCTTCCGCGTGTCCGCGATCGCCGGCACCAGCATCGGTGCCCTCAACGGCGCCGTACTGGCCAGTGGAGAGACCTTCTTCCACGGCGTCCGGCAACTGGCCGCTTTCTGGGAACGCTTCTCCATCCGTATGGGAGTCCCGCCGTCCGAGGCCCGGGGGCTGCCGCTGGACGAGGCCGGTGTCGCCATGGAGAGCACGTCACAGCAGATACGGCGGCTGGGGCCGCGCCTGCGTGCTCTCAAGCAGCGGACCGGCCTCCTGGAAGAACTGATCGACGAGGCAGTGGACGCCGACCGCATCCGTGCTGGGCTGCCCGTGTGGGTCACCGCCTATCCGCTGTCGACCCACCGTGCCGTGCCGGAACGGGTGCGGTACCTGAGGGAGGTCGGCCGCTGGATGGGCGGTGCGCGAGCCACCATCATCCCGCTCAACGACCTTGAGGCGCCGCAGGTCCGCGACGCCGTCCTGGCCAGCGCCGCGCTCCCGTTCGTCTTCCCGACCCGGGTGATCGACGGATGCGCGTACCTCGACGGTGGACTGGGCCGCGGTGACCGTACGCCGGTCCGCGCGTTCGCCTCGGCGGAGCACTGCGACATCCTTGTCGTCCTGCACCTGCACCCCGATGCCCGGGTGGCGCCGGGCGCCGCCACCGGCCTCGTCCGCGTCGACATCCGGCCGAGCCTTCCGGTCGTACCCCCGGGCCCGCTCGGGCCGATGACCGGCTTGATGAACTTCTCGCCCGACCGCATGGCCGCCCTGCGCGTCCTCGGCTACCGCGACGCGACCAGGCGCTTCGACGAGATCGAGAAGCTCCTGGGACGCCGGGGCGCCCTCGATGAAGCCGAGTCCGCGATGCTGTCGGCCCTGCGGCGGCTCAAGGGCGAATCACCCGCACCGTGAAGAGCGTGGGCCGACGAATCACCGAGCGAATCACCGAGCAACGAGGAACCACCGATCGCCTAGGGGGCGTAGTTGTCCGACCGCCTGGACGTGCTCACCGCCATCTACCAGTCCGACCGTGCCGACCGGTCCAGCACCCTCACTGTCAGCCTCGCCACCATGGGAGCCGCCGTCACGTACCTCGTGGGCACGATCGCCTTCTACGACAAGCTGGACCTGCTGGGCTGGGCCATCAGCCTGCTGCCGTTCCCGCTGATCTGCGTCCTGGCCTTCCAGGCCCAGATGGTCAATCTGGCCGGCGTCCGGGCCCGCTCCATCCTCACCCTTGAGAAGGCGCTCCTGGACGCCGTGGAACCCCCGAACGGTCCCCGTCTGGACCGCGCCGTCCTCGGCGTCACCGCCAGCGAACGCGCCTCCAACCCGCACACGGCGGCCCGCTGGCAGCGCTCCGCGACCCTCATCGCGTACCTGGGTGTCGGTCTCATCGACGTCCTCTACGTCGTCCTGATGCTGATCAAGGCCGCCCCGCACCTCTCCGTCTGGACAGCCGCGCCCGCCACTGTGTACGGCGTGCTCCTCGTCCTCGTGGCCCTGGCCTGGCACCACAGCGTCACCAACCTCGATTTCAGCGCGGTCGGCGGCCCCTGAACCAGGGCTGACGCCAGCCTTGGCACCACCTGACACCAGATGGCGCCACCTTTTGCCAAGGTGGCGCCATCACGTTTCCGCAGGTCAAGGCAGCCACACAAGCCATCACCCCCACAACACCAACCCAAGGCTTGCGCGTGGTGCCACTCTGATGCCATGATGGCGTCATGGACCTCACCCCGTATGTCGACTCCCTCCGCCGCGAACTCGCGGTGGCCGCCGAAGCCGGTGGCGACGAAGCCCGCGAGCTGGCCGACCGGCTCACCGCTCCGCTGGAGTCGGCGGCCCGGCTGACCATGCTCAACGTGCTCTCCGCCGCGACGGACGAGATCACCCGCGAGCTCGCCCCCGGCTCGGTCGACGTACGGCTGCGCGGGATCGACCCCGACTTCGTGGTGACCCGGCCGCCCACCGACGGGGGCACCCCCGCCGAGCCGGCCGCGTCCACCGAGCCGCTCAAGGCGCACGCGCCCGCCGACGGCGACGAGGGCGGCACCGCCCGCGTCAACCTCCGCCTGCCCGCGCCCCTCAAGGCCCGCGCCGAGGAGGCCGCGAACCGCGAGGGCCTGTCGGTCAACGCGTGGCTGGTACGGGCCGTGTCGGCGGCGGTCGACGGGGGCGCCCGGCCCCGTACGACCCAGAAAACCCAGTCCATCGGACAGAGCATCACGGGCTGGGTGCGCTAGCCGCACCCGGACCCGCCCCACGCACACCACTTCACCCACACCACGTCCCACCAGCGGGGACGCACCCACGACCCAAGAGGACGAGACAGCCATGCCTTCTTTCGACACTCCCCTGCCCATCTCCGTCAACGCCCGCGTCGACGCCGGATCCATCCAGTTCGCCGCGGCCGACCGCGCCGACACCGTGGTGGCGGTGGCTCCCCGCGACCCGAAGAAGGACCAGGACGTACGGGCCGCCGAGCAGACCGAGGTCACGTACACGAGCGGGGTCCTGACCGTCCGTACGCCCAAGCAGCGCTACCCCCTCGGACGCACCGGCACGGTCGACGTGACGGTCGAACTCCCCACGGACTCCGACGTCGACCTGACCGGCGCCTGGACCCAGGTACTCGGCGAGGGCCGGCTCGGAGACGTACGGGTGAAGACCTCGTCCGGTGACGTCCGCCTGGAGACGACGGGAGCGCTCCACCTGACCGCCTCCCACGGCTCGATCACCGTCGAACGGGTCGAGGGCCTGGCGGAGATCACCACCAGCTCCGGCAGCCTGCGCGTCGGTACGGTCGACGGCCCCGCCGTCCTGAAGAACTCGCACGGCACCACCACCGTCGGCACCGCCACCGGTGACCTGCGGGTGAACGGTTCCAACGGCGACATCACCGTCGAGCGCGCCGAGGACTCGGTCACCGCCACCACGGCCCACGGCACCCTGCGCGTCGCCGAAGTGGTACGCGGCACCGTCCAGCTGGAGACCTCCTACGGCGCCATCGAGGTCGGCGTCCGCGAGGGTACGGCGGCCTGGCTCGACGTCAGCTCCCAGTCGGGCCAGGTACGCAACACGCTCACCCCGTCCGAGACCCCGGAGGAGAGCGAGGACACCGTCAAGGTCCGCGCCCGCACCCGGTACGGCAACGTCGACATCCGCCGCGCCAGGGCCTGACCCGGGCCGGGGATCACGACCCCGGCCCGCCCGCTCCACCCCCCACATCCCCACTTCAATACTTCACTTCCCCACCCCACCACTCACGCCTTCTAACGGGAGGGCCCCATGCCTTCATCTGTCATGCCCACGCCCAGAATGAGCGACAGCGACGGCCACCCGTCGCCGACCGCCATCTCCACGATCGGCCTGCGCAAGTCGTACGGCGACAAGACCGTCCTCGACGGCATCGACCTCCGCATCCCGGCCGGCTCCGTCTTCGCCCTGCTCGGGCCGAACGGCGCCGGCAAGACCACCGTCGTGAAGATCCTGTCCACGCTCATCGCCGCCGACGGCGGCCAGGCCCAGGTCGCGGGCCACGACATCGCCACCTCACCGCACCAGGTGCGCGCCGCGATCGGCGTCACCGGGCAGTTCTCCGCCGTCGACGGACTGATCACCGGCGAGGAGAACATGCTCCTCATGGCGGACCTGCACCACCTGTCCCAGCGCGAGGGGCGGCGGGTGACGGCCGAACTCCTCGACCGGTTCGACCTCACCGACGCCGCGAAGAAGCCCGCCTCGACCTACTCCGGCGGCATGAAGCGCCGCCTCGACATCGCCATGACGCTCGTCGGCGACCCGCGGATCATCTTCCTCGACGAGCCGACCACCGGCCTGGACCCGCGCAGCCGTCACACCATGTGGGGCGTCATCCGCGAACTGGTCACGGGCGGCGTCACCGTCTTCCTCACCACCCAGTACCTGGAGGAGGCCGACGAACTCGCCGACCGGATCGCCGTGTTGCACGACGGCAAAATCGCCGCCGAGGGAAGCGCCGACGAGCTGAAGCGGCTCGTCCCCGGCGGACACGTACGACTCCGCTTCTCCGACCCGGCCGCCTACCGCGGCGCCGCCGCCGCGCTGGGCGACGCCGCCACCCGGGACGACGAGGCGCTGGCGTTGCGGATCCCCGGCGACGGC
>NZ_WWJY01001100.1 GCF_009865405.1 Streptomyces sp. SID3212 | reverse complement strand
CGTTGTTCGCCCAGTTTTGGATTGTTGTATAACGGCAATACGCATCTTTTTTAATGATGATTTCTACTACCGCACTGTGAAGTGAGTTAGTAGTGTAAACAGGTGCTGTACAACCTTCTACGTAGTGTACGTGTGCGCCTTCGTCTACGATGATAAGCGTACGCTCGAATTGTCCCATATTTTCAGAGTTAATACGGAAATACGCTTGAAGTGGTGTATCAAC
>NZ_WWJY01001099.1 GCF_009865405.1 Streptomyces sp. SID3212 | reverse complement strand
AATCAAGCCCGTCCGGCGATTGAGGACAACAAGCGACCGCAACGCGATCGTGGCGTCAGGTTCGGGCGATCAGGTAGCGGAAAACGTTCGGCATCCAGACCGTTCCGTCCTTGCGGACATGTGGATGCAACGCCTCCGCGATCTCCTTCTCCACCTGCCGCCGATCCGTCGCCCCCACCGCCCCGTCGAACACCCCCGTCGACATCAGCCCCCGCACCGCGCTCTCCGTGTCCGCGTACCCGAACGGGCACGACACACGGCCCGAGCCGTCCGGCTTGAGGCCCGCGCGGGCCGCGACCTCCTCCAGGTCGTCGCGGTACGCCGGGCGCCAGCCCCCCTTGCGGAGGCGGTCGGCCAGCCGGCCCGC
>NZ_WWJY01000108.1 GCF_009865405.1 Streptomyces sp. SID3212 | reverse complement strand
CGCCGAGCAGGCGCTGCACGCCACCGAGGTCCGGTTCCGCGCGGTCTTCGACGACGCCGCGATAGGCATAGGGATCGCCGACCTCGACGGCAACATGCTGGAGGTCAACGACACCCTCATCCAGATGTTCGGCGGGCTCGAACACCACGTCCGCAGCCGCAACGTCAGCGAGTGGGTCCACCCGGAGGACGTCCCCCAGGTCTGGCGCATGTACGGCGAGCTGGTGCGGGGCGAGCGGGAGCACTTCCGCTGCGAGAAACCCTTCTACCGCAACGACGGTACGGTCCTCTGGACCAACCTGACCGTCTCGCTGCTGCGGGACGCCGACGGCGCGCCGCAGTACCAGCTCGCGCTGATGGAGGACACCACCGAGCGCCGGCTGCTCAACCTGCGGCTGCGCTACGAGGCCACGCACGACGCCCTGACCGGACTGCCCAACAGGACCCTGTTCTTCGAGCGTCTGGAGAAGACGCTCGCCGCGCCGGACGGGAGCCGCTTCGGTCTCTGCTACCTCGACCTCGACGGCTTCAAGGCCATCAACGACAGCCTCGGGCACTCGGCGGGCGACCGGCTGCTGGTCGAGGTCGCGGACCGGCTCCAGAGCTGCGCCACGGCCCCGGGCGAGATGGTGGCGCGGATAGGCGGCGACGAGTTCGTGGCGCTGACCACCGGGCACGCCTCGTGCGGCGAGGTGGCCGACCTCGCCTCCCGGATCCTCGGCGTGCTCGCCACCCCGATCCGGCTCGACGGCCGGGAGTTCACGGTCCGGGGCAGCATCGGCATCGTGGAGGGCCCGGTCGCCGGGCGCGCCCCCGCCGAGGTCCTGCGGAGCGCGGACATCACCATGTACCGCGCCAAGGCGGCGGGCGGGAACCGCTTCGAGCTGGCCGACGCCGAGGCCGACGCGCGCGCGATCACCCGGCACGGGCTGACCACGGCGCTGCCGGCGGCGCTGGAGCGCGGCGAGTTCTTCATCGAGTACCAGCCGCTGGTGCACCTGGACGACGGTACGGTCCACGGCGCGGAGGCGCTCGTGCGCTGGCTGCACCCGCAGCACGGCATCCTCGGGCCCGACCGTTTCATCCCGCTCGCCGAGCACACCGGGCTGATCGTGCCGCTGGGCCGCTGGGTGCTCGAACAGTCCGTACGGCAGGCCAAGGAGTGGCAGGACCAGCTGCCCGAGGGGGCCGAGGGCCGGCCGCTGCGCATCAACGTGAACCTCTCGCCCACCCAGCTCCACCACCCGGGGCTGGTCGCCGAGACGGTCGAGGTGCTGGAGCGGATCGGCCTCGCGCCGGGGGCGCTCTGCCTGGAGGTCACCGAGTCGGCGCTGATCGGCGCCGACGAGGACCTGCTCAAGCCGCTGCGCCAGCTCGCCGAGATGGGCGTGGACATCGCGCTGGACGACTTCGGGACCGGCTACTCGAACCTGGCGAACCTGCGGAGGCTGCCGGTGAGCGTGCTCAAGCTGGATCGTTCTTTCACGCAGGGCATGCAGCAGCACCCGGCGGACCCGGTCGACCTGAAGATCGTCGAGGGGATCGTCTCGCTCGCGCACAGCCTGGACCTGGCGGTGACGGTGGAGGGTGTGGAGACCGGCGCGCAGGCGGACCATCTGCGCAGGCTGGGCTGCGACACCGCGCAGGGCTGGTTCTACGCGCGCCCGGGCCCTCCTGAGCACCTGCACCGGCTGTCGCTGCTGGACGCGGTCTAGAAGCGGTCAGGAGCCGCTCCGGAGGCGCTCCGGAGGCGTTCTACGCGCGGGGCCCGGCGGCCGGACCCCGCCCCCGGGCCTCCGCCGAAACGGCGGACCGCGCCTCCGCCGCACGCCGGGACCGCCACGCGGCGGTCTCGGCGGACATCCGGGCTCCCGTACGGGTGGAGAGCAGGACGCGTTCCAGCTCCCGGGCCGCGCGGGGCGGCGCCACGTCGCTGCGGTGGGCGAGGGCGACCGTACGGCTCAGTCCCGGCCGCGCGAGCGGCGTGACCCGCAGGTCGCGGGTCCGCCCGGCGACCATGCTCGGGACGACGGCGACCCCGAGACCGGCCCGGACGAAGCCCAGCACCGCGTCCATCTCGCCGCCCTCGACGACGAACGCCGGCTCGAACCCCTCCGCCCGGCACGCGGCCACGGTCAGGTCGCGCAGGTCGTAGCCGTGCCGGAACATCACCAGCGGCTGGTCCGCCAGATCGGCGATCCGCAGCGGTCTGCGCGGCGGCGGCGCGGACGCCGAGGAGACCACGACCAGGTCCTCGTGGAGCAGCTCGACGGTGGTCAGCGCGGGGGAGGGGGCCGGCAGCGGCAGGACCACCAGCGCCAGATCGAGGTCGCCGCGGGCCAGCGCCCGTACCAGATCGTGCGAACCGTTCTCCTCGATCAGCAGCTCGATGCCCGGATGCAGCTCGTGGAAGGCCAGCAGCACCTCCGGCAGCAGACCGGTGCAGAGGCTGGGCGGCGCCCCCAGCCTGACCCGGCCCCGCCGCAGCTGGACCAGCTCCTGGACCTCCAGGCGGGCCGTCTCGGAGTCGGCCAGGATCCGCCGGGCCAGCGGCAGCAGAGCCTCACCGGCGTCGGTCAGCGTGACGTTGCCCCGGGCCCGGCTGAACAGCTCGGCGCCCAGCTCCTTCTCCAGCGCCCTGATCTGCTGCGACAGGGACGGCTGGGAGACGTGGACCCGCTCGGCGGCGCGGGTGAAGTGCCTGGTCTCGGCCACGGCGACGAAGTAGAGCAACTGCTGGAACTGCATCCACTCATCATAGGCACACCCTATGGACATGAGCCGGACCATGTCTTGGACCTCTGGTCGCGGCGCCCCTACCGTCAGGTACATGGCTCTGGCAACGCGGACGGACCGGCGCGCGTCCCTGCCGCGCACCCTCTGGGGATCGACGGTCGGCAAAAAAGTGATCATGGCCGTGACCGGCCTGTTCATGCTCGCGTATCTCGTCGCGCACATGTACGGCAATCTGAAGATCTTCTTCGGCCTGGACTCCTTCAACGGATACGCGCACTGGCTGCGGATCATCGGCGAACCCGTCCTGCACTACGAGTGGGCGCTCTGGGGCCTGCGGATCGGCCTGGTCGCCGCCGTCGTCCTGCACGCCGTCTGCGCCTACCAGTTGAGCCGCCGTGACCTCGCGGCCCGGCCCACCCCGTACGTACACAAGCGGCAGCGCGCCAGCTACGCCACCCGCACCATGCGCTGGGGCGGGATCATCCTCGCGCTGTTCATCGTCTGGCACATCCTCGACCTGACCACCGGCACCGTGCATTCCGGCGGCTTCCAGGAGGGCCGCCCGTACCAGAACGTCGTCGACACCTTCTCGACCTGGTACGGCAACACCATCTACATCGTCGCGATGCTGGCGCTCGGACTGCACGTCCGGCACGGGTTCTGGAGCGCCGCCCAGACCCTCGGCGTGGGCAGCCCCACCCGCGAACGGATCCTCAAGGCGTCGGCCGACGTCCTGGCCGTGGTGCTGACCGCCGGATTCATCGCCGTACCCGTAGGGGTCATGAGCGGAGTCGTGAACTGACATGAACGGAGCCGACATGCGGGACTACACCGACTACACCACCGGCGAGCCCGTCGCCGACACCACCGCCCCCGACGGACCGGTCGCCGAGCGCTGGAACCGCCGCCGCTTCGAGGCGAAGCTCGTCAACCCCGCCAACCGCCGCAAACACACCGTCATCGTCGTCGGTACGGGCCTGGCGGGCGGCGCCGCCGGTGCCACCCTCGCCGAACAGGGCTACCACGTCGTCCAGTTCTGCTACCAGGACTCCCCGCGCCGCGCCCACTCCATCGCCGCGCAGGGCGGCATCAACGCCGCCAAGAACTACCGCAACGACGGCGATTCCATCCAGCGGCTCTTCTACGACACGGTCAAGGGCGGCGACTTCCGCGCCCGCGAGTCCAACGTCCACCGGCTCGCCGAGGTCTCCGTCGAGATCATCGACCAGTGTGTCGCGCAGGGCGTGCCCTTCGCCCGTGAGTACGGCGGCCTCCTCGACACCCGCTCCTTCGGCGGCGTCCAGGTCTCCCGTACCTTCTACGCCCGGGGCCAGACAGGACAGCAACTGCTCCTCGGCGCCTACCAGGCGCTGTCCCGGCAGATCGCCGCCGGGGCCGTCGAGATGCACCCCCGTACCGAGATGCTCGACCTGATCGTCGTGGACGGACGGGCGCGCGGCATCGTCGCCCGCGACCTGATCACCGGCACGGTCTCCAGCTACTTCGCCGACGCCGTCGTCCTCGCCACCGGCGGCTACGGCAACGTCTTCCACCTCTCCACCAACGCCAAGAACAGCAACGCCACCGCCGCCTGGCGCGCCCACCGGCGCGGCGCGTACTTCGCCAATCCCTGCTTCACCCAGATCCACCCCACCTGCGTCCCGCGCTCCGGCGAGCACCAGTCCAAGCTGACGCTGATGAGCGAGTCCCTGCGTAACGACGGCCGCATCTGGGTCCCGAAGGCCCACGGCGACACCCGGCCGCCCGGGCGGATCCCCGAGGACGAGCGCGACTACTACCTGGAGCGGATCTACCCCGCCTTCGGCAACCTCGTCCCGCGCGACATCGCCTCCCGCGCCGCGAAGAACGTCTGCGACGAGGGGCGCGGGGTCGGCCCCGGCGGCCAGGGTGTCTACCTCGACTTCGCCGACGCCATCGCCCGGTTCGGCCGCAAGGCCGTCGAGGAGAAGTACGGCAACCTCTTCGAGATGTACGAGCGCATCACCGCCGAGGACCCGTACGAGGTCCCGATGCGCATCTACCCGGCCATCCACTACACGATGGGCGGACTGTGGGTCGACTACGACCTCCAGACCACCCTGCCGGGCCTGTTCGCGATCGGCGAGGCCAACTTCTCGGACCACGGGGCCAACCGGCTCGGCGCGTCCGCGCTGATGCAGGGCCTCGCCGACGGCTACTTCGTCCTGCCGGCCACCCTCAACGACTACCTGGGCCGCAACCCCCACCTCGACCCGGTCGACGACTCCCACCCGGTGGCCGTCGAGGCCGTCGCCGACACCGAGGACCGGCTGCGCCTGCTCCTGGCCGTCGACGGCGACCGTACCCCCGACTCCTTCCACAAGGAGATCGGCGAACTCCTGTGGGACCACTGCGGAATGGCCCGTACGGAACAGGGCCTGCGCAAGGCGCTCGGCCGGATCCCGCAGATCCGCGAGGAGTTCTGGCGCCGCATCAAGGTGCCCGGCTCCGGCGAGGAGTTCAACCAGTCGCTGGAGAAGGCCAACCGCATCGTCGACTACCTGGAACTCGCCGAGCTGATGTGCCTCGACGCCCTGCACCGCGCGGAGTCCTGCGGCGGGCACTTCCGCGAGGAGTCGCAGACGGAGGGCGGCGAGGCGGAGCGCCGCGACGAGGAGTTCTCGTACGCGGCGGCCTGGGAGTTCACCGGGACCGGCGCCGCGCCCGTCCTGCACAAGGAAGACCTCGTCTTCGAGTACGTCCACCCCACCCAGCGGAGCTACGCATGAGGCTCACCCTGCGCGTCTGGCGCCAGCACGACGCCGGCGCCCCCGGCGCCATGGTCACCTACGAGATCGACAGGATCTCCGAGGACATGTCGTTCCTGGAGATGCTCGACACCCTCAACGAGGAACTGATCCTCCGGGGCGACGACCCGGTCGCCTTCGACCACGACTGCCGCGAGGGAATCTGCGGCGCCTGTGGGGTCGTCATCAACGGCGACGCCCATGGCCCGGAGCGCACCACCACCTGCCAGCTGCACATGCGGCACTTCAAGGACGGCGACACCATCGACGTCGAGCCGTGGCGGGCCGGCGCGTTCCCGGTGGTCAAGGACCTGGTGGTGGACCGCTCGGCGTTCGACCGCATCATCGGCGCGGGCGGCTACATCACCGCCCCCACCGGCTCGGCCCCCGACGCCCACGCCACCCCCGTCCCCAAGCCCGACGCGGAGTTCGCCTTCGAGCACGCGGAGTGCATCGGCTGCGGCGCGTGTGTGGCGGCCTGCCCCAACGGCTCGGCGATGCTCTTCACCTCCGCCAAGATCAACCACCTCAACGTCCTGCCCCAGGGCGCCCCGGAACGCGAGACCCGGGTCCTGGACATGGTGGCGACGATGGACGAGGAGGGCTTCGGCGGCTGCACCCTGGCCGGCGAATGCGCCACGGCCTGCCCCAAGGGCATCCCCCTGCCGTCGATCACGGCGATGAACAAGGAATGGCTGCGTGCGACGCGGAAAGCCGCGCGCTGACACCCTCGGTCAGCGGTTCTCGCCGTGGAGCCCCAGGAGCATTGCCAGCCTTCGGTACGAGTCCAGTTGGGCGTCCAGGTCGTACGTGCTCGTGGTGACGAGGAATTCGTCCGCCTCGCTGCGGGACAGGAGCTTGTCCAGGGACTCGGCCACGTCGTCCGCCGTGCCGTACAGGTGGCCCCGCCGGGACTCCTCGAAGAGGGTTCGTTCGCGTGGGGTCATGGGTGTGGTGAGGACGGTCTCCACGGGGAGCAGGGGCGGGAACTCACCGTGGGTGCGGGACCAGGCGGCCGACCAGGCCTCGGGGAGCAGGAGCCGGCGGGCCTCCTCGGTGGTGGCCGCCACCGCGACCGTGCCGGAGAGCATCACGTACGGGCGTTCGTTCCACGCGGAGGGGCGGAAGTCGCGCCGGTAGTCCGCCACCGCGCGCAGCATCGCGTCCTCGCCCCGTACGGCCGCGATGACCAGCGGCAGCCCGGCCCGCGCCGCCACCGCCGCGCCCTTGCCGGTGGCCAGGACGAAGGGCGGCGGGCGCAGGCCCTCGGCGGGCTGGGCGTGGACCCGGGGGCCCGTGTCCGGGGTCCCGGAGAAGTAGCCGAGCAACTCCTCGATCTGCGCGGGGAAGTCCTCGGCGTCCTGCTTGTCCCGGCCCAGCGCCTTCCGTACCCCGTCGGTGAAGCCCACCGACCTGCCCAGACCCATGTCGACACGGCCGGGGAAGAGGGACTCCAGGACGCCGAACTGCTCGGCCACGACGAGCGGCCGGTGGTTCGGCAGCATCACTCCGCCGGTCCCCACCCGGACGGTCGACGTCGCGGCGGCGACGGCCGCCGCGAGGACCGTCGGCGCGGACCCGGCGACACCGGGTACCCCGTGGTGCTCGGAGACCCAGAAGCGGTGGTAGCCCAGCGCCTCGATCTCCTGGGCGAAACGCACGGTGTCCCGCAGCGCGCTCGGGGCGTCCCTGCCCTCCCTCGTACGGGAGCGGTCCAGCACGGAGAACGGGATGTCGGGTGAGATGCTCACGTATCAGTCAACACCCTCTCCGGCTGGGGATTCCCCGGGCGGATTGCCTAGGCTGACGGTGTGACGACCAAGACGGCCAAGGCGAGCAGGACGACCAGGAGCACCGGGACGACAGACGCGGCCCGGCGGCCGGTGGCCGTGTTCGATCTGGACGGGACCCTTGCCGAGACCGGCCACCGCCAGCACTTCCTGGAGCGCGTACCCAAGGACTGGAACGGCTTCTTCGGCGCGGCGGGCCAGGACACACCACTGGCCGAGGGGGTACGGCGGGCCGTCGCCGCCGCCGAGGAGTGCGACCTCCTCTACCTGACAGGACGGCCCGAACGCTGCCGCCGGGACACCCTCGCCTGGCTGGCGGCGCACGGCCTGCCCGAGGGGCCGGTGCGCATGCGCCGTAACGCGGACCGGCGCCCCGCCCGTACGACCAAGCTGGAAGTCCTGCGCGAGGTGGCGGAACAGCGCGAGGTCCGCATGCTCGTCGACGACGACGAACTGGTCTGCGCCGCCGCCGAACGGGCGGGCTTCCGGGTCGTACGGGCGGACTGGGCCAGCACGTCACCGGCGTTCCGGGACGGCCAGGAGCGCGAAGGGCGCACCTGAGCCCCCGGCCACGGGGGCTCAGGAGCCGTCGTCCGCCGGGTCGAGGCGGAACCCCACCTTGAGACCCACCTGGAAGTGCTCGATCACACCGTCCTCGATATGACCCCTGACCTCCGTCATCTCGAACCAGTCCAGGCCGTGCAGCGTCGTGGACGCCCGGCTGATGGCGTTACGGATGGCGTCGTCGATGCCTTCGTGGGAGGTGCCGACGATCTCGGTGACCCGGTAGGTGTGGTTCGACATGGAGCTGTCTCCTCTGCACGCGTCGCGGATGTCGCGGGGTGTGGTTCCACGGTGCCCCAGGGCAGGGCGCTCCGCGAGACCAGAATCCCCGCGTACCCGCTCCCCGGACCCCCACTCAGAAGACGTGCACCGGGATGTCGGCGGGTGCGGCCAGCAGATCCGCGATCTCGTCGTCCAGCCGGACCAGGGTCAGCGAGGCGCCCGCCATGTCGAGCGACGTGCAGTACTCGCCGACGTAGCTGCGCCGGATGTCGACCCCGCGGTCGGCCAGCTGCTTGTGGGCCTGCCCGTACACCAGGTACAGCTCACCGAGCGGGGTGCCGCCGAGGCCGTTGACCATCAGCGCCACATCGTCGCCGGAGACGTACGGCAGATCCTCCACCACCGCCGTCAGCAGCTCGCCGACCAGTTCGTCCGCCGACTGGAGCTTCTCCCGGCGCCGGCCCGGCTCGCCGTGGATGCCGACGCCCATCTCGATCTCGTCGTCGGGCAGGTCGAACAGCGGCGACCCCTTGGCGGGCGGTGTGCAGGCGGTCAGCGCGAGCCCCATCGTGCGGGTCACGGCGTTGACCTTCTCGCCGATCCGGTACACCTCGTCCAGGTCGGCACCCCGCTCGGCCGCCGCCCCGCACGCCTTCATGACGAAGAAGTTGCCGGCCACCCCACGGCGTCCGACGGTGTACGTCGAGTCCTGTACGGACACGTCGTCGTCGATGAACAGCGTGCGGACGGTCACCCCGTCGGCGTCCGACAGCTCCTCCGCCATCTCGAAGGCCATGCGGTCGCCCGTGTAGTTGTTGACCAGCAACAGCACGCCCTTGTCCGACGCGACCCGCTTCACCGTCTCGTACACGTAGTCGGTGGGCGGGGCGGAGAACACGTCACCCGGACAGGCCGCGTCGAGCATGCCGAATCCCACGCTCATCACGTGGGCCGGCTCGTGCCCGGAGCCCGAGCCCTGGACGAGTGACACCTTGTCCGCCCGGGGCGCGTCCGCGCGCATGATCAGGTTGTACTCGGGGACGTACCGGAGGGTGTCGGGATTGGCCAGCGCCAGGCCCTCCAGCATCTCCGGTACGTAGTTCTTCGGGTCGTTCACGAACTTCTTCATCAGCTGGCTCTCCTCGATCGAGTCGGTGGTGGCGTCGTGTCCCAGGACTTCGCGTCCCAGGACGCGGCGCCGCACGTCACACGCGGGTGTAGGGGCGCGTCACACGCGGGCCGCCCACTCGTCGGCGACACGTTCCGCCATGACCGCGACGGCCATGGCCCCCGCGTCCGGGGAGCCGATGCTGCGCTCCCCGGTGTAGCTCGGCCGGCCCCGCATCGCCTGCATGGGGGTGGTCGCCTCGGCTGCCGTACGAGCGGTCTCCGCGACGACCCCGGCCAGGTCGGCCCCGTTCCCGCCGCCGCCCAGCGCCTTCTCCAGCGCGTCCGTCATCGGGATCAGGGCGTCCAGCAGGGTCTTGTCACCGAGATCGGACCTGCCCCGCTTCTTGATGCCCTCGGCGGCGGCCCGCAGCATCGCCACGGCGTCCTCCCCGGACAGCGCGGTCAGCTCCGGCCGGTCGGAGATCGCGCCGGCCGCCCTGAGGAAGGCGGTGCCCCACAAGGGGCCCGACGTCCCGCCCACCCGTTTGGAGATCACCAGGGCGATCTTCTTGAGGAATTCCGAGGGGGAGTCGCGGTCGAAGGAGTCCCAGTCGGCGAGGACGATCTCGAAGCCCCGGGCAAGTGAGTAGCCCAGGTCCCCGTCGCCGACGACGGCGTCGAGATCGGAGAACGCGCGTTCGTTCTCGACGGCCGTCCTCGCGATCGTCCTGACGACAAATTCGAGGTCACTGGTGGTTGCGGTGGACATGTCTCTCCTCACCTGGCCTGACATCAGTGCGCGCCGGGCACGGCGGCGAGCAGGAATTCGAGAGCGGCGAGCCGTACGTACGGGGAGGGGTCGGCGCCGAACGGGTCGCTCAGCACCTCGGAGGCCGTCCCCGCCGGATCGGGCCCCTGGCCCGCCGGATCCCCGAGCGACGACACGACCAGCAGGGCCCCCGTGAAGTCCTCCTCCGCCGTGTACGCGCTGGTCGTGACCGCGCAGCCCAGCCCGGCGTCCCGCGCCGCGCGCAGCCCGTTGGCACTGTCCTCGACGACGAGGGCCCGTGTGGTGTCGAGCCCGAGCCGGGCGACCGTGAGGTCGTAGATGTCGGGGGCCGGTTTCTTGCGGGGGACGACGTCCCCGGCGAACACGCTGAACCGAGTGGCCAGTTCGGGGCCGACGGCCAGGTTGAGCACCCCGCGCACGGACCGTTCCGCCGAGGTCGAGGCGACGGCCAGCGTCCACCCGGCCGCGTCGGCCTCGGCCGCGATCCGCCGTACTCCCGGGCGGGGCGGGATCTTGCCGCCCGCGATGATCTCCAGATAGATCTCGGTCTTGCGCCGGTGCCACCGGGCGACCTCCTCGTCGAGGAGGCGCGGATCGGCCGGCAGACCGGCCTCGGCGACGAAGGCGGGGGTCAGCAGCGTCTTCATCCGCTCCTTGCCCCCGCCGACCTTCACCTTCCGCGCGTAGTCGCTGTCGCTCCACCGCACGGGGAGGCCGAACTCCTCGAAGGTCCGGTTGAACGCGGGCAGATGTCCGTACCGCTCGGTGTCCGCGAGGACGCCGTCACAGTCGAAGACGAGCGCGGGCACGGCACTCACCTCGCCCGGCCGGCGCTGCCGAACACCGTCATCAGCGAACCGGCCAGGTCGATGACGTCCTGCCGTACCGACCGGAACAACGACGGCGGGTCCCACTTCTGTTTTTCCTCGGCCGATTCCAGGAAGGCGAGAGACGATTTCATGAAGGTCTCCTTGAGGGCGGTCGAGATGTTGACCTTCGCGCAGCCCCGGCCTATGAGATCGCGGAACTGTTCGTCCGACATACCGCTGCCGCCGTGGAGCGCGATGGGGATCGAGCGGGCGGCGACCAGGTCGGAGACCCGTTGGAAATCGAGGACCGGAGTTTTGCGGTACGAACCGTGGGCATTTCCGATCGCGGGCGCGAAGACGTCGACGTGTGTGGTGTCGAGGAATTCCAGCGCGACGGCCAGGTCCTGTTGCGCGGCGGCGCTGTCGCTGCCGATTCCGTCCTCGACGCCCGTGATGGACTCGATCTCTCCTTCTACGTGGGCGCCGTGCTGCCGGGCTTCGGCGACGACCTCGACCGTCTGCCGCATGTTCTCCTCGACGGGGAGGTGCGAGGCGTCGAACAGGACGGAATTCCACCCCCGGTCCAGGCATTCGGTGATGACCTCGCGCTCCGGGCAGTGGTCCAGGTGCAGGGTGACGGGCACCTCGATACCGGCCGTCATGGACGTCCACATCGTGTACAGGACGTCACTGCCGATGGATTTCACCGTCTTCACCGAGGTCTGTACGATCAAGGGCGAGGATTTCTCCACCGCCGCGGCGAGCACCGCTTCCAGGGTGAGGTCGTTGAACACATTGATGGCCGGTACGCCGTAACGCTCTTTGAAGGCGCCGGACAGGATGTCGGTCAGCGGGACGACGGACACGTGAACTCCCGGGATCGATTTCCCCCGCTTACCCCCACGTTTCCCTCTGTTCTTCGAGGCTAGCCCCGGAAGGACGCGGGGTCGGCCGGGAATCCCCCCATCCCCGGGTAGGGAATCCCCCCACGGCCGCGCCCCTCGCGCTCTCAGCCCCCGTCGGAGGCCGCGCGGTGCGCCAGCGCCGTACGGTTCGACGCCCCGGTCTTCCGCAGGACGGCCCCGACGTGCTTCTCGACCGTCTTCACCGAGATGCCGAGGGCGGTGGCGATCCGCTTGTCCGGCAGCCCGCGCTCCACCAGCGCCCGCACCTCCCGCTCCCGGTCCGTGAGCGGATCCCGGGCCGGGCGGTCACGGTCGGTGATGCTCCGCAGGACACGCTGGCTGAGCAGGACGTCACCGTGGGCGGCGGCCAGCACCGCCCGGACCAGCCCCGCACCGTCCAGGTCCGAGCCCACACACCCGCGCGCACCGGCCCGCACCGCTTCCGGGAGCAGCGGGTCGCCCAGGTCGTCGGTCATCAGCAGCACCGCCGTACCGGGGCTGGCGGAGCGTACGTACGACGTCAGCCGGGCACCGTCGAGCCCCGGCATCCGCAGGTCCAGCAGGACGACGTCCGGTTCGAGGACCCGTACCGCGTCCACCACCTCACGGGCGTCCGCGATCTCCCCCACCACCTGGATCTCGGGCCCCGCCCGGTCCAGCAGCCGCACGAGACCGGCCCGTACGACAGGCCGCCGGTCGACCACCAGCACCCGCCACGGCGTCGTCGCCCCCGCCGGACGGTCCTCGTCCGCCGGGGTGCGGGGGATCCTGGCCCGGATCCGGGTCCCCCAGCCCGGGGTGGACTCGATGCGGAGGTCCGCGCCGAGCTGGTCCGCGCGCGCCACGATGCCGCTCAGCCCGAGCCCGCTGCGCCGCACCTCCGTGTCCCCCGGGTCAAAACCCCGCCCGTCGTCCTCCACCACCACGGCCACGTCGTCCGCGCCGTACATCACCCCCACCCGGATCAGGGCGGCTCCGGCGTGCGTGACGGCGTTGGTCAGCGCCTCCTGCACCAGGCGCAGGGCGTGCGCGGCGACCTCGGGGGAGAGGGCCCGGCGCTCGCCCGTGACCACCAGATCCGTACGGACACCGGCGGTGGAGCGGACCCAGCCCAGCTCGACACCGACGGCCTCGTCCAGCGGACGGTCCTCCAGCAGGGCGGGGCCGAGGCCGAGCACGGTCCTGCGGGTCTCGGC
>NZ_WWJY01001098.1 GCF_009865405.1 Streptomyces sp. SID3212 | reverse complement strand
GCCGCTGGCGGGGATGATCCCGGCGCAGCGCGAGGGGTCGGCGCCGCGGCGGGCGTGGCGGGCCGTGACCCGGTGGTGGCGCGGTTACTGACCCCCGCGCACCGCGCCTGGACGCTGAGCACCGAGAGTGGTCCGGGTGCGGCGGCCGGTGTCGGTGGGATGCGTCCGGGCACGGCGCGGGTGTCGGTGGGACCGGACCCGGGCGCCGCGCCGGTGTGTCAGTGGGCCGGCTCCAACTGGTCCCACCACCAGGCGATGGTGGGGAGGGGGAGCGGCTCCGCGCTGTTGTCGGCGGGGTGCCGCTTCCACCACCCGCCGGGGGTCGCC
>NZ_WWJY01001097.1 GCF_009865405.1 Streptomyces sp. SID3212 | reverse complement strand
TGCCTCGCCGGGGAGTTCGGCATCGTTTGCGTACGTGACGTCCGCCATGTCCCGCAGGGTGTCGGAAAGCCGTTTCGCTCTGACCCCGTCGAGGCCGTCCACCGCGTCCACCCGCTCACCGCGCAGGAGTCTTTCCGCCACGTCCTTGTCGAGCCACTGGTCACGCCCGTCGGCCATCACATGTCTTTCAGCGTCCGCAGGCGCGAATGCGTCACACCCGCGGACGCCGCAGCTCCCGTCCGTTTGCCGCGCTGCGGCGGGACGACACCGAGCCCCGCGCTCTGACCTGCGGCGCCGCGCCCGGCCGTACGGGTGGCGGCACCGATCGCGCCGTCGGGAGCGCCACCGCTCCGGGGGTAAGCGTTTTCTGCGACGGCGTCGATCCGCCGCCCACCGACCGCACCACTCCCACCAGCCCCGCTACCCCCACCACCCC
>NZ_WWJY01001096.1 GCF_009865405.1 Streptomyces sp. SID3212 | reverse complement strand
CTGCCGGGGCCGACCGCGCGCCCGCTGGACGACACGGAGGCGGCGCGCTTCGCCGACCAGGTGGAGCAGGCGCTGTACGCGTCGAAGATCGTGTCGTACACGCAGGGCTTCCACCAGATCCGGGCGGGCAGCGACGAGTACGACTGGGACATCGACCTCGGTTCCGTCGCGGCGATCTGGCGGGCGGGGTGCATCATCCGCGCCGCGTTCCTGGACCGGATCCGGGCGGCGTTCGACACGCGGCGCGACCTGCCGAGCCTGCTGTCCGACAAGCAGTTCGCCGAGGAGATCGGCACGGCGCAGGACGACTGGCGGGCCGTGGTGGCCACGGCGGCGGTGCAGGGGGTCCCGACTCCGGGCTTCTCGGCGGCGCTCTCGTACTACGACGCGCTGCGCGCGGAGCGGCTGCCCGCCGCGCTGACGCAGGGCCAGCGTGACTTCTTCGGGGCGCACACCTACCGGCGTACGGACCGGGAGGGGTCGTTCCACACCCTCTGGGGCGGCGACCGCTCGGAGGTCACGGGCAGCTGACCCGCCACGGCGCCTCACGCCGACCGGCCGGCCGCGTTCTCGCGGCCGGCCGGTCGGCGTGGAAGCCGGGTGTCA
>NZ_WWJY01001095.1 GCF_009865405.1 Streptomyces sp. SID3212 | reverse complement strand
CCCCCGTGGCCGCGCCGGTGCGCCGCAGCAAGGCGGCCGGGCCCCTGCTGATGATCGCGACCATCACCATGGGTCTGATGGCGGGCCTCTTCTTCGCCTTCGACGTCTCCGTCATGCCCGGTCTGGCCAAGGGTGACGACCGCACCTACGTCACCGCGATGCAGAACTTCAACGCGCTCATCGACGGCAGCGGGCTCTTCGGCATGGTCTTCGTCGGCGCGCTGCTCGCCACCGGCATCGCGGTCTTCCTGGAGCACCGCCAGGGCCGCCGGGCCGCCGCGCTCTGGATCGCCGCCGCCGCGGCGCTCTACCTGGTCGCCCTCGTCATCACGTTCAGCGTCAACATCCCGCTCAACAACGAGCTGGCCGCCGCCGGCGACCCCGCGAAGATCACCGACTTCTCGGTCGTCGACAAGTTCAAGGACACCTGGGTGGCCACCAACATCGTGCGGACCCTGGTCTGCACCGCGGCCCTGGGCTTCCTCGCCCGCGCCCTGGTGCTGCACGGGCGCGGGACCTCCCCGCTGCGCCCCGGCGCCGTCTGAGCCCCCCTCAGCGGCACCGCCGGACCGCAGGTGACGCGCCCGCCCTTCCCGAGCGACTCCC
>NZ_WWJY01001094.1 GCF_009865405.1 Streptomyces sp. SID3212 | reverse complement strand
GGTGGTCAAGCAGTTCGTCGAGGGGCCCGGCGCCGCGGAGCGCTACGCGCGCGAGGTGGCCGCGCTGCGGATCGCCGCCCGCGCCGAGCCGGCCGTGGTACCCGCCCTGCTGGGCACCGACCCCGAGGAGCACGTCCTGGTCCTCGCGCACGTCGAACACCGGCCGCCGCCCCGCGAATGGATCGTCGGCTACGCGAAGGCACTGGCCCGGCTCCACGCCACCGCCGTCCCGGCGGACGCCGGCCTCCTGCCCTGCTGGAGCGGACCCACGCGGGCCGACGCCGACTCCTTCCTCCACCTGGCCGAAACGCTCGGAGTCACCGTCGCACCCGGCGTCCCGGCCGAACTCACCGCGCTGGTGGGCCGGCTCGACCGGGCCGGGGGACAGGCCCTGCTGCACGGGGACCCGTGTCCCGGCAACGACCTGCACACCGGGACCGGGGTCACGTTCATCGACTTCGAACAGGCGTCCCTCGGCAACGGTCTGGTGGAACTGGCCTATCTGCGTATCGGTTTCCCCACCTGCTGGTGCGTCACGAAGGCCGCCCCCGCGCTGCTGGACCGCGCCGAGACCGCGTACCGCACCACCTGGAGGAGCCTCACCGGCACCGACCCCGGCGGCGACCTGACCGACGCGTGCGCCGGCTGGCTCCTGCGCGGCGACGCGCTGGTCGAGC
>NZ_WWJY01001093.1 GCF_009865405.1 Streptomyces sp. SID3212 | reverse complement strand
AGCCCGTCCGGCGATTGAGGACAAAAGCACGGCCGCCAGGCCGGTCAAGAGGACGGGCGGCCCTTTGGGCGGCGGAGGCCCGCCTCCGTGATCCGGCGGACCAGTTCCTTCGAGCCCACCCGCACCGCCCCCGCCCCCACCGCATCCTCGTACCGATGCGCCGGCACGTCGTAATGGTCCCGTTCGAACGCTCGCTCCGGGCACCCGATCGACGCGGCGAACGCGTGCAGTTCCTCGAAGGACACGTCGCTGACCAGGTGCGACCACATCCGGCCGTGGCCGGGCCAGGTGGGCGGGTCGATGTAGACGGTCACAGGGCATCGCCCCCGTCAGCAAAACCCCCGCCAGCATCGCGCAGCGCCCCCACCCGCGCCACCACCACCGCCTCCTTCGCGCACACCCAGTGCGGATCCGCGCCCAGCTCCGGCTCCACCTCCAGCGCGTGCGGCTCGACCGTGACGCAGACCGGGCAGAGGGGCCAGCGGCCGTAACGTTCCAGCAGGGCGTCCTGGACGTCCTGCGCCACCAGGCCGGCCACGAAGCCCACGCCCTCCGGCCACTGCTCGACCCACCAGCGGCGGTGCGACACCGCGTCCTCCACCAGCGACACGATCTCGGCCTCCGCGACCCCGGACGCGGCGAGGTCGGCCAGGACCAGGGCCCTGGCGCCGTGCAGCGCCTGCTCCAGCGCGTTGTCGTTGTTCACTTCGTCCATCCCCTCATTGTCCCTCCACGGGCTTGACCCCCGACCGTGTCCGAAAATATCTTTCAGCCATGACCCAGGACGTGAAGGAAAGTTTCAGCGCGGCCCGCGCGGCCACCGGCGCGGCCCCCGGAACGAGCGCCCCGCCCGCGCCCGCGGCCCTCGCCG
>NZ_WWJY01001092.1 GCF_009865405.1 Streptomyces sp. SID3212 | reverse complement strand
GCCAGGGCCACGGCGGTGGTGGCCGCGGTGCCCGCGACGGCCGCGCGCAGGACGGAGCGGCGCGTGGCGGCGCTGTGAAGGGAAGGGGGTGTTTTTGCAAGTCTGGTGAACATCACGGCCGGAGACTATCCGTGACATCGTTGGCCATTGGTTGGCATTGGTGTTTTGTTGACCTGCTCTTTAATCAGCCATGCAGTTTCGGCCGTCGGGACGGCCGCCAACTCCCCAGCTTGGTCTAGACCTTGACAGGGTGCACGCCCTTCCGCTTTGGTTCCCTCACCCCCCATGACGGCCGGTCGGCTTCCGCCGCCCCGGCCGTGGACAGGAGTGAGTCCCTTGAAGCAACGCGTCTTGGCACTGCTCACGGCGATGGTCTCGGCCCTCGCCCTCGCGATATTCCTCCCCGCCACCTCGGCGTCCGCCGCGGCCTGCGCCGCCGGGTGGAACGCCTCCACCGTCTACGTCGGCGGCAACGCCGCCTCGTACAACGGCCACAACTGGTCCGCGAAGTGGTGGACCCAGGGCGAGATCCCCGGCACCACCGACGTCTGGGCCGACCAGGGCACCTGTGGTGGCAACACGACCCCGCCGCCGACCAACCCGTCGGGATTCGTGGTCTCCGAGGCCCAGTTCAACCAGATGTTCCCGAGCCGGAACTCCTTCTACACCTACAGCGGCCTGACCGCCGCACTGAGCGCCTACCCGGGCTTCGCGAAGACCGGCTCCGACACGGTAAAGCGCCAGGAAGCGGCCGCCTTCCTCGCCAACGTCAGTCACGAGACCGGCGGTCTCGTGTACATCGTGGAGCAGAACACCGCGAACTACCCGCACTACTGCGACACCAGCCAGTCCTACGGCTGCCCCGCGGGCACGGCCGCGTACTACGGCCGCGGTCCGATCCAGCTGAGCTGGAACTTCAACTACAAGGCCGCGGGCGACGCCCTCGGCATCGACCTGCTCCGTAACCCCAACCTGGTGCAGACCGACGCGGCCGTGGCCTGGAAGACCGGTCTCTGGTACTGGAACACCCAGAACGGCCCCGGCACGATGACCCCCCACAACGCGATGGTCAACAGCCGCGGCTTCGGCGAGACCATCCGCAGCATCAACGGCAGCATCGAGTGCAACGGCGGCAACCCCGCCCAGGTGCAGAGCCGGATCAACCTCTACCAGCGCTTCGTCGGCATCCTCGGGACCACCGCGGGATCCAACCTGAGCTGCTGAACCCCCGACAGTGCGGGCCGGGTGTCCGCACCCGGTGACCCGGGCCGGTCCGACGACGAGGTCGTCGGACCGGCCTTCGCACGTGGCCCCGCACCGCCCCGGGCCAGCTCCGCGTTGAACTGCGCGCCCGCCAGGAGCGAGAGATTCGTGACCCACAGCCAGACGAGGAACACGATGACCCCGGCGAGCGAGCCGTAGAGCCGGTTGTACGTCCCGGCGTGGGCCGTGTAGAGCGCGAAACCCGCCGACGTCAGCAGCCAGAGCACCACCGCCAGGATCCCGCCGGGCAGCGCGCGCCGCAGCCGGCGCGTGCCGGGCGGGCCGGTACGGAACACCAGCAGCACCAGTACGGCGGCCAGGGTCAGCAGCAGCGGCCACTTCAACCCGCCCCACACCGCGTCCACCGCGCCCTTCATCCCCAGTATCCGGCCCAGCGCAGCCGCGGCCTCCCCGGTCAGCACCAGGCTGAAGGCACTGGTCACGAGCAGCGCCAGCAGGGCGCAGGCGGTGAGGGCGATCCGGGGCGCGGTCCGCCACGGCGGCCGGTGGTCCACCGCCCCGTGCATGGCGTGCAGGGCCCGCCGGAAGACCCCCAGGTAGCTGGACGCCGACCACAGCGCGCCGACCGTCCCGAAGGACGCGAGCAGCCAGGCCGCCGAGCGCTGCCCGGCCATCTCCCGCAGCGCGTCGCTCACCAGGACCCGCGACTGCGCGGGTACGAGCGCGGTCACCTGGGCGGCGAGCGTGCCCCCGGCGTCCGGCCCCGCGAGGCCGATCGAACAGACCGTGACGAGCAGCGCGGGGAAGATGGCCAGCACCGCGTAGTAGGTGAGGGCGGCGGCCACGTCCGTGGCGTCGTCGTGCCACATCGCGAGCGGCGTGCGCCGCAGGGCGCGGCCGAACCGGCGTGCCGTCGGTGCGGATTCCTCGGCGGACACGCTGCCTCCTGCGTTCGTACGGTACGACCGTCCTGTGCCGGCCCCCGGCACATCCTGCCCTGTCACCCGGGCAGGCCCCGGCGGTCAGGACCGGTGCGTCGCCCGACCGGGCTCCGCTCCCCCTCGTGTACCCCGTTCCGGCGTGCGCAGGGCCCGGCGGGGGAGCCACCTGCGGGACCGACCGTGAAGGGGGCCGAACGGCCGTACGGGCGCGGGGGGAACCCCGGTGCGGAACGGGGGAGTTCGTCCGGCCCGGGCGACGCCGGATAACTGTTTTGTCCCCGTCTCGTTGTCCGGGCGGGGCCGTGGCCCGTCTTCTGCCGCGCCCTCACCGACGAGCGGAGGTCCTTCATGCCACGTGGAACCCAGGCCGGACGCAGCCCCTTACGGCAGGCGGCGCCACCCGACGGAACCGGCCCGCGTGGCCGCACCCGCCGGAACTTCCTGCGGTCGCTCTTCACCCTGGGAGTGGCCGGCGGCACGGCCGCGGTCATGGCCCCCGTCGTCCGGGCCGGCCGCCCCGCTGACGGCCCGGCGGCCCCCGCGGCCGGGGCGCCCCGCGCGGTGCGGGACGCGGCGGGCCGGGCGTTCGAGGAGATGTACCAGGGACGGCGGATCGAACTCGGCCCGGGGACGGGCGCGGTGGGCGCGGGCCCGATGGGGGCCGGCGCCGTCACCGCCGCAGCCTCCGGCCGGTCCGCCTTCGACATCCGGATCGACGGCCGCCCCCTGCACGTCATGCGGCGCGCCGACGGCAGCTATCTGAGCGCGGTCAACCACTACGAGTCGTTCCCGACCCTGCTCGACGCCGCCCGCGCGGCCGTCGAGGACCTGCGAGGTGCCCAGCTGTCGCTCTCCGGTCCGGTCCACCACGTCTGACGGTCCGGTCCACCACGTCCGACACCACCAGCGACCTCGGGAGGGCCCTCACCGGTGTACACCAGAAAGAACCAGCGGAATCTCAGCGGCGCCGAGAAGAAGAGATTTGTCGGCGCGGTCCTGGAGCTCAAACGCCGCGGCACGTACGAGGAGTTCGTACGGCTGCACACCCGGTACTACGTCTCCGACGCCGAGGGCGGGGTGCGCGCCGGGCACATGGCTCCCTCGTTCCTGCCCTGGCACCGGCGCTACCTGCTGGACTTCGAGCGCGCCCTCCGTAAGA
The DNA here is from genome assembly GCF_009865405.1 of Streptomyces sp. SID3212. GTDB lineage: Bacteria > Actinomycetota > Actinomycetes > Streptomycetales > Streptomycetaceae > Streptomyces. Next base: position 3,082 of record NZ_WWJY01001092.1, on the reverse strand, counting down.
TCGACGCCTCCGTGACGATCCCGTACTGGGACTGGACGACCGACAACACCCCCGCCGCCGCCCTGTGGCGCGACGACTTCCTCGGCGGCACGGGACGGGAGCGGGACCAGCAGGTGATGACCGGACCCTTCGCCTACAGCGCGGGGAACTGGACCATCAAGGGCGGGGTGACCGACGACCGGTTCCTCACCCGGGACCTGGGCCGTCCCTCCGCCCCGATCGCCCTGCCCAGCAAGGCGGAGCTGGCCTCGGCGATGAACGAGAAGGTCTACGACGCGGCACCCTGGGACTCGACCGCCACCTCCGGTTTCCGCAACCGCCTCGAAGGCTGGACGTCCGGCGGTCGCGAGCGCTGGCGCAACCACAACCGGGTGCACCGCTGGATCGGGGGAGCCATGCTGGGCGCGGCCTCCCCGAACGACCCGGCGTTCTGGCTGCACCACGCCTTCGTCGACCTGCTGTGGGACCGCTGGCAGCAGAAGCACCCGAAGGCGACCTATCTGCCGAAGAAGAGGCTGCCCTCGGGGGATCCCCAGCACGGCCGGGCGATCAGCCTGGAGGAGCCGCTGCCGCCGTGGAACGTCAAGCCGTCCACGCTGCTCGACCACCGCGCCGTCTACCGTTACGACACCTGAGGCGGCGGTCCGAGGGGCGCCGGCCCGAGCGGGACGGCGACTCCCTCGTGCCCCGACGGACGACGGCCTCCCGCGCCGGAGCGCGGGAGGCCGTCATTCAACGGGAACGTGTGGCCCGGGGGCCGGACACGTCAGTCCGCGTTCAGCCGCCGTAGCCGCCGGCGTGGGGAGCCGAGACGTTGGCGCACGTGTTGCCGAACGCCGGGTTGAGCAGGCCGATCACGTCGACGGTGTTGCCGCAGACGTTGAGCGGGACGTGCACGGGCACCTGGAGCAGGTTGCCGGACAGGACACCGGGCGAGCCGACGGCCGCGGCCTCGGCACCGGCGTCGGCAGCGGCCATTCCGGCGCCACCGGCCAGCACGGCGCCCGTGCCGGCGAGAACAGCAGCTGCCTTCGCGATACGCGACATCAAGTTTCTCCTTGAACGTTTTGAGCACAGCCGCACGTTGTGCGGCCTTCACGCACGTTCAACGCCGCGACTCACACCGGGTAACGGATATCGGCCCAATGGATGTGGAATCCACCGGATCAACCCCCGGTCAGCGCAGCAGCGCCAGGCCGCCGACCAGTTTGTCCACCCGGTTGCGGGGCCCCACGAGGCTGACGGCGCAGTAACCGAGGGTGTCCGGCCCGGTCGCGGCGAGCACCCCGAGATAGTCGTCGTACACCCGTGCGGTCTGCGCCGGTTCGGGCATGTCCACGATCAGGATGTCCTCCTTCGTGGCGGCCTTGGCCCGCAGCGCGCGCAGCGCGTCCGCGTCCGTGGCCAGGACGGTGCAGCCCGCCCACGGCAGGCCCGCGTGGGCGACACCCGACGCGTCCTCGCCGCCCGGGCCGAGGAGATCGGGCAGGGCCTTGCCGACGGCGGCGGCCATGCAGGCGGCGGCGTTGGCCGCCCGGCCCGCCGGGAGGCTCTCGTCCACGACGACCACCCACTTGAGCCTGGCCTGCCGCGTCGGCCGGTCGGTGGTCACGTCGTCGCCGGTCAGCTGGGGGAGGGACATGGTGCTCCTGCTACTCGTTCGTGTACGGACACCCCGATACGCTAGGCACACGTCCCGGTTCTGTCGCCAAGGGCCGTACATCATGCGCTTCGAGAGGTGTTCCATGAAATTTGATGCGGTCGATCTCGCCCTGCTGCGGGAGTTGCAGAACGACGCACGGCAGACCAACCGCGATCTCGCGGCCAAGACCGGCGTCTCCCCGTCCACCTCGCTGGAGCGCGTGAAGCTGCTCCGCGAGCACGGAGTGGTCACCGGATACCACGCGGCCGTCGACCTCGACGCGATCGGCCGCCCCGTCCAGGCGCTGATCTCGGTCCGCATCCGGCCGCCGGCCCGTCCGGTCATCGAGGGGTTCCGGGAGTGGGCGGCGCGGCTGCCGGAGGTCATCGGCCTGTTCGTGACCTCCGGCGCCCACGACTTCCTCCTGCACATCGCCGTCCCGGACGTGAACGGCGTCTACGCCTTCGTCATCGACCGGCTCACCGAGCGCCGTGAGGTCGCCGACGTCCAGACGACGATGGCGTACGAACACGTCAGGCCGCGCCGGATCGACCCGGCCGGTGACGAGGGCCAGGGGCGCTCCCCTGCCTCCTCCCCGGTCCGGCGGCCACGCTGACCGGGCCGTCGTGTTAGCGTGAAGTGAGAGATGGTCTATCGCTTATCGCTCACCGAGGAGCCGACATGTCACAGACCTGGCTCATCACCGGAAGCTCCCGCGGATTCGGACGGGAGCTGGCCCTGGCCGCCCTGGAGTCCGGCGACCACGTCGTCGCGACGGCCCGTCGCCCCGGGCAACTCGACGACCTCGTCCGGAAGTACGGGGACCGGGTGCGGGCGACCGCGCTCGACGTCACCGACCCGGCGGCGGCCCGCGCGGCCGTACAGCTGGCCCTCGACGCCTTCGGTCGGCTCGACGTGGTCGTGAACAACGCCGGGTACGCCAATTCCGCGCCGATCGAGGAGACGTCCGAGGCCGAGTTCCGCGCCCAGATCGAGACGAACCTGTTCGGCGTCATCAACGTGACCAAGGCGGCCCTGCCGGTGCTGCGGCGGCAGCGGTCCGGCCGCTTCGTCCAGTTCTCGTCCGTCGGCGGACGGGTCGGCGGTTCCCCCGGACTGGGCCCGTACCAGACGGCCAAATTCGGTGTCGAAGGCTTCTCCGAGGTGCTCGACAAGGAGGTCAGGCCGTTCGGCGTGCGGGTGATCATCGTCGAGCCCGGCGCCTTCCGCACCGACTGGCAGACCACGACCATGCGCCGGGCCGAGGTCGGCCCGGACTACGAGGCCAGCGTCGGCGCGATCCACCGCTACCGCGACGGCACCGACGGGGTGCAGGAGGGCGACCCCGCGCGCGGCGCACGGGTCATCCTGGACGCCGTACGGCGGGACGAGCCGCCGTTGCGCCTGCTGCTCGGCGCGGACGCGGTGGACGCCGTGGAG
>NZ_WWJY01001091.1 GCF_009865405.1 Streptomyces sp. SID3212 | reverse complement strand
GAGGCTGGGCGGCGCGGAGGGTGACGCGGGGGGTGACGCGGGCCGGGACGCCGTGACCGTCGCCGGACTGCTCGCGGGCGCGGAGGGCCCGGGGCGGGACGTGGACGGCATGTTCGCCCTCGACCTGCTCGTCGTACTGGACGCGCCGCAGCTCGACGTCGAGACGGCCACGATGCTCGTGGAGTCCCTGCCCGACGGCAGCCGGCTGGTCCTCAGCGGGGACCCCGGGGTGCTCTGGTCGGCGGGCGCGGGCCGGGTGTTCGGCGATCTGCTCGCCGCGCGGGTGTGCCCGCAGATCGCGTCCCGTACCCCCGACCCCGGGCCCGTCGGTGAGCTGGTCTCCGGCATCGGCATCGGCGAGCTGAACCAGGTGGCGGCCCCCGGCAAGGAGGTCGTGATCGTGCCGGTACGGGACGCGGGCGAGGCGGTGCACCGTACGGTGCAGCTGGTCGCGGACTCGGTGCCGCGCGCGTTCGGCCTGGCGGCCGGGCAGACCCAGGTGATCACGGTGGGCCACGGCGGTTCGGCCGGGACCCGCGCGCTCAACGCGGCACTCAAGGAGCGGCTCAACCCCGGCCCCGGGCGGTTCGGGGGCTTCGACCCGGGCGACCGCATCGCCTACGTACCGGCACCCGGCAGGACGCTCCAGGGCGCGGTCGTCTCGGCCGACGCGGAGGGTCTGCACCTGGAGTGCGGGGGCGCGGCGGTGGTGGTGCCGAAGGACCGGGTGGAGTCGGCGGTCCGGCACGGCTGGGCACTCACGGCCCACCAGGCGGCCGGGATGCGGTGGGAGGCGGCGGTGGTGGTCCTGCCCGGGGACGCGGCGCAGGGGCTGAGCCGTCCGTGGGTGTACACGGCGTTCAGCCGAGGCGACCGGCACTTGTCGGTAGTGCACGGGGTGGACGAGGCGTTGCCCCGGGCGGTGGCGGAGGGCGTCCCACGAGACCGGGTGACGCGGTTGGGGACCCTGCTGGTGGCGCTGCTGTCGTGACGGTTGCGGTCGGTTGGGGGCGCGGCTTACTGATTGTCCTCAATCGCCGGACGGGCTTGATTTTGCCCGCTGCGGCCCGGTGACCCTGTGCGGGTTGTTGCCGGGGGCCGGGCAGGGGCCGTGTCCTGCACTGCATGTTTTACGTCGCGTTCAGGACCT
>NZ_WWJY01001090.1 GCF_009865405.1 Streptomyces sp. SID3212 | reverse complement strand
GGCGGCCGGGCTGGTCACGGTGGCGCTCGCGCTCCACGTGCCCGTACCGGCCATGCACGTGGCCATCGCCTACCTCGCGGCGAGCGTGGCGGCGGCGGCCGTACCGACACCGGGCGGCATCGGCTCGGTGGACGCCGCCCTGGTCGTGGCGCTGGTCACGGCGGGCGCGTCGGTCGCCGTCGCCACGTCGGCCGTCCTCGGCTTCCGCATCATCACGGTCTGGCTGCCCCTCGTGCCCGGCGCGCTGGTGCTGGGCCATCTGGTCCGCAGAAAGGTCGTCTGACCCGGCGCCGCCGCCGTCACACGCGTGACCTGCGGAGCCGCCGTGACGGCCTATGTCGTTTGGGCGCCTGGGGCGGTGGGTACAGAAGTTCGGTTACGAAGTGTGCCGGCGACGGCCTATCGTGGACCCATGTCCGCTCCCGCGCTGATCCGTATCGTCTCCCGCGACTCGCCCATGGCCCTCGCCCAGGTGGAGCGAGTCCGTGCCGAACTGGGCCTGCTCCACCCCGGTATCGCCACCGAGGTCGTCCCGGTCAAGACCACCGGCGACAAGTGGATGGGCGATCTGTCCCAGGTGGAGGGCAAGGGGGCGTTCACCAAGGAGGTCGACGCGGCCCTGCTGAACGGCGAGGCGGACCTGGCCGTGCACTGCGTGAAGGACGTGCCCGCGGACCGGCCGCTGCCGGCCGGCACCGTCTTCGCCGCCTTCCTGCGCCGGGACGACATCCGCGACGCGCTCGTCCACCCCGGCGGCCTCACGCTCGACGAACTGCCCCCGGGCACCAGGATCGGTACGTCCTCGGTCCGCCGCGTCGCCCAGCTCGCCGCGTCCCACCCGGACCTGGAGTGCGTGCCGTTCCGCGGCAACGCCAACCGCCGGCTGGAGAAGCTCGCCGCGGGCGAGGCCGACGCGCTCCTTCTCGCCGCCGCCGGCCTCCGCCGCATCGGCCGCGAGGACGTCATCACCGAGATCCTGTCGCCCGAGGCGATGTGCCCCCCGATCGGCGCGGGCATCCTCGCCCTCCAGTGCCGCGAGGGCGACACGGAACTCATCGACACGGTCAGCGATCTCGGCGACCCGGACACCCACCGGGAGGCCACCGCCGAGCGGATGTTCCTCCACGTCCTCCAGGGGCACTGCAACAGCCCGATCGCCGGGTACGCGAAGGCCGGGCGAGGCGGTGAACTCTCCCTGCGGGCCTGCGTGTTCACCCCCGACGGCAAAACGGTCCTCAACGCCCACGAGTGGGCAGGCCGGTTGGATCCGGCGACTCTCGGTACATCCGTGGCGGTAGCGCTCCTGCGCCAGGGCGCGCGCGAGCTGATCGACAGCATCGCCCACTGATCTCCGCACGTCCTAGTTGGGCGGTTCCCCACTCCGGGGAGCCGCCCAATTCGCTTGTCAGGACGTCCGTTTGATCGCCGTATGTGGCATGTAACTGACAACACAAGGTCAAATCCTCGTTTCGGATCTGTCCGAACGAGCCTCTTCGATGTCACTCTCTGGACGGCTCACCGCGCGTAGACCGTGCGGTGGATCCGCGTGGCACCCACGTGTAGCTCCAGCGCCAGGAAGGCGGCCCACCCCACGGCCGCCGCGTACCCCCACAAGGGCCGCCGACCGGTGGCCCGACACTCTTGGAGACTGAGTGAGACTCGTAGCTTCCACCCCCCGCAAGAACGCCGTCCGCGTCGCCGCGCTCGTCGCCTCGGCCGCGATGGTGGCCGTCGCCTTCCAGAGCGGCCCGGCCGTCGCCCAGCCCGACGCCGCCCGTGACAGCGGCGCCGTCGCCGTGGCGTTCACCGCCGCCCAGCGTGTGACCGCCATCCAGTCCGCCCAGGCGGACACGGCGAGCGAGGCCAAGACCCTCGGTCTCGGCGCGCAGGAGAAGCTGGTCGTCCGGGACGTCATCAAGGACGCCGACGGCACCGTGCACACCCGGTACGAGCGGACCTTCGCGGGCCTGCCCGTCCTCGGCGGCGACCTCGTCGTCCACGAGAGCCCGGCCGGCAAGCAGACCGTCACCAAGGCGACCTCGGCGAAGATAGCCGTGGCCACCACCGACGCCGCCGTCACCGCCTCCGGCGCCAAGTCGACCGCGCTCAAGGCCGCTTCGGCGGAGAAGACCGCCAAGGCCGAGACGGGCACCGCGCCCCGCAAGGTCGTCTGGGCCGCCAGTGGCACGCCCGTCCTCGCCTGGGAGACCGTCGTCAAGGGCTTCCAGCCCGACGGCACCCCGAGCGAACTGCACGTCGTCACCGACGCGGCCACCGGCAAGGAGCTGTTCCGGGACGAGGCCATCGAGACCGGCACCGGCACCGGCAAGTACAACGGCACCGTCCCGCTCACGACCACCAAGAGCGGCAGCACGTACAACCTGACCGACGGCGCGCGCGGCGGTCACAAGACGTACGACCTGAACCAGAAGACGTCGGGCACCGGCACCCTCTTCACCGACGCCGACGACGTCTGGAGCGGTGGCCGCCAGACCGCCGCCGTGGACGTCGCCTACGGCGCGGCCGAGACCTGGGACTTCTACAAGAACGTCCTGGGCCGCAACGGCATCAAGAACAACGGTGTCGCGTCCTACTCCCGCGCCCACTACGGCAACAGCTACGTGAACGCGTTCTGGGACGACAGCTGCTTCTGCATGACGTACGGCGACGGCTCGGGCAACGC
>NZ_WWJY01001089.1 GCF_009865405.1 Streptomyces sp. SID3212 | reverse complement strand
GGGGGAGGGGTGGGGGCAGTTCTCTTTGGGGTTTGACCCTGTCCTGTCGCTCGCCCCCCCCCCACCCGCACCCCCCAAGTCCCCCCGGCGCACCCCCATATGGGGACATCGGCGGACGCGGGGGCGCGGGGCGGGGGGCGGCGGCCCGGTGTCGCGCGCCCCCTCTTCCGGTGCGCTCCCCCTCATCCGCCGCCACGGCCCCCTCCCCAGCCTTTAGACTCCCTCCCGTGACAGGCCGAGACCCGAGAGGCAAGATGGGCTCGGCCGTCCGCAAGGGGCAGCAGGTCAGGGAGGAAGCGTCGTCGTGAGTAGCAGGCCATCCCGGGGCGCTGCTCGTCTCGCGGCGATACTCGACGCACTCCCCGACGGCTTGGTGCTCGTCAACGCCAACGGCACGGTGGTCAACGCCAACACCATCGCCCTGGAGATGTTCGAGACCCCCGGCACGGCCCTCGTCGGGCGCGGGCTGCTCGATCTGCTCCCCGAGTTCGACTCCAAGCTCATCCCCGGCTCGATGCGCCGCCCCGAGTCCGCCGACTCCCGGGGCCGTACCAAACCGACCCGGATGGTCGCGCGGCGCACCGACGGCGGCGAGTTCCCCGCCGAGGTGACCAGCGCGAGCCTGGAGGACGGCCGGGACGCGTACACCGACTCCCACAGCTACACCGGCGACGAGCTGCTCATGCTGGTCGTACGGGACCTGTCGGGCACGGTCGACACCGAGGCCGAACTGGCCCGTTCCCAGCGCCAGACCGAGATGATCCTGCGGGCCGCGTCGGAAGGCGTGGTCGGTACGGACACGGACGGCCGGGTCGTCCTCGTCAACCCCGCCGCCGCCCAGATCCTCGGCTTCCGCGCCACCGACCTCGGCGGCCGTGAGCTGCACACCCTGATCCTGCACTCGCGGGCGGACGGTGAGCCGTTCCCGTACGCGGACTCCCCGCTCGCCGACACGCTCAGGTCCGGCCGCAAGCACCGGGTGCGCGGGCAGGTGCTGTGGGCGAAGAACGGCAAGCAGGTGCCCGTCGACCTGACGACCGCGCCGGTACGGGACGGCGACCAGCTCGTCGGCGCCGTGATGACCTTCACCGACCGCCGGGCGCACGAAGAGCTCGTCGACCAGCACAACGCCGAGCTGGCCGAGGCGAGGAAGAAGCACGCGGCGGAGCTGGCGGAGGCGACGGAACGCCTCACCGCCGAGCTGGCGAAGGTCAAGAAGCAGCTCACCGGCGAACTGATCGAGACGACCGAGCGCCTCACCACCGAGCTGGACGAGGGCGCCGAGCGGCACGCGGCGGAGCTGGCGGACCGCAGCGACCGGTACGCGGCCGAGATCGAGGAGCTGACGGAGCGGTACGGCGAGGTCGCGGCCCGGCACGCCCAGCTGACGGCCGTCCTCGGCGAGGCCCTGCGCGGGCCGTTGGAGGAGCTGCGCGGCGAACTGGCCACGCTCGCCGCCGACCCGGCTGGACAGCTCTGGCCCGAGGCCAACCAGATCCTGCACCACCTGGCCGCCGGGTACGCGCGGATGACCACGCTGGTCGACAACGTGCTGGGCTACCAGCGGCTGGACGACGGTACGGAAGGGCTCGCCAAGGTAAACGTCCTGCTCGACGGGGTCGTGGCGGCCGGCGTCGAAGGCGCGATCGAGCTGATCGGCCCCGGCCGGGCGCAGTTCGCGGTGCACGCCCCGCCGATCGAGGCCGAGGTGGACCCGGGCCGGCTGGCGCAGGCCCTCGCGCATCTGATCGCGGACGTGGCCGGGGTCGACTCCACGGGCCGGGCGCGGCTGGTGGCGGGGGGCGGCGGGTACGTCGACTCGACGATCGTGGTGGCCGCCGCGCAGCGCGGTGATGTCGTACGGATCGAGGTGCGCGGGCCGTTCGCCGGGGGCGATCCGGTGCACGAGCCGCTCGTGCGCGGGATCGTACGGGCGCACGGCGGGGTGCTCCAGACGCACGAGATGCCGGGGATGGGCGGGAGCGCGTACGTACTGGAACTGCCGCTGGGGGAGGGCGGGGGGACGATCCCGACCGTCCCGGCGCCCGCGCCGGCCGCCGCGGTGTCCTCGTCGTCGGAGCTGTCCGTGCACGGGGCGGCGGGGACGACGGGGCCGGTGGCGGATCCCGCGGTGGGTCCTTCGGTGGGTCCTGTGGTGGGTCAGGGCGGCGTGGCCGGGCAGGGCGGCGTGGCCGGGCAGGCTTCGGTGCCCGCTCAGCAGCAGGGGCCCGGGACCTCGGGCGGCGGTAGGCGGCGGGCACGGC
>NZ_WWJY01000107.1 GCF_009865405.1 Streptomyces sp. SID3212 | reverse complement strand
CCGATGTTGGACTTGAGTGAGCCGAGGTACAGGGGCCGGCCCTTGGGGCGGTTGCGTCCGTAGGTCGCCAGCAGGGCCTGTGCTTCGATCGGATCGCCCAGCCGTGTCCCGGTACCGTGCGCCTCCACCACGTCCACGTCGGCCTCGGACAGTCCGCCGTCCGCGAGCGCCGCACGGATCACCCGCTCCTGGGACGGGCCGTTCGGTGCCGTGAGCCCGTTCGACGCGCCATCCTGATTCACCGCCGAACCACGCACCACGGCCAACACCTCGTGACCGTTCCGCAGGGCGTCCGAAAGCCGCTCCACCAGCAGCAGCCCCACCCCCTCCGACCACGCCGTACCATCCGCACCCGCACCGAACGACTTGATCCGACCATCAGGAGCCAGACCGCGGAGTCGGGAGAACTCGACAAAGGCGACCGGTGTCGACATCACGGTCGCACCGCCGGCGAGGGCCAGATCACACTCCCCGCGACGCAGTGCGTTCGCCGCCAGGTGCAGCGCCACGAGCGAGGACGAACACGCCGTGTCGACCGTGACCGCAGGGCCCTCCAGCCCGTACGTGTAGGAGAGCCGGCCTGAGGCGATGCTCCCGGCACTGCCGCTGAACAGGTAGCCCTCGGCCTTCTCGGCGGGGAGGCCCGGCCGGGAGCCGTAGTCGTTGTACATGATCCCGGTGAACACACCGGTACGGCTGCCCCGGAGCGCCTTCGGATCGAGGCCGATCCGTTCGAAGGCCTCCCACGCGGTCTGCAACAGCAGCCGCTGCTGCGGGTCGGCGGTCAGGGCCTCGCGCGGGGACATGTCGAAGAACGCCGCGTCGAAGAGGTCGGCCTCGTGGAGGAAGCCTCCCTCCCGGCTGTAACTGGTTCCCGGATGCTCCGGATTCGGATCGTAGAGGCCGTCTACATCCCAACCGCGGTTGTCGGGAAAGGGGGTGACGGCGTCGGCCCCGTCGGTCACCAGCCGCCACAAGTCCTCCGGCGACGCCACCCCTCCGGGGAAACGGCAGGCCATCGAGACGATCGCGACAGGCTCGTGCTGCCTGCCCTCGACCTCCTGAAGCCGACTGCGCGCGTCGCGGGCGTCCGCGATGGCTCGCTTCAGGTAGTCGCGGAGTTGCTCCTCGCCGGCCATGGTGCTCAGCTCCCCTGGGTAAGTGTTCGCGGGCCAGTGACGTGGACGGACACGATTTGCGCGGCCGGTCTCCACCGCATTGCGCCGTCCCCGCATATCCGAGTGATTGCGCAAATGCCAGCGCGAGTGCTTGATCGTAACGACGGCAGGACCACGCCGTGGTAATCGAACGGTGTCCCTGTCGTGGTGTTCACTGTATTACTTTGCGATGAGCACCTGGTTGTTCCGCTCTCGTTACTCTCCTGCTGAGCCCGCCGGGCTGACCGATCGGCTGTTCTGCCCGCAGGAACAGGAAAGGAAGATCTCCCATCATGACGCAACTCACCACTGACGTCGAAAAGCACACCGCGCTCTACGTCGAGGCTTTCAACGCCGGCGACGCGGAAGCGGTCAACGCGATGTACACGAAGGAAGCCGTGGCTGTCTGGGAGCCGGGGGTCCCGCTCACCGGACAGGCTCGCATCGACGCGGTCAAGGAATTCCTCGCGAACAAGCCGAAAATGACGGCCGTGGTGCGGCAGTCGTTCGTCACCGGTGACACCGCCCTGCTGATCGTGGACTGGAAGATCGACACCACGGACGCCGGCGGAGAGCCCGAACACCTGACGGGCGTCGGCGTCGACGTGCTGCGCCTCGGGACGGACGGCCAATGGCGTTACGCCATCGACGACCCGTACGGCGAGAAGTGAACTGAGCGAGAACCAGTAGGGGCGAACGTGCGGCACAGGCGCGGCGCGTTCGCGTGAAACAGGCGCCGGCAGCCGTCAGCGGGCGAGGAAGTACGCCGCTGAGGACGCCGGTGTTCACCGTGATCAGTGAACAAGGAAGCTGGGGTCTTCTCTCCATGGGTATCACCGTCGACATCGATTTCGACAATCCGGACCTGACCGACGACACCAACCAGCAGAACGAGATTTTCCTTCAGGTGTTCAACTCGGGTGACGGCGAATTGTTCGACAAGCTCTACCTCGCCGACTCGATATCCAACTTTTCGGGCGAGCCGCTGACCGGCGCGGCACGTCTGGGTTTCTTCAAGGAATTCCTGTCGACGAAGCCTGTACTCGAGGCGGAGGTGACCCACTCCTACGTGGCAGGTGACGTGGCCCTGATCGGCGTCCGGTTCAGCATCGACGGCACGGGCGCCGACGGTGAGCCCATGCACCTGGAGGGGAGCTGCACCGACGTTCTGCGCCGAGGTGAGGACGGACGCTGGCTCATGTCCATCGACCGGCCGGTCGCGGGCAGCCTGCTGCCCGACTAGGCCGCGCCCCCTCGCAGGCCCGCGCTCCCGCCGCCGACGCGGATCGGCCCCTGCGCCGGAACCGGCCGCACCTTCTGGCGTCAGGGGGATTCTCCGGTTCCGGCGCTGATGAACCGGCCGTTGCCGAGGAATGGACGGGCGGTTGCCCGCTGTCCCTATCGTGGCACACGTCCCAAATGACCGCAGATACGTAATGCAGACGAACGAACCACTCCGGAGAAGACATGGCCTTGCGCGACGCCGAAACCCAGAACGTTCTCGACGCGGTCAGGGAAGTTGTTCCCACGCTGCGCACGAACGGCCTGGAAACCGAGAAACAACGCTGGCTCCTCGACGAGAACATCGAACTACTGGAGAAGTCCGGGGTGTTCGGTATCGCGGTACCCGAGCGCTTCGGCGGCCTTGACCTCTCCGTGGAACAGCAGGCGCTGATCCTGGCGGAGATCTCCCGCGGCTGCGGCTCGACCGGCTGGGTCTCGATGGTGTGGGTGTCCACCGCCTGGATCGCCACCTTGTATCCCGACCGTGCGCAGGAGGAGGTCTTCGCGGGCGGCTCCGTGCGTATCTCCGGCGGGTTCACCCCGTCCGGCACCCTCGTCGCCGCCGAGGGCGGTTACGTCCTCAACGGCACATGGCGCTTCAACACCGGGGTGCCCGGGGCACGCTGGAACGTCCACGCCGCACTCATCGAGCGGCCCGACGGGACACAGGAAGAACTCTTCGCGCTCGTCCCGACCGAGGACATCACGGTCGCTGACGACTGGGACGTCTTCGGCGCCTCGGGCACGGGCAGCGCCACCTCCACGGCGAAGGATGTGTTCGTCCCCGCCCACCGCGTGGTGGACGCCTCGGTGTTCGACGCCTCCACCCGCGATCGCTGGAACGCCGATCTCAAGGGTCGCAACTACAACCTCACCAGCTACATCCTGGCGACGTGCGCCCCGGTCTACCTCGGGATCGCCAAGGCCGCCCTGGAGCTCTTCGTCGAGCGGCTTCCCGGCAAGGGCATCACCTACACCTCGTGGACCGAGCAGAGCCAACACCCGTACACGCAGATCCAGCTGAGCCGGGCGGCGAACAAGATAGCGGCTTGCGAGGCGCTCTCCCGCGAGTGGCTCACGGTCATCCAGAAGCGCGCCGACCTCGGCGAGAAGCTGTCGGTCCCGGAGAAGGCGACCATCCGCGGCCAGGTCGGCTACGTCGTACAGACCACGAAGGAGGCCGTGGAGGCGCTCTACGAGATCAGCTCCGCGTCGACCATCGCGCGCAGCAACCACTTCCAGCGGGCCTTCCGTGACATCGCCGCCCTCTCGCTGCACGGCCTGCTGACACCGGTCGGCTGCTTGGAGGTTCACGGCCGCGTGATGCTGGGTCTGGAGCCGGACACCGACTACATCTGACTCGCCGCGCACCGCGCCTAGGAGGTTTCGTCATGCCCACTGCTGGTCACGCGCCCAAGCTGTTCGACTCGCCCTACTACCAGGACCCCTATTCGGTGTACGACTGGCTCCGGGAGCACGATCCCGTCCACCGGTTCCGGTTCCCTGTCGGCGACGTTCCGATGGTCTTTCTCTCTCGCTACGACGACATCAAAGGGGTCCTCAGCGACCAGCGGTTCAGTAATGACGGAGAGGTCTGGGGAAGCGAGGCCTTCAAGAAGTCGGGCATGATCTTCGGTGCGGGGACCCTGATCGGCCGCATCCTGACCGTGCTCGACCCGCCGGACCACACGCGGGTGCGCAAACTGGCCATGGGCGCCTTCACACCGCGCCGCGCGGCAAGCTGGAAAGAGCCGGTCGAGCGGATCGTCAACGAAGCGCTCGACCGGCTCGCGAAGTCCGAACACCCCGATGTGATGGATTTCGCCAGCCGGATTCCCGCCGATGTCACCGGTGAGATCCTCGGCTTCCCGCTCGAACGATTCGGCGAGATGCTCCACGCGATCGAGCGGGCCTTCCACGCGGACCCGACCAATCCCAACCAGGAGGCCGAGGTCGCGGCCGCGTTCGAAGAGATAGTCATCTACGGTCGTGAACTCATCGTGGAGAAGCGCCGCAATCCGAGCGACGACCTGACGTCCGTCTTCATCCAGGCACGGGACGGCGAGGACCGGCTCACGGAAGACGAACTGGTCTCCATGATCGCATTGATGATCATGGCCGGCATCGACACCACCAGGAACCTGATCGGCTCCTCCGTCCTCGCTCTCCTGGACCACCCGGACCAGCGTCGGCTGCTGGTGGAGCGTCCGGAACTCACGCCCAGCGCGGTCGAGGAGTTCCTGCGCTACGACGGGGCATTCTGCGTCGGCCTCTTCCGCCTGGCCAAGGAGGATCTGGAGATCCGGGGCGTACCGGTCCCCGCCGGCACCCCGGTGGTCGCCGGACTCCAGGCGGGCAACTACGACCCGGAGAAGTTCGAGGATCCGCGTCGGCTGGACATCACCAGAACGGGCCGGCGTCACCTGGCACTTGGGCACGGACTGCACAACTGCATGGGAGCGGCTCTGGCGCGGCTGGAGACCGGTGCCGCGGTCCCGGCCCTGCTCAACCGGTTTCCCGACATGCGCCTCGCGGTACCCCGCGAGGAAATCCTTTTCGAGGAGAACTGGCTGCTGAGGAGTCTTCCCTCGCTGCCTGTCACTCTGTGATCCAGGTGAGCGGGGAAGGGGAGGGAAACTGATGGACAGGATTCTGGCTGTTGACAGAAGTGTGTGCGGAGGATCGGGGACGTGTGAGGCAATGCACCCGCAGCTGTTCGCGGTGGGTGACGACGGCTACGCCGTGGCGCTGAAGACGCGGCTGGTCGACCCGGCGGACATCGAGGCCGCCGACAGTGTGATCGACGTGTGTCCCACGGAGGCCATTTTGCTCACCGCCGCTCCGGGTGGTGCCGACGGGGACGGCTGAGGCCGTCAGGTGTGGACGCGTGGGTCCGCTCGGCGGGCCCGGGGAGTTTTCCCACCCTCGACCGGACCCACGCGTCCACACCTGACGGCGGACAGGACCGCCGGTTCCCCTCCGGAGCACCGACAGCGGCAGAGCGCGTGACCAACTCCGCGCCCTCTGCCGCTTCTTGGCATGCCGAGGTGCGCACCCCGCCGACCGGGAACCCGGTCGACTTGTGGAGCGCGCACCGAGGGTGGCCCGACTACTTCTTCCGCAGGAGCTCCAGCAGGCTGGAGAAGCTGTCGTTCTCGTGTCCCGCCTCGATGCCTCGGCGGAAGAGGTCGACGACGGCGCTCTGGAACGACGTGTCGACACCGGCGTCGGCGATGGTGTGCTGGACGTGCTCCACACTCGCCAGGCCCATGGCCAGCCGATCGACGTCGCCCGCGTGGTTGCCGCTGTCGATGCGGTCCGCGTAGAAGCCGAGGAAGCCGGGCATCGCCACCATGGTGTCGTTGGCGTGGGACAGGATGTCCGCGGCCTTGAGGCCGTTGGCGTCGGCGAGCGCGATCGCCTGCCAGTAGCTGACCATCGACGGCCAGAACATGGCCATGCCGATCTGGTACATCAGAGCGGCCAGACCGGCCTCTTCTCCCCGGTAGTCCGCGCTCGTCAGGACTTCGAGGGTGGCCTTGTGCTGTTCGAAGGACGCGAGCGGGCCGCTGTAGAAGGTCTTGGACTCGGAGCTGCCGATGCCCGAGGGCGGAACGGTCACGCCACCGGTGATGTGGACACCGCCGTGCTCGGCGATCCACCGCGCACCCGCACGGGTCTTCTCCGGCGTGTCGGAGCTGAGGTTGACGACGACACGGCCGGGGAGGGCGCTGACGGCCGGCTCGAGCACGGTGTACATCACGTCGTAGTCGGTCAGGCTGAGAATGACCAAGTCGTTCGCCTTGACAGCCTCTTCGACACTCGACGCCAGCACTGCGCCCTTGGCGACCAGGTCATCCGCCCGAGAAGCGGTGCGGTTCCAGAGGGTGACCTCGTGCCCCTTCTCGAGAAAGACGTTGACCATCGCCTGCCCCATGGGGCCGAGGCCGATGACGGTGACAGGCTGCTTGTTGCTCATGCTGGGAAGGCCTCCGGGATGTGAGGTGCGGAAAGTAGAACGAACGCTCCAACTGCGCTGGGATGAAACGTAACACATCTCTAGGAAGAACGCTCTACTCATTCGCTGGCTGAAGCCGCCAGGCTCTGAGGATCTCGGGGAGCGAACTCCCTGGCCCGGCGGCGCGGTTGAAGCTGCCGGGCGGAGACGCCACGATCCGGCGTGCCGGGGAGGGGGCGTTCCTTCGCGTGGCAGGCGGCGTGACCGCCGACGGGCAGTCACGGACCTAGTGAAGCGGACGCCGCTGAAATCGCGGTCAAAGAGCCCTGAAGGCGGGGGTGGGCAGTGCCGCGCGGGGCTGTCGCCGATCCGCGGCCGGCCCGGGGGACGCCTGACATGCCGGCAGGAAGGGCCCCGGGACCCGGGAAACCAGCACCGCGTTCGGTTTCTTCGTATACGAAAACGCCACCGTCGGCGCTCACCCGGCCGAACCGAGCCCCCTCGGTGCGCCCCGTGCTTCCCCTTCGCGCTCCAGAGGCGCCGGCGCGACAGTTCCGCTCCAGGCTTGCGCCCCTCACCTCGGGAAACCGTGGTGGGCGCCCTCTCGGAAGCGGTCGGGGCGCTGGGGCGCGCGGGGGCCGGACGCGCGACCCACCCCTGCTCAGAGGCCCTGTGTCGTTCCCCACTGGAAACAAATCAGTACTGCAGCAGGACGCATGACCCTGTATAAATAACCAGACGGACGTTCTTTTTAGTCTGAGGGTGTGGAGGCCCTGTTCCACCGGACCGCGGCGAGAGCTCAACACGCGTCACGGAAACCGGGAGCGGCTGTCTTACCTGAAGCTGGGGCACACGGGGGTTCTTCCATGGGGCAGGACACAGCACGACCAAGCGATACGTCAGCGGTGGAGCCGTCGCCCACCGCTCCGGGCGCACCACTCGTGAGTTCGTCCCGGCAGGGTGGGCGGCGACGGGGCGCCGGGCGGTGTGGCGGCGGTGCGCTCGCGTCGTTGAAGTGAGAGGCACCGCGCGACGCCTGAGCGCCAGGCGGCGGCCCCGGGAACAGGTGCGGGGTGCGCCGCTCCACGAGCCCGACACCGGGGGACCCGAAGCGGTCGGCGCGCGACCTGGGCCGCTTCGCACCATGGGCATCAGTACCGGAGGCCCGCCGAAACCGCCCTGACTACGTACGGAAATGTGACATTCTCCTACATTTTTTTATGCAGGCTGGGGCGTGTTCGCTCCCCAATGTTTGGCCCACACACCGAGTACCGACACGGGCGCGAATCGCGCCAGTACGGGAGCATGCGTAGTGCGGTTCAGCCTCATGGGATCCTTCGAGATCATCACCGACGGCGGTCAGGTATTCGCCCCGAAAGCGCCAAAGCTCTGTCAGATCCTCGCCGTGCTGGCGCTCCAGCCCACCCAGGCGGTGGCCACTGACACGCTCATCCGCGAGTTATGGGGGGAGAGTTCACCGGCCGGTACCCTCAAGACTCTGCAAACCCACATCTACCACGCGCGCAAGATGCTGGCTGACGCCTGTGCCAGCCTTCCGAAGCGGGAGTTGCTGGTCACTCAAGCGCCTGGGTACCGCCTCCTTGTGTCGGAGGAGGAGATCGACCTCTGCCTCTTTGAACGTCTTGTCCGCCGCGCCCAGGCGGAACTGGCCCAGGGCGCGCCCGCGCTCGCTTCCCAATCCCTGGACCAGGCCATGACACTGTGGCGCGGCCCTCTGCTCAGCAATGTGCCCACCGGCGACGTGCTGGCCGGACAGCTCGCCCATGCCGAGGAACTGAAGATCCGCGCGCTTGAGTTGCGTGTCGAGACGGAGCACCGGCGGGGCCACTACCGGGACTTCCTGCCCGAACTGCGCAAACTGGTGAACGACTACCCGTTGCACGAGTGGTTCCACGAGCAGCTCATTCGGTCCCTGCACCGTGCCGGCCGCCGCGCGGAGGCCCTCGACGCGTACCAGGACCTGCACTACGTCCTCAGGCGAGAGTTGGACCTGGAGCCTTCCAAGGAGATCCAGCGGCTTCGCGTCGACATGCTCGGCGCGAGCGCCAAGGACGCGTCCGTGCTCCAGCACGGCGGAGGCGCCCGGACCCGTACGGTCCACAGACCGTTCCGGGCATCGAGCTCGGCCATCTGATCGACTCGGAAGACGACCGTACCCTTCTGCCGCAGGGATCCCGGTCGGGGCGTGGCATCCAGGAAGTGCCGGGATGCCACGCTGCTTTCCGTTACCCGTTCTGTGCTGACGTGTGGGCCAGAGTTTCGGCCGGTGGCCCGAAGCGGCCCGTGGCGCGGGTGGGCGTCGACGGCGGCCGGGGCCGCGAGGGAAACATCGTCCTGCGAGGATCAGGCGAGGGGCGTGGCGCGGATGTCGTGGCCGTCAGCGGTCAGACAACGGCCTGTGGACAGGTCGTAGTTCCAGCCGTGCATGGCGCAGGTGAGCTTGCCGTCCTCGATCGTTCCGAACTTGGCCAGATCCGCGCCGAGGTGGGGGCAGAACTGCTGGACGCGCCAGCCGTCGATCTCGATGTCCTCGCTCTCCTCGTCGATCGAGGCGTAGTAGTTCTCGACGTAGTCGATGCGCTCTGGTGAGAGGCACTTGAGGAACACGTACAGGAACTCGTTGTACGGTCCGATCCTGCTGGCGGTGAACCGCATCGACAGGAGCAGGCTGTTGGACCAGTCGACCTCGCGCCGCGCGATGTTGGTGGCCACCAGGTCGCCGGCGACGCCCAGGGTGTAGCGGCACGGCTCCCCGTCCCACAGTCTGACCTCCCGGGCAGGGAAGTCGAGGACCACCGCGACGTCGTCCACGTCCAGCCGCACCGGGCCGCCGATCCCCGCGCAGATTTGTTCGGCCCGGGCCATCAGCGGTTCCCACCAGCCTTTCAGCTCGGCCAGCAGGCGCTCTTGTGGCAACGCGGCGGCTCTGCTGTTCCGTTCGGCGGCAAGGGTGTGTTGCTGTCTTTGGGCGAACTTCGTCAGATACTCGCGCTTGTTGTTGAAGATGTGATCGATTTCTTCGGTCGAGTAACGCTGGTTCGGCTCGCCCGCGGCTTCCCGCGGGTCCACCACCGTCCCCGGCAGCAGCAGGTGCGCCGAAACGTTCGGCCGGGCTTCCGCGAGCTGCTCCAGGAATTCCCGTTGGTCGACGAAGATGCTCTCGCCGTCCAGGCCGGTGCCGTTGGTGTCGAAGAGAGCCTCGTCGAGGAAGCACGGCGGTCCCGCGTTCGGGTACACGTGTTTCGCCTGGACCTCGTCGATGTAGCGCACCGCCCGGTCGAACTGGCCCTGGCGCTTGCGGGCCGCGAGCTTGCCCTTCGCGGTGTACGGGAGCTGGTAGACCATGGGGTACCAGATCGCGCCGGAGAACTGCGCGAAGTACGCGTCCACCTCGCCGAACTCGCGGATGGCGGGGATGGAGAGCGGGTGGGCGTCGTTCTGGTTGAGCAGCACGGTCTCACCGTCGTCGAGTGACAGTGCGGAATCGCCTATGGGACCGTCGCCGGGACCGCTCAGCGCAGTGATCATGATGCGCAGACCGTCCCGTTCGACGGGGACGGAGTTCCGGGTTCGCAGGAAGCGGCTGAATCCGAGCGCGCGCAGCTCGCTCTCCAGCTCGTCGGTGACGAAGCCCGGCAGCAGCACGGTGATGTCCTTGCGCACGTTCTGGCGCAGGTTCTCCGGGTCGAAGTGGTCCCTGTGCAGGTGGGAGACGTAGAGGTGGTCCGCCGCCTGCCCGTAGTGCGCCCAGTCCAGGTCCGTGTTGTCCGGAAACGGAAACCACGAGCCGAAGAACGCCGGGTTGACCCAGGGATCGCACAGCACCGATCCCGCGCGCGTTTCGATGAACAGTCCCGCATGTCCCAGCCCGGTTATGAGCATAAGTCCGAACTCCTCCGCGATCGATGCAGATGTGTGACATGCCGACTATGCAACCCTCCATCGGCGTGGGCACCTGCACGAGGCCGACGGTGGCGGTGCCGACGCCGGGGCATGGTCCTGGCCGACCTCATCAGGTGAATCCCGGGGGCCAAGTGGGCCAGTGCGGGACCGCACGGTCCTGGGGAGGACCCGGATGCGGCGCCTGCTGTCGCGCCGAGGCGGGCTCCCCCTGCCTCAGTCAGGTCCCCTCGGTCGGTCGTCGACGGTTGGCCGTCCGGTCACTCACGACGCGGCCGCGACGAGACGCTTCTCCCTCACGTCGGACGCAGAGGACCTTCGCCCGGTGGCGAAGACGTGGGAGGCGTAGGACAGGGCTGCACGGCGTCCGGACCGCCCTTCATGAGATTCTGTGGGATGTGAGAGCGTGCGGGGCGTGAGTCTGACGACAGAGAAGACCCTGCAATACCGCTCTGACGGGCCGGAAGACGCTCCAGTGTTGATCTTGGGGCCGTCGCTCGGCACCACCTGGCACATGTGGGACCGGCAGGTGCCCGAGCTGGCCCGGAGTTGGCGGGTGATCCGGTTCGACCTGCCGGGGCACGGGGGGGCGCCCGCGCACCCCGCCACCAGTGTTCCGGAGCTCGCGCAGCGGCTGCTGGGGACGCTCGACGCGCTCGGGGTGCAGCGTTTCGGGTACGCGGGGTGTTCCGTCGGCGGGGCCATCGGGGCCGAGCTGGCGTTGCGCCGGCCCGACCGGATCGCGTCGCTCGCCGTGGTGGCCGCCTCGCCCCGGTTCGGGACCGCCGACGAGTTCCGCCAGCGGGGGGTGATCGTCCGCGCCAACGGGCTCGACCCGATGGCCCGGACCGCGCCCGAGCGCTGGTTCACGCCCGGCTTCGCCGCCGCTCAGCCGGCCATCGTCGAGTGGGCCGTCCAGATGGTCCGTACCACCGACCCCGGCTGCTACATCGCCGCCTGCGAGGCGCTCGCCGCCTTCGACATCCGCGCCGAGCTGGGCCGTATCAGCGTCCCCACCCTGGTCCTGGTCGGTGCCGAGGACCAGGTCACCGGGCCCGCCGAGGCGCGCACCCTGGTGGCCGGCATACCGGACGCCCGGCTGGCCCTCGTGCCCGGTGCCTCGCACCTGGCGCCCGTCGAGCAGCCCGCCGCCGTCACGGACCTGCTCGTCCACCACTTCTCCACGGCCTGGTTCAACCCCTCCGACACCGCAACCGGGCTGACCGTGCTGCCCGACCGGGCCGTCGCCCCCGCCGTCTCCCCGACCGTCGGCCCGGTGGCCGAGATCGCCCCCGCCGAGCAGCCGCGGGCCGTGGGCGGCTCTCCGGGACCGGTACGGCCCGACCCGTACGAGCCGGGCATGCGGGTACGCCGTGAGGTCCTCGGCAACGCGCACGTGGACCGGGCCATGTCCGGCGCCGACGACTTCGCCGGTGACTTCCAGGAGCTGATCACGCGCTACGCCTGGGGCGAGGTATGGACCAGGGACGGCCTGGACCGCAGGACCCGCAGCGCGGTGACCTTGACGGCGCTCGTCGCGGGCGGGCACCTGGAGGAGCTGGCCTTCCACACCCGCGCGGCCCTGCGCAACGGCCTCACCCCGGCCGAGATCAAGGAAGTGCTGATGCAGACGGCCGTCTACTGCGGTGTTCCCGCCGCGAACTCCGCCTTCCGCGTCGCCGCGACCGTGATCCAGGAGGAGACCCGCCCCCAGGCGTAGGAGGATGGAAAGGGAAGAGGGGCGGGACGGGACGCGGGCGGGACCGGACCCGTAACGCTCAGTTCGCAGCGCTCATAGGGAGAGGTGCTCCGCGGTGAAGCTCACCAAGAAGACACATGCCTGCGTCCGGCTGGAGAAGGACGGGCGGACGCTGGTCATCGACCCCGGTATGTTCACCGAGGCGGACGCGGCGGTCGGCGCGGACGCCCTGTTCGTCACCCACGAACATCCCGACCACTTCGCGGAGGACCGGCTGCGGGCCGGACTGGAGGCCGATCCGGCCGTCGAGGTGTGGGCGCCGCGCAGCGTCGCCGACCAGATCTCCGCGGCCTTCCCCGGCCGCGTCCACACGGTCGGCCACGGCGACACCTTCACGGCGGCCGGCTTCGACGTCCGGGTCCACGGCGAACTGCACGCCGTGATCCACCCCGACCTCCCGCGCGTCACGAACGTCGGCTATCTCGTGGACGGCTCCCTCTTCCACCCGGGCGACGCGCTGACCGTGCCCGACCAGCCCGTCGACACCCTGCTGCTGCCCCTCCACGCGCCCTGGAGCAAGGCGTCCGAGGTGATCGACTACCTCCGCGAGGTCAAGCCGGTACGCGCGTACGACATCCACGACGTGCTGCTCGCCGAGCCCGGCCTGGGGCTCTACGGGAGCCTCCTCGGATCCCTCGGCGGTACGGACCACAGCAGGCTGGCGCCGGGCGACTCGGCGGACGTCTGAGGCACCCGGGAGCGCCCTCCGGGGCCGGGGAGCCGGTGACTGTCACACCCCGCCGATAGGCTGGGGAGCATGCGCATCGCGACCTGGAACGTCAATTCGATCACTGCCCGGCTGCCCCGGCTGCTGGCCTGGCTGGAGAGCAGCGGGACGGACGTGCTGTGCGTCCAGGAGACCAAGTGCACGGAGGAGCAGTTCCCCTCCGAGCAGCTGAAGGAGCTGGGGTACGAGTCGGCGGTCCACGCGACCGGCAGGTGGAACGGGGTGGCGCTGCTCTCCCGGGTGGGCCTGGAGGACGTCGTGAAGGGCCTGCCCGGCGGGCCCGAGTACGAGGGCGTGCGGGAGCCGCGCGCCGTCTCCGCGCTGTGCGGTCCCGTGCGCCTTTGGTCGGTGTACGTGCCCAACGGCCGCGAGGTCGGCCACGACCACTTCGCGTACAAGCTGCGGTGGTTCGACGCGCTGGGCGCGGCGGTACGGGAGGACGTGGCGGGGGAGCGCCCCTTCGCCGTGCTCGGTGACTTCAACGTGGCCCCGACCGACGACGACGTCTGGGACCGGTCGTTGTTCGACGGCGCCACCCACGTCACCCCGGAGGAGCGGGCCGCGCTCGCCGCGCTGCTGGCCGAGGGGCTGACGGACGTGGTGCCCCGCCCGCTCAAGTACGACCGTCCGTTCACCTACTGGGACTACCGCGAGTTGGGCTTCCCCAAGAACCGGGGCATGCGGATCGACCTGGTGTACGGGAACGGGCCGTTCGCCACGGCGGTCAAGGACAGTTACGTCGACCGTGAGGCACGCAAGGGCAAGGGCGCCTCGGACCACGCCCCGGTCGTGGTGGACCTCGACCTCTGAGCGACCATCCGGTGAGCAACCATTCGGCTCTGAGCAACCATCCGGCTCCGGGCGCGGTCTCACCGTGCGGGACCACCCCGGCGCCCGGCCGCGCGCCCTATGGTGACCCGGCCGGGGGAATGGCAGGCTGAGCAGTATGAACATCCCTTTCTTGGACAACTGGCGCAAGCGGCGGGGCGACACCCCCGGTCTGTTGCCCGCCTCCGCCGCCGGGGAGTCGGCCGGCGTTGCCGAGCTGCTCGCCGAATGCGAGCTGCTGCGCGTCCGGGCAGGGCAGAGCGGGCTCGAACTGGACGACTCCCCGGCGTCGTTGGAGGCGCTCGACCAGCTGCCGCCGCGCTGGCGCGACGACCCGGAGGAGCTGCCCTGGCTGGGCAACGACGCGGGCCTCTACCTGGGCACGGTCATCGTCCGTACGATCCCCGGCGCCGTCTGGAACATCTGGCCCGACGGCCACCCCGTCGTACGGCTCGCGTCCGGCCGGGAGATCCGGGTCGTGGAGGCGGGCGTCGAGTGGGCCGGCACGGGCGCGCCTGAACTGTCCCAGGTGTACGCGGAGGCCCAGGAGGTCTGAGGCGCCGACGGGGCCGGGGCCGGGGGAGAACCCGGCGCGCCGACAGGGCCTGGACCGGGGCGAGAGCCCGGCGCCAGGGGCTGCCCCCGCGGGACTGCCCGTGCGCGTACACCCGTACCGACGCCCCTGTGCAGTAAATACGGCTTATGCCCGATTTTAGCGTGTCGGCCGTGAAGTCCCTTGTCCGGCTGGATAGTTTGCGCTGACCTCGACCGGTCGAGAGGGGGTGAGTGCGGACCGTGATGCCCGGCAGAACGCCGCGTACGGCGCGCACGTCCACGGCTGCGGCGCTCGTCCTGCTCGCCGCCGCGCTCGGCGCGGGCTGCGGCAAGGACGGCAGCCCGCCGGTGAAGGGACCCCGGGTGGAGGCCCTGCCCCGGTACGCCGTGGACGCCGCCTTCCGGCTCCCCGACTCGGCCACCTGGAAGAAGGCGAAGCGGCGCGGCCATCTGGTCGTGGGGGCCAAGGAGGACCAGCCGTACCTGGGCGAGAAGGACCCGGCCACCGGCGTCTACTCCGGCTTCGACATCGAGATCGCCCGGATGATGTCCGCCTCCCTCGGCTTCGCCCCACGGACCGTCAGCTTCCGTACGATCGCCTCGGCCAACCGCGAAACCGCCCTCCAGAACGGGCAGATCGACTACTACGTCGGCACCTACACCATCAACGACAAGCGCAAGAAGCTCGTCGGCTTCGCGGGCCCGTACTACCTCGCGGGCCAGTCCCTGCTCGTCGGCGCGGACGAGAAGGACATCAAGGGCCCCCGGGACCTGGCGGGCAAGCGGGTCTGCTCGGCCGCCGGGTCCACCCCGTACCAGCGCATCCGGCGGGACCACCCGCGCGCGGAACTCGTCGCGTACGACGCCTACTCCGTCTGTGTGGACAATCTGCTGACCTTCCAGGTGGACGCCGTCACCACCGACGACACCATCCTCCAGGGCTTCGCGGCCAAGGTCCCCGACGAGCTCAAGGTGGTCGGTGAGACCTTCTCCGAGGAGCCGTACGGCATCGGTGTCCCGCGCGGCGACCACGCCCTGCGCCTGGCGCTCGACGACGCCGTCGAGGCCCACCGGGACAACGGCGACTGGCGGAAGGCGTACGACGCCACCCTGGGTCTCTCCGGCCGCCCCGCCACCTCCGCCCCGCCCGTCGACCGCTACCCGGCGAGCTGAGGCCGGCCATGGACGTACTGACCCAGAACTTCCCGCTCTACCGCGAGGGTTTCCTCGGCACGGTCGAGCTGACGTTCTACGCGTCCCTGATCGCGCTGTCCGTGGGACTGCTCATGGCCGCCTTTCGGGTCGCTCCCGTCCGCGCCCTGCGGGCGGTCGGCGCGACCTGGGTGAACATCCTGCGCAACACCCCGCTGACCCTCCTCTTCTTCGCGGTCCTGCTGGGGCTGCCGCGCTTCGGACTGGTCCTGCCCTTCCGGCTGTTCGCGGTCCTCGCGCTCGGCTGCTACACCTCGGCCTTCATCTGCGAGGTGGTGCGCTCCGGCATCAACACCGTGCCCAAGGGCCAGGGGGAGGCCGCCCGCAGCCTCGGGATGACCTTCCCCCAGACCCTGGCGTACGTGGTGCTGCCGCAGGCGTTCCGTACGGTCATCCCGCCGGTCGGCTCCACCCTGATCGCCCTGGCGAAGAACTCCGCGATCGCGGGCGCGTTCAGCGTCACCGAGCTGCTCGGCACCTACCGGACGCTCAACGAGCGGGGGTTCAGCATCGTCTGGACCTTCGTCTGGATCGCCGTCGGCTACCTGATCATCACCCTGTCCCTCAGCGCCCTCTTCGGCGTGATGGAGAAGCGCTGGGGGATCGCCCGGTGAGCGAGTCGACGGTCCTCTACGACCTCCCGGGCCCCGGCACCCGGCGGCGGCACGGCGTGTACGCGGTGGTGTCGACCGCCGCGCTCGTGGGGGTCGTCTGCTGGCTGCTCTTCCTCCTGCTGGACTCCGGGCAGTTCACCGCCGTCAAGTGGACTCCCTTCCAGTACAAGGGGATTCAGGAACTTCTCCTGCGCGGCCTGGGCAACACCCTCAAGGCGTTCGCCCTCGCGGCCGTGCTCTCGCTGGCGCTCGGTGTGGTGCTCGCCGCCGGGCGGCTGTCCGCGCACCGGCCGGTGCGGTGGCTCGCCACCCTGCTCGTCGAATTCTTCCGGGCCATGCCCGTCCTGGTGATGATCTTCTTCATCTTCGTGGCGCTGCGGGTGCAGGCCATGCCCGCGCTGGTGGCCGGACTGACCTTCTACAACGGATCCGTGCTCGCCGAGGTGTTCCGTACCGGAGTCAACTCGGTCGAGCGCGGGCAGCGGGAGGCCGCGTACGGGCTGGGCATGCGCAAGACCCAGGTCATGAGCTACGTGCTGGTGCCGCAGGCGGCACGGGCCATGCTCCCCACGATCGTCAGCCAGTTGGTGGTCGCGCTCAAGGACACCTCGCTGGGCTATCTGATCACCTATGAGGAGTTTCTCCACGCGGGAAAGCTCATCGCGTCGAATCTCGACTACGATTTGCCGTTCATCCCTGTGGTGATGGTGATCTCGCCGATCTACATCGGGATGTGCATGCTGCTCTCCTGGTTCGCCCACCGGCTGGCCAGAAGGCAGCGGCGCAGTCCGAGAACAGAGGCCGCGGGGGTACCCCCGGCCGAACCAGGGACGCTGCTGCCGGGCGCGCAGTAGCTCAGGGGCAATGGCCCGTCCGGCAGCAGCCGGAGATCACTTCTCGTACCGTGGACCGGCGTGCGCCAACGTCCGGCCGGGGCGGGTGGAAGGTCAGCTGCGAGCCGGTCGGGTTGTGCTCGATGTGGAGCGGGCCCGCGTCGCGGAGGTAAGCGGCGGGGGTGCCGTTCCGCGGTGTCCGTCCCGTACTCGTACGCTCCCTCCCGCGTCGCGTCTCGTACGGCCCCTCCCGCGTCGTACTACGCCGCGTCCGCCCCCTGCGGGGCCTGCCGGGGCTGCTGGGCCGCCCGCGTCACGTCCGCCACCAGCTCCACCACGTCGGGGCCGTACGCCTGCGAGTTGACCACCTTCAGCAGCAGGCAGAACGAGCCGCCGCCGTACTTGCGCGCCAGCTTCTCGTGGTGGCGGGCCAGATAGCGGGAGGCCGCCTGGTTGGTGATCGCCCGCTGCCCGCAGAACAGGAAGACCGGGCGCGCCTCCTCGCCGGCGGTGAGGCGCGCGAGCAGGACGTACTCGGCGACCCCCGGCTCCGCCGCGTACCGCTCGGAACCGATCTCGTACGCCCCGCGGTCCGGTCCCGGCTCCGACTGGGTGTTGATCGTCACACCGGGCAGCAGGGTCTGGAGGTGAGCCGTCATCCGGCGGTTCGAGGCCGGCCCGCCGAGGCAGAACTCCGTGCGCTCACCGAAGCCTTGCTGGGTGGCGTCGTGCTGGACGATCCTCGCGTGCGCGCCGCAGTCCTTGATGAGGGCGGACAACTCCAGCAGGGCGAAGACGTCGTAGCGGTGGACCGCGCCGTCGCCGCCCGCCTCCCGGTTGACCACGAGCAGGCACTCGGAGTGCCCGGGGAGCCCGAAGAAGGCCTGCTTGCGGCGCAGCGCGCGCCGCCAGAGATAGGTGCGGAAGATCCACCCGAGAGAAGCGGTGACCCCCGCGGCGACCACGCCCAGCACGATGTTGCGTACGTCGTCCGTCATGGGCGCGCATGCTAGCGGGGGCGGGCCGCCGCCGCACCACTGTTCGAGACGGTCCTGGCGGGCGGGTTGCGGTGAAGTTACAGTGCGCGGACGGTTCCTGACTGGAGGTACGGATGCATCGCTCCGCTGTGCGGAATGTGTCGGCCGTGGCCGTCGCCGCGGCCATGCTCGCCGTGGGCGCCGCCGCGCCG
>NZ_WWJY01001088.1 GCF_009865405.1 Streptomyces sp. SID3212 | reverse complement strand
ACGGGCACCGGGACGCGGTGTGGGCGCTGGTCCTGCTCAGCGGCGACGCGGACGCCTCCGTACGGAAGGCGGCGGTCCGGGCCCTGGCGGGGGTGGCGGACGACACCCCCTCCCTGCGGGAGGCGCTGGCGGCCCGGCTGGCGGACCAGGAGGCGGACACGGCCGCCGAGGCGGCGCGCGCTCTGGCGGTACGTCAGGACTCGCGCGCCATCGCTGCGTTGGCGCGGATCCTGGCGGACGAGGACGCGGGCGGTGGCGCGCGGCGGACGGCCCAGGACGCGGTGCGGTACGTACCGGAGGGGCCGGAGCGGCGGCGCCTGGAGCGGACACTCCCCCGGCGCCACTGACGGGAGGCGCACCCACCTCGCCACTAAGTTTTGCTTATCGACTAAGAAATCCGTAGTCTCCTCACGTGCCGGTCAGGTGATCCCCCCTGTCGGCCGGCCCCTCACTAGGAGACAGCAGTGGCGCACCTGAAGATCATCGTGGCGAGCACCAGGCCCGGCCGGATCGGCCTGACCATCGGGCAGTGGGTCGACGCGGAAGCGCGCAAGCACGGTGGTTTCGAGGACATCGAGCTGATAGACCTCGCCGAGGTGAACCTGCCGTTCATGAACGAACCGCACCACCCCCGGCTGGGGCAGTACACCCACCAGCACACCCGCGACTGGAGCGCGAAGATCGCCGAGGGCGACGCCTTCGTGTTCGTCATGCCGGAGTACAACTACGGCTACAACGCGGAGCTGAAGAACGCCCTCGACTACCTGCACAACGAGTGGCACCACAAGCCGGTCGGCCTCGTCAGCTACGGCGGCGTCGCCGGGGGCACCCGGGCGGCCCAGATGATCAAGCAGGTCGTCACCACGCTCCGGATGACCCCGCTGTTCGAGGCGGTCGTCATCCCCTTCGCCCACCGGCTCGTCACCGAGGACGGGGGCTTCGCGGCCGACGACGCCATGACCGGGTCGGCGAAGGCGATGTTCGACGAGCTCAAGCGGGTCGGCGAGGTGCTGCGCCCGCTGCGCGCGCCCCGGCCGGCGGCCGTGAAGCCATGACCGGCATCCATCCGGTGTGCACGCGCTTCCACACGGCGATCGAGCTGATCGGCACCCGGTGGACGGGCGCGGTCCTGCGCGCCCTGTTCACCGGGCAGCACCGGTACGGGCAGATCAAGGCGGCGATCCCCGGCGTCAGCGACACCATGCTGGCGCAGCGGCTGCGGGCGCTCCAGGAGGACGAGCTGATCGAGCGCCGGGTGGTGGCCACCACACCGGTCCAGGTCGAGTACCACCTCACCCAGCGGGGACGCGAACTGGAACCGGTGCTGGAGTCGGTCATCGCCTGGTCGCACAAGTGGATCCCGCTGCCGGACGAAGCGGACGCGCGTACGAACACAGGCTGAGGGCGGCGGGCCTGACGGCGTGTCAGCTCCGTATCGGACGACGTACCGGACGGCGCGTCAGACGAGCCGCAGCCCTCCCGGCGCGCCCTCCTCGATGATCTCGGCGAGTTCACCGAAGACCGAGCGCCCCGTACCGGCGGCCGCCTCGTCCAGCCGCGCGCGCGAGACGTCGTGCGCGCGCCACTCGAAGGCGAAGTCACGGTCGTCGGGTGTGCCGAACCCGCCGCGCAGGCAGTCCACGAGCGCGTCGAGATTGCTCCCGAAGTACCCGCCGGGTCCGTTCACGGCGGCGCCGATCACCCGCCAGAAGCTGTCCAGGTCGGTGACCTCCGCCCCGTCGATCACATAGGTCACGGTCATGGGACGGAGGTTACCTTTCCTGGTCTCGGGCGGCGGTCTCCGCCGCCCGGGCCGGTGAGCGGACGTGGTGTCAGCAGCCGTAGTTGACGAGCGAGAACGACGCGTAGTGGTTGGAGGTGTAGTAGTCCTCGTCGACCTTCTTGCCGGTGATGATGCGGCGGGCGCCGCGGTCGGGGGAGCCGGGGGTCACGACGGTGTACTCGTGGTAGTAGCTGGACGCCTGGAGGGGGAGCAGGCGCTCACGGTTCTGGAAGACGGCACCGTCCTGGGAGTACGGGAACGGCCCGCCACGGGCGATGAGGTTGAGGGTCGTCCGGGCCTGCGACGGCAGGCTGCCGTAGCAGATGCTGCCGACGGCGCTCGGCGCGGCGGACGCGCTGAGGGCGGCCGTGCCGACCAGGAGGGTGGAGGCGAGGGCTACGACGGAGCCCAGGGCGGCGATACGTGGGGGAATTCGCATGTCCCCATGATGACGCGCGTAGATATGTACACGTCAAGACCACGTCCCCCCAACGCGCCTGAATTTCCGGGACGTTCACCACCCGGAACCCGTTCGTACCGCCTCAGGAGCCACCCGCGTCACAAACGGCCGACGCGAGACTGCGGACGCACGGACGCACGGACGCACGGACGCACGGACGCCCGGCAGCGCGTGAGCACTGCCGGGCGTACGTACGTCGTGCTGGATGGAGAGACGGTCAGGCAGCCGTGCGGCGACCGCCGCCCTCGCCGCCCGCTCCGCCGCCACCCCGGCCGCGCCGGCCACGGCCGCCGTTGCCGGCCCCCGTGCCCGTACCGCCGCCG
>NZ_WWJY01001087.1 GCF_009865405.1 Streptomyces sp. SID3212 | reverse complement strand
CCCCGTGCTCGGGCGGCGCGTGGACGGGGCCACCGTGGTGTTCCTGACCGCCGGGGCGCCCCGCGCTACCCAGGCGGCCGTCGCCGCGCCCGACGAGCGCGGCGCGGCTCTGGG
Organism: Streptomyces sp. SID3212; assembly: GCF_009865405.1. GTDB lineage: Bacteria > Actinomycetota > Actinomycetes > Streptomycetales > Streptomycetaceae > Streptomyces. The sequence continues at coordinate 2,349 of NZ_WWJY01001087.1, read as the reverse complement.
CTGGCTCGACGCCCGGTACGACTTCGACCCGGCCCGCTACGCCCGTACGGCCCGGGTGCGGGTACGGGACGTGGCGGGCCCGGCCGTCCTGCTCGACCCGTTCGGCGGTGCGCCCCGCACCCTGCCGGTCCGGGCGGTCGAGGACGACGTCCGGTGTGTCGAGGTCGACGTGCCCTTCGACACGGGACCGGCGGCGCTGCTCGTCTTCCCGGCGGGTGCGGAGACCGCGGCCGGGACGGCCGACCCGCCCACCGGGTCGGCCAGGGAGGCCGCCGTGTGCCTGGAGATCCCGCCGGACGCGGCATGGCACATGACGCTTGTCCCGACCCTCGACAACACGTGGGGCGACTTCGCCCGCCCGGCCACGGACCCGTACTCCACCCCCACCGCCTCTGCTCCCCCTCACGTGACGATGTGCCGCACCTTCCGCCACCGTGTGGAAGGGCCGGGCGAGGACGGTGTACGCGACGGATGGGCCCGGTCGCGGCGCGCGGACGCGGACAGCCGGCACGAGGCGACCGCCCACGCCACCTTCGGAGCGCGTGCGGTCCTGGTCGGCGCGGACGGCGACCGTACGCCGCTCGTCTGGTCCGACACCCTCGGCATCCACAAGGACCCGATCCACCGTGCCGTGCTCGGCCCCAAGGGCCATGTCCCTGAGGAGTTCCTGCACCTGGGCCCGACGGCGGCGGGCACCACGGTCCGCGTCGAGGCCGAACTCCACCTGGTCCACGCCTTCGACGGCCACCTGGCGGTGGGAGCCGCCGCGGCCAAGTCCGCGCGCCTGGACGGCCGGCCGGTCGCCCTGGACGACGAGGGCCACCTCGCCCTGGGACGGGTGCGCGTACAGCCGGGCCCACACTTCCTGGAACTCACTCTGACGCCTGATCAACAAACCGACCTACGGGCGCACTTCGCGCTGATCCGCGACCCGGACCGCTACCGCCGCCCCGAGTGGATCGTCGCGGGTCCCGGCCGGAACAGCGTGGGAACAACCTTCAGCCTCACCGCGGTTCCCACCCGGGCGACGATCCAGATCGCCTCTCACGGCTCCTGCGTCCTGCGGGTCAACGGCCACGTGCTCGGCAGACAGGGCGGATTCGACCCGTACACCGACCACACCGTCCCGAGGGTCCGGCGGCACGAGATCGCTCCGGCCCTGCGTGTCGGTGACAACACCGTCGTCGTGGAATCGACCGCCGCCGCTTCCCCCGTACTGGTGGACGCGACGCTCGACCACGGTGACGGCCGGATCACCGGCCTGCACAGCCACGCCGGTTGGTGGTCCGGGCACGCGGCGGGGGCACACGTCCCGGTCGAGGTGCGGCGCGAACAGTCCGGCGACCCGGCCGCACTGTGCCTGCGCCGCCGCCCGCACCCGCTGCCCGGCGCCGCCTGGCTGGACCCGGAGGCCGACGACGGCACGGTCGTACCACTGAGGTTCGCGGTCCCGGGCGAGCGGGGAGCGGTGGAGTGGCTGTGGTGCGAACTACCGTCCGGCGCAGCTGAGTTGACCGTCGACGTACACACCCCCGGTACGAGGGCCTTTGTCGACGGCCGTGAGCACCCGGTCGAAGAGGCGGCCCCGAGGTCCGACGGCGTACACACCTTGACCGTATCCCTGATCCGGCAACCTCCCACCGCCGCAGCACCACCCCACCCCAGAACCCTCGCCCTGCGCCTGGAAACGCGCCCGGGCCACCGGGGCGGCGCCGCGCTGGCCGGCCCCGTACGCTGCGCGGTCGGCCCGGGCCTGATCCGTACCGGCGACTGGGAGACGCAGGGCCTCGCCGAGTACAGCGGCGGAGTGCGCTACACCCGCGAGGTGACCCTGCCCGCCGGCAGTGCGGCGGACGGTCGCACGATCCTGGACCTCGGACGGGTCCGGGGCACGGCCGAGGTACGGATCGACGGTGTGCCGGCGGGTGTACGGATCTGTTCCCCGTACGAGTTCGACGTGCCGGACCTGGCGGCCCCCGGCCCGCATATCGTCGAGATCACCGTCTACGGCACCCTCGCCCCGCACCTGGACGCCACCAGCCCCACCCACTTCGTCTTCCCCGGCCAACGTGTCACGGGCCTGATGGGCCCGGTCCGGCTTCTCTGCCGTTCGCCACGCTGACCGCGCACCGGGACGGCCCGGCCGGCCGAAGGGCGCGCTCAGCGCCCGGACCTCACCCGCGCCGCCCGTCGGCCGGCCCCCGCCACCGTTCCCGCGCGTTCGCGACCCGGAACAGGTAGTCCACGTACGCGCTGTCGTAGAACTCGACCGCCGCCGGGTCCGGGTCCACCACGACCTCCGGTGCCGTCCACGCCGCCACGTCGAGCTCGTGGCCCACGTCGCCTCCC
>NZ_WWJY01001086.1 GCF_009865405.1 Streptomyces sp. SID3212 | reverse complement strand
CGGCAGCCCGGCCGGGCCCTGGCCCAGCGCGGGCGCCTCGGCGAGGACGGCGATCCGCCCGTCGGACAGCAACTGGCCGCCGTCCGCGGGCCGGTCGCCGTCCAGGACGACGATCTCGCGGCGGGGGAGCGGTCCCGCGTTGAAGACGGAGACCTCGGACACGGAGACGGCGTCCGGCGCGCCCACGGCCCGCCGGATCAGATGCTCCAGCCTGCGGTGGACCTCGCGGTACGTCTGCTCCGCCTCCTGGTGCGCCCAGGCGATCGAAGTGCCCGCCAGGACGTCGTGGGACTGGTGCAGCAGGACCTTCTTCCAGAGCGATTCGAGCTCGTCGTACGGATACGGGATGCCGTCCCGCACGGCGGCCGTCGCCGACCACAACTCGGCCTCACGCAGCAGGGATTCGCTGCGGCGGTTGCCGCGCTTGGTGCGGGCCTGGCCGGTGTACGTGCCCTGGTGGGCCGCGAGGTCCAGCTCGCCGCGCCACACCGGCGCGTCCGGGTACTCGTCCAGCGCGTCGCGGAAGAAGTGCGACGGGGCGACGATCCCGACGCGCGGGGAGCCTTCGAGGTCGGCCAGTCTGCGGGCGCGCTCCAGCATCTCGCGGGTCGGTCCGCCGTCCGTGTCGCCGAAGGGCATCAGTGAGCGGGTGCCGCCGCCCTTGTCGGCGAACGCCTCGACCGCGCCGGCCAGTTCGCCCCCGGTGAGAGCCGCGCCGTGCTCCCTGTCGAGCTCGCCGCTGTACTCGCCGCCGTACCCGCCCCCGGCCGGCCCGGCGTCGCTCCCGCCCGTCGGCGGGGAGTGGCTGAACAGCCTTGTGCCGTCGAGGCCCTCCCACCAGAACGTGTGGTGGGGCACGGCGTCCGTGTCCCCGTCGGGCAGTTGGCGGGAGAGGAACCAGCGGGCCCCGGCGAGCGCGGCCACCTGCGGGAAGGAGGCGCTCATTCCGAAGGATCCCGGCAGCCAGACGCCGTCGGTGTCGGCGCCCAGCTCCTCCCGGTAGAAGCGGCGGCCGTGGACGAACTGCCGTACCAGCGCCTCTCCGCCGGGCAGACTTCCGTCCGGTTCCACCCACATCCCGCCCACCGGCACCCAGTTGCCGTCGGCCACGGCCTTGCGCACCCGCTCGAAGACATGCGGGTGGTGGTCCCTCATCCAGGCGTACCGCTGCGCGGAGGAGGCCGCGAAGGTCAGCTCCGGGTACTCGTCGGCCAGCGCCGCCATGCTGCTGAAGGCGCGGGCGCTCCTGCGGACGCTCTCCCGCGTCGGCCACAGCCGGGCCGCCGGGGGAGGGACGTGCCCCACGGCGGCGACCGTGTGCGCGGAGTCGTACGCGCGGCGGGCGAGGACGGGGGCAAGGATTGCGCGGGCCCGCGCGGCGGTCCCGGGGATGTCCCGGGGGTCCACCGCGTCCACGGCGTCCTCCAGGGCGCGCAGGAGGGCGTGGCGGCGCGGCAGTCCGGGAGGGAGCGCGCGCATGAGCCCGTCCAGGACATCGATGTCATGGATGAGCTGCCAGACGTCCTCGTCGCGGACCGCGAGATCGGCGCGCACCAGCCGGTGGAGCGGTTCGTCGCCGACCGTCAGCGGGTCGCCGTAGTGCGTACCGGTGCCCGACGCCGCGTCGATCGGCGGGTTGGCGGCGGCCTCGACCAGGAGATGGACGGGCTCGCCGCCGCTCGCCGCGGTGGAGAGCAGGACGGAGCGGTTGCGCGCGTGCACCCCCTGGAGGGGCGTGCCCAGTTCGTCGTGGACGAGGCCCTCGGCGGACCCCAGGTCGAGGACGGCCTCGACCCGCAGGCCCGCCCACCGCTCCGGGACGTCCGCGCGGACCCGGAACCACGTGGTGGACCACGGGCCGCCCCAGGAGTCGCCGACGACGAACGGCGTGTACTCCGCGCGCAGAGCGACCTCGACAGGGACCGGCTCACCCGGGATGTGCCAGGCGTCCACGTCCATGGGAAGCCGGCCGGTATACAGCGCGGGACGCAAACGGTCGGCGAGGAAATGGGCTATTCGCGCCTCACCGGACTTCCTGCGGTCATGCATGGGCGGCCCTCCCTGTCCAGCCAGTAACCGCCATGTAAAACCAAGAGTGTTATCAAGTCAACGGCTTTCGCCTTTCGTTCGCAGTACTGGTGAACAGGGGGCTGCGAGAGGGTGTGTCAGGTAAATAAATTTCCGGGAAGTGAAGTGGACGGAAATTAAGTGGCCTGACGAATGGCCGGGTAATCAAAGGGAATACGAGCCGCCGCTACGGGCGCGCCGCCACGGGATCGGGCCGTGTACAGGTCGAGTCCACCGGCAGGGCGGACCCTTCCCGCGCGGAGTCGAGCAGCGTCAGCATCACGTCCAGGACATGGCGGGCCACC
>NZ_WWJY01001085.1 GCF_009865405.1 Streptomyces sp. SID3212 | reverse complement strand
CCCCTGCCCGTCCCCCTTCCAGGCCCGCGTCAAAACAACCCGGCCCGCTCCGGTCTTGGAAGGCGGCGGGGCCACCCCCAGCCCGTCCGGCGCTTGAGGACATCCTTGACCCGCACCCGCCCACCGGACCGGGGGCACCCATCCAGCCCGTCCGGCGCTTGAGGACGTCAGTAAGCCGCGCCCGCGCACCGGGCCGAGGGCGAAATCAAGCCCGTCCGGCGATTGAGGACATCCGTGAGCGCGACCGGTCGCCGGGCCGAGGGGGACCTCAACGGCGCTCCCGGCGGGCGGCCCTGACTCGGCGTAGGCGGTTCACCGTTACCGGGTCGTGGGCCAGGGCCCGGGGGTCGTCCAGCAGGGCGCCCAGGACCTGGTAGTACCGGGTCGGCGAGAGACCCAGGTTCTCCCGGATCGCGCGCTCCTTCGCGCCAGGCCCCGGCCACCCGCGTCGCTCCATCGCCAGCACCGCCCTGTCCCGTTCGGAAAGATCGGACGCGGGCGGCGCCGGCGGCGGCGCGGGCTCTTCGGGTTCGGGATCCGGCACGCTACTCCGCGGCTTCCGCCGTGACCGCGTCCCGCGCGATCTCCCCCAGCACCGTCGACGGGTTCACGCCCGGCTCGACGGCCTTGCCGATGTTCTTCTTGATGCTCTCGCTGACCTTCGCCCACGACGTCTTGCCGACGGGCGGCAGTTGCGACGTCGGCAGCGCCTCCTGGAACTTGCTCAGGTCCGCGTACTCCGGATCCGCGGCCATCGCCTCGTTCGCGCTGTAGGTGACGGGCAGCAGGTCGTACTGGCCCACGAAGTCCAGCACGTTCTTGTCGCTGAACACGAAGTCCAGGAACTTGCCCGCCGCCTCGCGGTGGCCGGGCTGCTTGAACGCCATCATCCAGTCGGCGACACCCATCGAGGACTTGGACGTGCCGTTGATGCCCGGCAGCGGCACCATCCCGACCTTGACGCCGGCCTTCTCGGCCTCCTGCATCAGCGTCGGGTGGCCGTTCAGCATGCCGACCTTGCCCGCGTTGAACGCCGTGAACGCGGCGGCGCGGTCCAGCTTCTCCGGTGCCACGGGCCCGGTCAGCCCGGCCTCGACCATGTTCTTCTGGAGCCACCTGAAGGTGGCCACGTTCTGCGCCGAGTCGATGCTGTACGAGTCGTCCGCGGTCTCCGTGTAGCCGCCCCCGCCGCTCAGCAGCCACATCATCGTCTCGGCCTGCGCCTCCTCGGTCCCCAGCGGCAGCGCGAACGGCGTGGTGACGCCCTTCTCCTTCAGCGCCTTGGAGTCCGCCTCGATGTCGGCCCACGTCTTCGGAGCGCTCAGACCGGCCTCGTTGAACAGCTTCTCGTTGTAGAACAGCAGCCGCGTGGACGCGACGAACGGCAGCCCGTACTGGACGCGGTTGACCTTCCCCGCGTCGGACAGCTGCGTCAGGAAGTTCGCCTGGGTGGGGATGTTGAGGAGTTCGTCGGCGCTGTAGAGCGCGTCCTGCTTCACGTAGTCGGCGTAGGCGCCGATCTGCGCGATGTCGGGGGCCTCCCCCCGCTTGACCATCGACGCGACGTCCGCGTCGACCGTCTTCCACGAGCGGACGTCGACGTCGATCTTGATCCCGGGGTTCTTGGTCTCGAAGTCCTTGGCCAGCGCGGACCAGTACTTCTCGGAGCTGTTGGCCGGGCTGTTCCCGTAGTCGGCCGCGACGAGTTTGAGGGTGACGTCGCCCGACGACCCGGTGGCACCGCAACCCGCCAGCGCCATTGTCATGCCCATCGCGGCTATCGCCGCGGTCACTGCCAGGTAGCGCTGCTGCACAGCTCTGTCCCCACCCTTGTTCTTCCGGTGTACGTAAGGTCCCAGTCGGTCCCCTGTGGCGCCCTGTTACAAGGCAGTGATTTTCCCCTATCCGGAGGTTTAAGGTCCACAACTGCGGGGTTTCGCTTCGGCAACGTCTCAACCGGGCATCTCTCAAGGCCGGGACGCCGTCAGGCGTTTGTATGGACACGCAACAATCCAGGCCAGTGGACTAGACCTTTCAAGGGTCTACGCGCGAGACTGTTCTTGTGAGACACGTCATCGCCCTCGATGTGGGCGGCACCGGTATGAAAGCCGCCCTGGTCGGGGCGGACGGCGCGCTGTTGTACGAGGCGCGGCGGGCCACCGACCGGGAGCGCGGCCCCGACGCGGTCGTCGGGACCATTCTCGACTTCGCCGCCGACCTTCGCGCGTACGGCGTCGAGCACTTCGGCGGGAGCGCCGTGGCGGCCGGGGTCGCCGTCCCCGGCATCGTGGACGCCGAAAGCGGAACCGCCGTGTACGCCGCGAACCTCGGCTGGCGGGACGTACCGCTGCGCGATCTGCTCGGCAAGCGCCTCGGGGGCGTACCGGTCGCGCTCGGCCACGACGTACGCACCGGCGGTCTCGCCGAGGGGCGGCTGGGCGCGGGCAAGGGCGCCGACCGGTTCTTCTTCGTGGGGCTGGGCACCGGCATCGCCGGCGCGATCGGCATCGAAGGCACCATCGAGGCCGGGGCGCACGGATACGCGGGCGAGATCGGCCACGTCGTCGTCCGCCCCGACGGGCCCGAGTGCGGCTGCGGCCAGCGCGGCTGCATGGAGGCGATCGCCTC
>NZ_WWJY01001084.1 GCF_009865405.1 Streptomyces sp. SID3212 | reverse complement strand
GTCGGCGGCGGCCCGCGCCCATGCCGGGGCCATGGCACGGCAGGGCCGGCTGGGCGCGGAGGGGCCGGACGGGATCTCCGTCTTCCAGCGGATCACGGCGGGCGGGTACCGCTATCTCCGGATCGAGCAGCACCTGGTCTCCGGGCCCCGTACGCCGCGTGAGTTCCTGGACTACTGCCGGTCCGACGCCTCGACACGGGGTCCCCTGCGGGACTCCGCGCTGACCGACGCCGGGATCGGCCGGGCGGCCGACCCGCGCTCCGGCGACCTCTACTGGACGGCCCTGTGGGCCCGGCCCTTCACCGCCGAGGGGCTGGCCAGGATCACGGCCGAGGTGCTCGCCCTGACGAACGCCGAGCGCGGCGCGGCCGGGCTCCGGCCGCTCGCCCCCGACCGGCGGCTGGCCGACACCGCGCAGACGTACAGCGCGGACATGGCGGCGCGCGCCTTCTACTCCCACACCTCGCCCGAGGGGCTCGCCCCGTGGGACCGGGCGGCCGCGGCGGGCGCGCCCCACCGGGGCATCGGCGAGAACATCGCCTGTGGCCGGCGCACGGCGGCCGAGGTGGTGGAGGGGTGGATGAACAGTCCTGGGCACCGGGCGAACATCCTCAAGCCGGACTTCACCCACCTCGGTGTGGGATACGCGGGCGGCGGCCCGGCGGGCACGTACTGGACGCAGCTCTTCGGCCAGATGTGACCGGCGCTGGGTGCACGCGGCACTTGGCGCCCGTCCGTCGGGTCAGGCCGCCACCCGCTCCGTACGCCGTCGCGGGATCCTCACGTACGTCGCGGCGTACACGACGGTCGCGGCGGCCAGGATCCCGAAGCTGGGCGGCACCTCGGGCACGGCGTAGCTGAGCGCGAGTCCGGTCCACATCTCGGCGACCGCCAGGCCCGCCGAGAGGGCGAGCGCGCGGTAGGGGCGGTCGGTGAGGCGGTGCGCGGCTCCCGCCGGGGCCGCCAGCAGGCCGAGCAGCAGCAGCGAGCCGACCGCCTGGGTGGCCTCCGCCGCACACGCGCCGACCAGCAGAAGGAACAGATAGCCGAGCAGACGCACGGGCACACCCCGGGCGGCGGCCACCTTCTCGTCCACCGAGGCGAACAGCAGCGGCCGGGCGATGACGGCGACGGCCGCGCAGATCCCGGCCGCCACGAGGGTCGCGAGGCGGGCCTGGCCGCCCGACATGCCGAAGATCGAGCCGAAGAGGACGTTCACCCCGGCGCCGCCGTTCGCCGCGCTCCGGGAGGTCGTGTAGACGGTCAGGAAGAAGACGCCCAGCCCCAGGACCCAGGAGAAGATGCCGCCGATGGCCACGTCGTCGGCCTTCCCCCGCCGGCCGAGGCCGCCGAGGAGCAGCGCGACGGCGATGGTGGCGGCGAACAGGCCGAGGCGCGGGTCGTATCCGAGCGCGAGCGCCGCCAGCGCGCCGGTGAAGGCGACGTGGCTGAGCGCGTCCCCGGTGAAGACCTGGGCGCGCAGGACCAGGAAGTAGCCGACGAGTCCGGCCGCGGCGGCGATCGCGGTCCCGGCCAGCAGGGCGTGCTGGAAGAAGGGGTGCCCCAGGGCGCCGGGCCAGCCGGAGGCGGCGGAAGCGGCGGCGTAGGACGTTCCGTACGTCGTGCCGTACGTCATGCCGCGCCTCCCGCCGGTACGGGCGCGGGCCGCCGGCCGCCGGCCAGGGCGCCGACCCTGGCCAGGACGTACGCGGCGAACGCGAACGTGGTGACGTAGAAGCCGAGGGGGTACGGCGAGTAGTAGGCGGCGATCAGGCCGAGCCAGGTCACCGCGACCGCGATCAGCACGGACAGGGCGAGGCTCCGTACGGGACGGGCGGTGAGCGTCTGGGCCGTCGCCGCGGGCATCACCAGGAGCGCGAACACCAGGAGGGTGCCGGTGATCTGGCTCGCCTCCGCCGTCGCCGCCCCGAGCAGGACGAGGAACAGCGTGGAGAGCAGCCGTACGGGCACCCCTCGCCCGGCGGCCACGTCGGGGTCGACGGAGGCGAACAGCAGCGGCCGTCCGATCACGGCCAGGGCGGCGAGAACCACCACCGTCACGACGAGCAGGATCAGGACCTGGGTGCTGGTGATGCCCAGGAAGCTGCCGAAGAGCAGCGAGGTCACCCCGCCCAACAGGCCTTTGTACAGGGCGGTGAAGAGGAATCCGCAGGCGAGGAGGAACGCCTGGACGGTTCCGACGAGCGCCGCCTCCCGGTCCTCGCTCCCCCGGCCGGCGCGCGGGACGGCGGCGACGACCAGGGCGGCGGTGAGGCAGAAGGCGAAGTAGCCGTAGGTGGCGCCGATGCCGACGAGCGCGGCGCCGGCCGCGCCGGGGAAGCCGACGACCGCGAGCGTGTGCCCGGCGAAGCTCTGCCGCCGCAGCACCATGAACCACCCCATCACCCCGGCGCCCACCGCGATCACGGTGCCGGCCCGGAAGGCGTTCACCATGAAGGGGAACGCCCACATCCGCGACACGTCGGTGATCAGGTTCCAGGACCACCCTCCGTACACGTCACCGAGTGGCACCGCGGCCCCCTCCTCCCGGAGCGGGATGCCGGTCGGTGTGCACGGCCGGCGCCTCCGGCTGTCCCACGACGACCAGCCGGCCGTCGGACGTGCGCAGCACCTCGATCGGGGTGGAGTAGAGCCGGGACAGCGTCGCGGAGGTGATCACCTCGGCGGGGGTGCCCGCCACGGCGCCGCCCTCGGCGAGGTACACGACCCGGTCGAGCCGGGACAGGATCGGGTTGACGTCGTGCGCGACCATGATCACGGCCACCCCTTCCTCCCGGCAGACACGGCCGACCAGCGCGGCGACGGCGGCCTGGTTGGGCAGGTCGAGGCTGTCGAGCGGTTCGTCGAGCAGCAGCAGCTCCGGACGGCGTACGAGCGCCTGCGCGATGAGCAGCCGTTGCTGTTCGCCGCCCGAGCACGCGCCGATCGGCCGGTGCGCGTACGACGCGGCCCCGACCAGGTCGATCACCTC
>NZ_WWJY01001083.1 GCF_009865405.1 Streptomyces sp. SID3212 | reverse complement strand
GGGAGGGATAACCGCTGAAAGCATCTAAGCGGGAAGCCTGCTTCGAGATGAGAACTCCCACCCCCTTTGAGGGGTTAAGGCTCCCAGTAGACGACTGGGTTGATAGGCCAGATGTGGAAGACCGGTAACGGTTGAAGCTGACTGGTACTAATAGGCCGAGGGCTTGTCCTCAGTTGCTCGCGTCCACTGTGTTAGTTCTGAAGTAACGAAGAGCCGTGTTGTCATCCAGCTTTTCGGATATCTTCATAGTGTTTCGGTGGTCATTGCGTGAGGGAAACGCCCGGTTACATTCCGAACCCGGAAGCTAAGCCTCGTAGCGCCGATGGTACTGCAGGGGGGACCCTGTGGGAGAGTAGGACGCCGCCGAACAATCTTTGATTACGGGAATGCCCTGTACCTTCTGGTACAGGGCATTTCTGCGTTTAGGGTCAAGGGTATGCGCTACGAATTGGTCATCTTCGACAACGACGGTGTGCTCGTCGACAGCGAGCCCCTTTCCAACACCATCCTGGCCGGCTATCTCACCGAGTTGGGCCATCCCACCTCCTACGAGGACTCCCTGCGCGACTACATGGGAGCCGCCGTGCACCGCGTCCACGACCTGGTGAAGGAGCGCACCGGGCAGCTGCTGCCCGCCGAGTTCGACGACGTCCTGCACGCGCGTGTCTTCGCCGCCTTCGAGCGGGAGTTGCAGCCGGTCGACGGGGTCGTGGAGCTGCTGGGGAAGCTGGCCGCCGACGGGGTGCCGTACTGCGTCGCCTCCTCCGGGAGCCACGAGCGGATCCGGGTCGGGCACCGGAAGACCGGGCTGGACCGGTGGTTCGACGACGCCGTCATCTTCAGCGCGCAGGACGTCGGGCGGGGAAAACCCGCCCCCGACCTCTTCCTCCACGCCGCCGCCCGCATGGGGGTGGCGCCCGACCGCTGTGTGGTGGTCGAGGACAGCCCGCTCGGCGTCGCCGCCGCGCGGGCCGCCGGCATGGAGGTGTACGCCTTCACCGCGATGACATCCGCCGCGCGACTCTCGGGGGCCGACGGGTACTTCTCCACCATGGACGAACTGCCGGGATTGCTCGCCTGATCCATCTACCCATGGGTAGGGCGGCGCCCTACGCTGTCCGGCCATGACAGATGTGCGGTTGCGGCACGGGCGGGCCTCCCTGGCGTTGGGCTTCTTCGTCCAGGGGGTGGCCTTCGCCCTGCTCGTCACCCGCATCCCCGGCATCCAGGACCGGTACGGGATATCCGACGCCGTGCTGCCGGTCTTCCTCGCCGCCGTGCCGATCCTCGCGGGCGTCGGCAGCGTGGTCACCGAGAAGCTGGTCCTCCGCGTCCGGCCCGGTGCGCTGCTGCGGGGGACCCAGCCCGTCCTGCTGCTCGCCCTCCTCGGGGTCGGCACCGGCCGTGAGGTGTGGCAGCTCGCCCTCGCCCTGGCGGCGTTCGGGCTGGCGATGGGGGCGCTGGACGCCTCGATGAACATGCTCGGGGTGCGGCTCCAACGGGCGTACGGGCGCAGCATCATGATCGGTTTTCACGCGGCGTACAGCCTCGGCGGGATCGCCGGTGCCTCGCTCGCCTGGGTCGGGGTGCACCTGGATCTGTCGCTGCTGGTCTCGTACCTGCCGGTGGTGGCCGTGCTGGTGCCGGCCGCGCTGGTCGGCGGGCACTGGTACAAGGCTGCCGAGGCCGTCCCGCCCGGTGCTCGGGACGGTGGCGGTGGCGGCGCGTCCGAAGTGGTCGCCAAGCCCTTCGTCTTCAAGCTGCTGTTGCCGCTCTGTCTTGTCATGGCGTTCGCGTACATCGGTGACTCCACCGTGTCGAACTGGAGCGCCAAGTACCTCCACGACGTCCTCGGCAGTTCGGAGGAGCTGGCGACCGTCCCGTACAACGCCTACATGGTCACCACGCTCCTCGGCCGTTCCGTGGGGGATCTGGGGGTACGGCGTTTCGGGGCCGTGGCCGTCGTGCGGTGCGGGACGCTCCTCGCGGGCCTCGGGTTCGGTGTGGTCGCGGTGGCGCCGGGGGCCTGGGCCGGGATCGCCGGGTTCACCCTGCTGGGGCTGGGGCTCTGTGTGATCGTGCCGCAGACCTTCGCGGCGGCCGGGCGGCTGTTCCCGGACGCGAGTGACGCGGCCGTGGCCCGGCTCAACATCTTCAACTACGTGGGATTCCTCGTCGGATCGCCCCTGGTGGGGGCCCTCGGCGACGCGTGGAACTACCGGGGCGCGATGCTCGTACCGATGGTCATGGTCCTCGTGACTTTTGTATACACCCGCTCGTTCGAGGCGGACCCGGCCCGATACGGTGGCGGGCATGAGCGCTCGCGCACTGCTGATGTGGGATGACGGGGTAACGGGTTACAACTTTGGACCCAGCCACCCCATGGATCCCGTACGGCTCGCGCTGACCATGGGGTTGGTGCGGGCGTACGGCTTGGACGAGGTGGCGGAGGTGGTGTCCGCGCCGGCCGCGGGGGACTCGACCCTGCGGCTCGTCCACCAACAGGCCTATGTGGACGCCGTACGGCGCTTCTCGGAGCGCCCGGGGGACGCCGACGGGTCGTACGGCGTCGGTACGCCCGACGACCCGGCGTTCGCCGGGATGCACGAGGCGTCGGCGCTGATCGCCGGGCAGTCCGTCGGGGCCGCCGAGGCCGTGTGGCGCGGGCAGAACGCGCACGCGGTGAACTTCGCGGGCGGTCTGCACCACGCGATGCCGGGGTCGGCGTCCGGGTTCTGCGTCTACAACGACGCCTCGCTGGCGATCGCGCGGATGCTGGAGCTGGGTGCGGAGCGGGTCGCGTACATCGACGTGGACGTGCACCACGGGGACGGTGTGCAGCAGACGTTCTGGGACGATCCCCGGGTCCTGACGATCTCGATGCACGAGCACCCGCACACGCTGTTCCCCGGCACCGGCTGGCCCGAGGAGACCGGTGGCGACGGGGCCGAGGGCAGCGCGGTGAACATCGCCCTGCCGGCCGGGACGGGCGACGAGGGGTGGCTGCGGGCCTTCCACGCCGTCGTACCCGAACTGCTCGCCGATTTCCGCCCGCAGGCCCTCGTGACGCAGCACGGCGCCGACACGCACTTCGAGGACCCGCTGGCGCACATCGCGGTGTCCCTGGACGCCCAGCGGGCCGTCCAGGCCGCCTGCCACGACCTGGCGCACGAATACGTCGAGGAGGGGCGCTGGGTGGCCCTGGGAGGGGGCGGGTACGCGGTGGTGGATGTCGTGCCGCGGTCCTGGACCCATCTGGTGGCGATCGCGGCGCACGCGCCGATCGATCCGGAGTCGGTGGTGCCCGCCGCGTGGCGGGACGAGGTGTACGCGCTGACGCGGCAGTTGGGGCCGGGGCGGATGACGGACGGGCGGACGCCGGAGTGGCGTGCGTGGGACTCCGGGTACGATCCGGCGGACCGGCTGGACCAGTTGATCCTGGCGACGCGCAAGGCGGTGTTCCCCCTGCGGGGGCTGCTGCCCTGACGCGGGCCGGGGCCGGCTGCCCGGCCGTTACGCCAACGGTGGGATTCTCCGGCCGTTCCGGCCCCGCGCGGTTGCCGGAACGGGCAGCATCGGCGGGATGTTGAGCACCGGAGCCCTGCGGGCCCATCTGCTGGCGGCCAGGCTGGCCGGTCCTGTGGCCACGTCACGGGAGAGGAGTCTGCGCAGTTACCGGCTCTTCGCGGCCAGGGATCCCCGGGTGCTGCTCGGACTGGATCCCGAACGCTCCTGGAGCGAACGGGACGTGCTGGGGCTGATGGCGGACAAATGTGGTGTCTCTTCGGATCCCGGGCAGGTGTCGGGCGACGACGTGATCGATCCGGAACGGACGCTGTCCGCGCTGGACGCCTTCGCGGAGCGGTTGCGGGAGGCGGCGGCGGACCGGGTTCCGGTGCTGTTCGGTACGGGGCACCCGGAGCGGCTGCTCGGTTTCTACGCGGCCCTGGCAGACGCTTTGTCGGCGGCGGGATGTCTCGTCCTCACCCCGGCGCAGGGGAGATGTATCGACATAACGACCCGGTTCGGAGTACGTACGTACCACCTCGACTACGTACGGGGAGTTGCGTTGATGCGTGAACCACACCTGTCGTACGCCGGGAGTGAGACCGGCGCACACACCCATTCGCCGCTGCCCGTCCGGGTCGCGCTGGATGGTCTGGTGGCCTCCCGAGGGCCCCTCCCGGGGCTGGTGGTCGGGGACCACGGATGGGTCTGCGGGGCAGGTCAGCTGGGTTTCGAGGCCATCGGTCTCGCCGACACGGACGACCCCGCGCTGTTCGTCGGTGAGGCGGAGGGCCGGGTGTCCGTCGCCGTACCGCTCGACGACGCCGTACGGTCCGCTTACTACCTGCCGCTTACTCGCTATGTACTCAATCGAGCGTGTCTGTCACAGTAGGCCGCCGTAGGCTGCTCCTCTTCCCCACTCGCACCACCCGCCCCTAGTCTGGGGCGTGAGCGCACAGCGACGAAGAGTCACCGGAGGGGAAGCCGGTGGCCGCCGCGTGCGGAAGGTACAGGTGGGTCATGGCTGCTGGCAGCGAGAGGCCTCTCAACGAGGTCAAGTTCCTTACCGTGGCGGAGGTCGCCTCGGTGATGCGAGTGTCGAAGATGACGGTGTACCGGTTGGTGCACAGCGGTCATCTGCCGGCGATCCGGGTGGGCAGGTCCTTCCGGGTTCCGGAGCAAGCGGTTCACGAGTACCTCCGCGAGTCATTTGTGGGGGTCCAGCCCGCCTAGGGCGTGCACTCGGATTACGTCTCTCACTCGGTGACGGGTAGGCTAGGCCGACGTAGGTCGTGTGGGCCCAGACGCCCCGCACCGAGTGAAGAGAAGTGAGCGAGGGTAGTCGTGGGCTCTGTTATCAAAAAGCGGCGTAAGCGGATGGCCAAGAAGAAGCACCGCAAGCTGCTCAAGCGCACCCGCGTTCAGCGTCGTAACAAGAAGTAGTCCGTTCCCGCTCCGGCGGGGGCGTTCCGCGACAGCTGTTCGTGCATTCACGGCTCTTCCGCCAGAACATGGCGGGAGGGCCGTTGGTGTTTTCCGGGCCGTCGGTGTTCTGGGTTCTGGCCTCGTCCGTGTTCTCTGCGCGTCGGCGTTCTCGGCGCGTTGGTGTTTCTTCGGCCAAAAGAGCCGCCCGGCGGGTCGTGCGGTCACGCCCGGGCAATAGCGACCCGCTACGGTGACGTCGGAAGACCACCCGGTGCTAGGGAAGGCGCTGATCTTGGGCAAGGTCGTGCTCGTGACCGGAGCGGCCAGGCAGCTCGGAGGCCGTTTCGTACGGCGCGTTCAACGCGACTCCGACGTCGACCGGGTGATCGCCGTCGACGCGGTTCCTCCCGAGCACCATCTGGGTGGCGCGGAATTCGTCCGCGCCGATATCCGGCAGCCCGCCATAGCGAGAGTTCTCGCCGAACACCGTGTGGACACCGTGGTGCACATGGATGTGACCGGTACGCCGCTGGGCACCGGCGGCCGTGCGTCGGTCAAGGAGACCAACGTCATCGGCACGATGCAGCTGCTCGGCGCCTGCCAGAAGTCACCGACCGTCAAGCGGCTGGTCGTGAAGTCCAGTACGAGTGTGTACGGCTCCGCGCCGCGCGACCCGGCGGTCTTCACCGAGACCACCCCGCCCAAGTCCCTGCCGAGCGGCGGCTTCGCGAAGGACGCGGTGGAGGTCGAGGGGTACGTACGGGGCTTCGCGCGGCGGCGGCCCGATGTGGCCGTCTGTGTGCTGCGGTTCGCGAACATCCTCGGGCCGGCGGCGGATTCACCGCTGGCGGAGTATTTCGCGCTGCCCGTCCTGCCGACGGTCCTCGGCTACGACCCCCGGTTGCAGTTCGTCCACGAGGACGACGTCATCGACGTCCTGCTGATCGCGGCCGACGAGCCGCGGCGCGGGACCCTCAACAGTGGCACCTTCAACGTGGCGGGGGAGGGTGTACTGCTGCTCTCGCAGTGCTCGCGGCGGCTGGGGCGGCCCACCGTGCCGGTGCTGCTGCCCGCCGTGACCTGGGTCGGTTCGGCGCTCCGTACCGTCGGCATGACGGACTTCTCGCCCGAGCAGATCAGGCTGCTGACCCACGGCCGGGTCGTCAGTACGGACCAGATGCGCGAGACACTGGGGTTCGAACCGACGTACTCCACGGCGCAGGCCTTCGCGGACTTCGCCCGCAGCCGGGGTGCGGGGCTGCTGCCGCCCCAGGCGGTGGTCCACGCGGTCGACCGGCTCTCCACGGCCGTCCGCACTCTCGCGAGCAAGGAGCGCAGCTGACATGGCCGATGCCAAGGTGATCCCCTTCGGCGACGAGCCGAGGCGGCGGGGGGCGGGTGGCCGTCCCAAGCAGGCCCCCAAGCAGGCCAAGGACGGGGCCGGGAAGCGCGGGCACGGGGCCGGGGGGAGCGGTTCCGGGCCGGGTACGGGGGCGGGCCAGGGGCGCAAGCAGGGTCCGCTGACGCCCGTACCGGAGCCGGAGCCCGACACCCCGGAGGTCGGCGGTCCGCCGGACGGCGAGGAGCCGTTGGGCGGGTTGTCGGGGGCG
>NZ_WWJY01001082.1 GCF_009865405.1 Streptomyces sp. SID3212 | reverse complement strand
GGCGGGTGGGCGGGCACACGGGCGCCTGCGGGACAGGTCCGCGCCGCCGGGTGCTTCGCATGCCACCGGATCCTGTACGACGCGCACCCGGCCCGCCACCGGACGCGCGGCCGCATCGCACCCGCCCGGCGCCCCGGGCGCTACGTCGCCGCTTCCGCCGCCGTCGCCTGGGAGGGGACCACCACCAGGAAGAAGTCCGAGTCGAGGTCCATGATCACCTCGGCCGGTGTGCCCTCGTCCCTCCGGGCCCGTGCGAACTCCTCCGCGGGCCAACTGCCACGCGGCCCACCCGCGGGAAATTTCTCCAGCACCGTACGGCGCATCGTGTACCCCCTTGTCACATCGAGTTCCAACGATGTTCCTCGGGATTGTGTTACGCCCGGCACGGACATCGGTTCGTACAGTAGGCCGCTGTCCAGCCGAAACGGAAGCGGAACGGAAACGGACCGGCAACGGCTGGGACACATCCGGATCTCCGGGAGCCGGTCCGGACGGCCGCTCCGACCCCCTCCGGGGTTTCCGTGGCAGGGTGTTGCGGGCAATCCACTGGGGGCTACGGAAGAGGGGGATGCCGTGATTGTCTGGGTCAACGGGGCGTTCGGAGCGGGGAAGACCAGCACCGCACACGAACTGGTCGATCTGATCCCCAACTGCACGCTCTACGACCCTGGGCTCACCGGTGCGGAACTGGCGCGGCTGCTCCCGCAGAAGCGGCTCGCCGACGTCACCGACTTCCAGGACCTGCCGATCTGGCGCCGTCTGGTGGTGGACACCGCGGCGGCCCTGCTGGCGGAGCTGGGCGGTGTGCTGGTCATCCCCATGACTCTCCTGCGGCAGGAGTACCGCGACGAGATCTTCGGGGGGCTGGCCGCCCGGCGCATACCGGTCCGGCATGTGCTGCTGGCAACTGACGAAACGATCCTGCGTGGGCGCATCGCCGCCCGGGAGGCCCGGGACGGCGACCGGGAGGCCGCCGAGCGTGACCGTCAGTGGTGTGACGAACACATCGAGCAGTACCGTACCGCCCTGCACTGGCTCACCGCCGACGCCCACGTCGTCGACACCGACGCCCGGACGGCCCGCGAGAGCGCCGAGTGCCTCGCCGAGGCGGTACTGAGCGGCACGGCGCGCGCCTGCGCGATCGTACAGACCCCCGAACCCACCGCCGAGACCCTCGCGGCCGGGGTGCTGCTCTTCGACGAGCGGGGCCGGGTGCTGCTCGTGGACCCCACGTACAAGCCCGGTTGGGAGTTCCCCGGCGGGGTGGTGGAGCAGGGCGAGGCGCCCGCACGGGCCGGCATCCGCGAGGTGGAGGAGGAGATAGGCATCCGGCTCACCGACGTACCGCGGCTGTTGGTCATGGACTGGGAACCACCCCGGCCGCCCGGCTACGGCGGACTGCGCCTGCTGTTCGACGGCGGACTGCTGCCCGCCGGGCTGGCCGGGCAAGTACGCCTGCCGGGCCCCGAGTTGCGTGACTGGCGCTTCGTCGGGGAGGAGGAGGCGGCCGGCCTGTTGCCGCCCGCCCGCTTCGAGCGGCTGCGCTGGGCCCTGCGGGCCCGCGAGCGGGGGATCGTGCTCAACCTGGAGGACGGTGTCCCCGTCGGCTGACCGGGCCGGTCACCGGGCCGGCGGCACCGGCCCGGTGACCGGCTCCCCGAAACCGGGAGTCGGGTCGCCGTGCCCGTAACAGACCGTGGACGGCCCCAGGGTGAGCAGCCGGTCCATCGACTGCCGCGCGCGCTCCCGGTCCACGTGGAAGACACCGAGGGTGATCCCGTTCACCGACGCCAGGGTGTCCCCGACGAACAGCACACCGTGGTACGGCAGATGGACCGCGATCGAGCCGTCGGTGTGCCCCGGCGTGTGCACCACCCGGGCCCCGTCGCCGAAGCCCAGCTCGTCGCCGTCCTCCACCTCCCGGTCCACGCGGGTGGGTGGCGCGGGCGGCACGGTCAGGCCGTGCTCGTAGAGCGGGATCTCCCAGTCGAGCAACACCGGTTCCGGCACCGGCACATCACCCCGGACGACCGGGGCGTCCAGCCGGTGCGCGACCACCTCCGCGCCGTGGCGCCGCGCCAACTCCCCGGCGGAGCCCACGTGGTCGCGATGGCAGTGGGTGAGGACGACACGGCGCAGCGCGCCCGGGTCCTGCCCCAGGCGGGTGACCGCCTCCTCTATCTCCGTCGCGGCACCGCTGTGCCCGGCGTCGACCAGGGTCAGTTCCGTGCCGTCGCGCCACAGGTAGGCCTGGCCGACCGGGAAGCGCAACAGGTGGAGCCGCGGGCGTATTTCGACGACGTCGATGAGGTCCATGCGACGACCGTAGGCAGCGGCGGGCCGCTCGCGCGCGCTTCTACGCTTCGGGCGATCTTCGCTGTCCGCTGAACCCGCGCGCTCCTGAAACCGCGCGCCCTTGAAACCGCGCGCCCTTGAAACCGCGCGCTCCTGAAACCGCGCCCGCTCCTGAACCGCCCGCCGCCCACGGGCCCCGAGGAGCCCGCAGGGCGGCCGATCCCGCCCTGTGCGGCCCGTACGGCTCAACCCCGCTTCGACTCCGCGTAGTTGACCAGGAAGTGCGCCTCGGTGACGGAGAGGCGCTCCAACTCCTCCGGCGAGACGCTCTCGTTCACCGCGTGGATCTGCGCCGCCGGCTCGCTCAGCCCGATCAGCAGGATCTCGGCACTCGGATACAGCGCGGCCAGTGTGTTGCAGAGCGGGATGGAGCCGCCCTGCCCCGCCGTCTGCATCTCCTGGCCGGGATAGCCGGCCCGCATCGCCTCCGCCATCGCAGCGTACGCCGGGCTGGAAGTGTCCGCGCGGAACGCCGACCCCTGCCCGATCTGCTCCACCGCGACCCGCGCGCCCCACGGAGTGTGCTTCTCCAGGTGCGCGGTCAGCAGCTTCGTCGCCTCGGCGGTGTCCTGGCCCGGCGGCACCCGCAGGCTGACCGTGGCCCGCGCGCCCGCCTGGATCGAGGGCGTGGCGCCCACGACCGGCGGGGCGTCGATCCCGATGACCGTGACGGACGGGCGCGCCCAGATCCGGTCGGAGACCGTCCCGTCGCCGATCAGCTCCACCCCGTCGAGCACCTTCGCGTCCGTACGGAAGTCGGCCTCCGGGTAGTCGAGCCCTTCCCACACGGCGTCCGCCGCGAGCCCCTCCACCCGGGTCGAACCGTCCTCGGCGCGCAGCGAGTCCAGGACCCGGATCAGCGCCGCGAGCGCGTCGGGGGCCGCGCCGCCGAACTGGCCCGAGTGCAGGTTCCCTTCGAGGGTGTCGACCCGGACGCGCAGGAGGGTCATCCCGCGCAGGGTGGCCGTGACGGTCGGCAGGCCCACCCGGAAGTTGCCCGTGTCGCCGATCACGATGGTGTCGGCGGTCAGCAGGTCCGGGTGAGCCTCCGCGTACCGCTCCAGGCCGCCCGTCCCCTGCTCCTCCGAGCCCTCGGCGATCACCTTGACGGTCACCGGCACCCCGCCGTTCGCCTTGAGGGCGCGCAGGGCCAGCAGATGCATCAGGAAGCCGCCCTTGCAGTCGGCGGCCCCGCGTCCGTACCAGCGGCCGTCGCGCTCGGTCAGTTCGAACGGCGGGGACAGCCACGCCGCCTCGTCCAGCGGCGGCTGTACGTCGTAATGGGCGTAGAGCAGCACCGTCGGGGCGCCCTCGGGGCCGGGCAGTACACCGTAGACGGACTGGCTGCCGTCGGGGGTGTCGAGGACCGCGACATCCTGGAATCCTTCGGTACGCAGCGCGCCGGCGACCCACGCGGCCGCCGCCTCGCACTCGCTCTTCGGGAACACCGCAGGGTCCGCCACCGACCGGAAGGCCACCAGTTCCGCGAGCTCCGCCCGGGCGCGGGGCATCAGCGACGCGACGGTTTCGGCAATCGGATCGGCGGTCATGGGCACGCTCCTCGTGGGTGCGACGTTCTCCGGGTAGGAGGACGTGAGTGGTACGGCGAAGGCACCACAGATCCTCCCACAGCGGTTCCGGGGCGCACGCGCCGTAGGATGCCGTTCGACAACAGGGGCCACCGGTCGGATCAGGAGCAGAAGCACATCGTGAGCAGCGAGAACGCAGACGCCGGAAGCGAGCACGACGAGCCGGTGTGGGATGTCGTCGTGGTCGGAGCAGGGCCGGCGGGAGCGTCGGCGGCCTATGCCGCGGCGGTCGCGGGCCGTCAGGTGCTGCTGCTGGAGAAGGCCGAGTTGCCCCGCTACAAGACCTGCGGGGGAGGCATCATCGGTCCCTCGCGCGACGCGCTTCCTCCGGGCTTCGAGCTTCCGCTCAGGGACCGGGTGCACGCGGTCACCTTCTCCCTCAACGGCAAGCTGGCCAGGACACGCCGGTCGAAGCGGATGCTCTTCGGGCTCATCAACCGCCCCGAGTTCGACGCGAGTCTGGTCGAACACGCGCAGAAGGCCGGCGCGGTGCTCCGTACGGGAGCGACGGTCTCCCGGGTCGAGCAGCACGGCCCGGCCGTGCCCGACCGCCGTACGGTCGCGGTGGTCCTCTCGGACGGCGGGACGGTGCTGGCGCGGGCCGTGGTCGGCGCCGACGGCAGCGCCAGTCGGATAGGCGCGCATGTCGGGGTGAAGATGGACCAGGTCGACCTCGGCCTGGAGGCGGAGATCCCCGTGCCGGAGACGGTCGCGGAGGACTGGGCGGGGCGGGTCCTCATCGACTGGGGCCCGCTGCCGGGGAGTTACGGCTGGGTGTTCCCCAAGGGCGACACGCTCACCGTCGGGGTGATCTCGGCGCGGGGCGAGGGCGCGGCGACCAAGCGGTATCTGGAGGACTTCATCGCCCGGCTCGGTCTCGCCGGGTTCGAGCCGTCCGTCTCGTCCGGGCATCTGACGCGCTGCCGCAGCGAGGACTCGCCGCTGTCGCGCGGCCGGGTGCTGGTGTGCGGGGACGCGGCGGGGCTGCTGGAGCCGTGGACCAGGGAAGGGATCTCCTTCGCCCTGCGGTCGGGACGGCTCGCGGGGGAGTGGGCGGTCAGGATCTCGGAGTCGCACGACGCCGTGGACGCCCGCAGGCAGGCGCTGAACTACGCGTTCGCGATCAAGGCCGGTCTCGGTGTGGAGATGGGGGTCGGCCGGCGGATGCTCGGGATCTTCGAGCGCCGTCCCGGGCTGCTGCACGCGGCGATCACGGGCCTGCGCCCGGCCTGGAACGCGTTCGCGGACATCGCCAGGGGCTCGACGTCGCTGGCCGGGCTCGTACGGACCCATCCGCTGGCCCGGCGCGCGCTGGACGTCCTGGACCGCAGGCAGGCTGCTGCCGCCGCCGCGGCTGCCGCCGAGGCCGAGGCGGGTGCGTCGGAGGCCGGGGCCGCGGAGGCCAAGGCGCCGGAGGTGGGCGCTCCGTAGGGCGCCGACGTGCTCCCGGCCGCCCCGCCCCGCCCGCCGGACGGGGCGGTCAGTCCGTCGCGATCAGGAAGACGGGGTGGTCCGGGGCCGCCGCGGCGATCTCCGCGTCGGAGGACTTCGCGGTGACGCCCTGGAAGTACTGGTTGACCTCCCAGCCCCAGCGCTCCAGGTAGGCGCGCAGGATCGCGGGCTTCTCGCCGTCGGGGATCTCGGTGGCGGTGAAGGTACGGACCTTGCGGCCGACACGCAGCTCGCCGCCGCCCGCGGCCCTCATGTTGCGGACCCACTGGGAGTGGCCGCGGGCGGAGACGAGGTACTGGGCGCCCTCGAAGGGGTGCGGGTTGACGGGGACGCGCTGCATCCGGCCGCTCTTGCGGCCCCGTACGGACAGCTCGGCCGTGCCGAGCATGCTCACGCCGTGCCGGGCGAGCCAGCCGATGACGCCGTTCATCCGGACGGTGAAGCGGCTGCCCTGGAGGTAGTACGGCTGCGACATGGTGACTCCCTGGTGGTGGGGGGCGCGGTGGGGCCGCGCTGAGAACCGCTGTTTCGAGAGCGGTGCTCTCGCTTGAGATCAGTGTGCGCGTACGCGTGCTCCAAAGCAAGAGCACTGCTCTCGAATCGGGTCACCGATCTGAATCCGGGTACAGTGCTCTCCATGACGACCATCCGGGGAGCACGGGAACGAGCCCGCACCGAAGTCACCGCCGCGATCAAGGACGAGGCCCGCGAGCAGCTCGCTGCCGAGGGCGCCGCGAAACTCTCCCTGCGCGCCGTCGCCCGCGAGCTGGGCATGGCGTCCTCCGCGCTCTACCGCTACTTCCCCAGCCGCGACGACCTGCTGACCGCCCTCATCGTCGACGCGTACGACGCGGTCGGCGCCGCCGCGGAACAGGCACTCGCCGCCGCCGCCCCCACCGACCACCCGGCCCGCTGGACCGCCGTCTGCGTGGCGGTACGCGACTGGGCCCTGGCCCACCCCCACGAGTACGCGCTGATCTACGGCTCACCCGTACCCGGCTACGCGGCGCCCGAGCTGACCATCGCCCCCGCCTCCCGCGTCGGCCTGGCGCTGATCTCCGTCGCCCGCGACGCCCACCGCGAGAACGGTGTCGCCCTCCCGCCGCTCACCGAACGGCTGCGCCCCGAGGCCCGGCGGATGGCCGAGCGGTTCGCGCCGGACCTCCCGCCCGAGGTGGCGGTGGCCCTGGCCGCGGCCTGGGCACAGGTCTTCGGGCTGATCTCCTTCGAGCTGTTCGGCCAGTTCCAGGGTGTGATGGACGACCGCGCCGCGTTTTTCGCCCACGCCGCGCGCCGCCTCGGCCACGACGTCGGACTGCTCTGACGCTCCGACGGCCGGGGTCAGGCCGCCGGTGGCGATCCCGGCAGCGGGGCCGGAGTCCCGCGCAGTACGTCCTCGTACCGGGCGCGCAGCGCCGGCCCCGGTTCCGCCGCCGTCGCCTCCGCGATCCTGGCCCGCGCCTCTCCGTACGCCACCAGCGCCTCCGCCGGGCGCCCGGCGCGGTGCAGCGCCAGCACCAGCAGGCCGGCCAGCGGTTCACGCAGCGGGTGCGCGGCCACCAGCCGGGTCAGTTCG
This sequence comes from Streptomyces sp. SID3212, assembly GCF_009865405.1. Lineage (GTDB taxonomy): Bacteria > Actinomycetota > Actinomycetes > Streptomycetales > Streptomycetaceae > Streptomyces. The sequence continues at coordinate 3,544 of NZ_WWJY01001082.1, read as the reverse complement.
GCCACGCACTCCCGCGCGTGCCCCCGCTCGATCTCACCCTCCAGCCGGGCCTCCCGTTCGCGCACCCGCTCCTCCGCCCAGCGCCGGCGCTCCGCCTCCAGATACGGCCCCGCCAGCCCCTCCGCGTACACGCCGCGCCACAGCGACTCGGCCCGCACGGCCAGTTCACCGGCGCCGCGCAGATCCCCCGACCCGCGCGCCTCCCCGGCCGTGCGCAGCAGGTCGTGCCGCTCGCGGAGATCGTCGATGGCCGCGCCGGCGAGGCGGTAACCCCGGCCGGTCCAGGCCAGTTCGGGGGCGGCTCCCGGCCTTCCGGCGCCCGGTCCGAACGCCAGGGCGTGGCGCAGGCCGGAGACGTACTTCTGGACCAAGGCCCTGGCCCGCGAGGGCGGTTCGTCGCCCCAGACCGCGTCGACGAGCGCGTCGTACGGCATCGCCCCGCCGTCCTGGTGCAACAGGACGGCGAGCACGGACCGTTGCAGCGGCGGCCCCAGCGGCACCTCGCCGTCCGGCCGCAAGGCCCTGAGCGGGCCGAGCAGTTCGAACCGTATGCCCGCCACGCGTATTCCGTCCGTCATGTCCCGAGCGTATCCCGCCACCCCTCTCGTGACGGTCCGCCCCCGCCGGTCCGCCGCGCCGGGCGTACTCCCCGGGGAGTACGGAGGGTCACCTCGCCCGGCTGACGCCCGGACCGGGCGGCCGGGTCTAGCGTGGCCGGTATGGAAGACCAGCACACCAGCCGTGACCAGGGCAGCGGCCGCCCGGCGTTCCTCCGCGCCCGGCGGACCGGCGGGCGGGCGCGGCGCGTCCCCTGGCCCTCCACCCTGCTGCTGACGGTCCTCGTCGTCGTCGGAACGGTCTTCGCCGGGCGGCACCAGCACCGGGCCGGCCTCGACGTCTACGCCTTCCTGCTGCTGCTCGCCGGTCCCGCCCTGCTGCTGTTCCGGCGGCGGCACCCCGTCGTCGCGGTGTACGGGGTGGTGGCCACGACGCTGGTGTACCTCGGCGCGGGCTACCCGTACGGACCGGTCTTCGTCACCGTCGTCGTGGCCGCGTTCGCCGCCATCGCGGCGGGCCACCGCTACCCGGCCTGGGGGGCCGTCGGCCTGCTCTGGGCGGGCCACGTCCTGCTCACCCACTGGCTGTACCGGTGGCTCCCGCCGTCCGGCGACCAAGCGGCGCCCTGGGGACAGGAGGTGGTGATCGCCGCCTGGGTGGCGGCCGTCTGCGCCGCCGCCGAACTGCTCCGCGTGCGACGGGAGCAGTGGGCCAAGGAGGCCGCCGAGCGCGAGGCCGCCGAGCGGCGCAGGACGGACGAGGAGCGGATGCGCATCGCCCGCGAACTGCACGACGTACTGGCCCACTCCATCTCAGTCATCAACGTCCAGGCGGGCGTCGGGCTCGCCCTGCTCGACGCCGACCCCGGACAGGCCCGCTCGGCGCTCACGACCATCAAGGCGGCGAGCAAGGAGGCCCTGGGCGAGGTGCGCCAGGTCCTCGACACCCTCAGGACACCCGGCGACGCCCCGCGCGCCCCGGCGCCCGGCCTCGACCGGCTCCCGGAGCTGGTCGAACAGGCCGCGGGCGCCGGTCTCACCGTGGAGGTCCGGCGTGAGGGCGAGGCGGCGCGGCTGCCGCCCGGGGCGGATCTGGCGGCCTTCCGGATCATCCAGGAGGCGCTGACCAACGTCGTACGGCACTCGGGATCCCGTACGGCACGCATCACGCTCGGTTACGAACGCGGGACGTCCGGGCGTGGGCCCCGCCTGCTCCGGCTCCGTGTCGACGACGCGGGACCCGCCACCCACGGCGACGCGGGCGGCGGCGGCAACGGCCTGGTCGGCATGCGGGAGCGGACGGCCGCGCTCGGTGGCACGATCGAGGCCGGCCCGGGCCCGGACGGCGGCTTCCACGTCCACGCCACGATCCCCCTGACGACCGAGGAGACCCCGTGATCCGCGTCCTGCTCGCCGACGACCAGTCCCTCGTACGGGCCGGATTCCGCGCGCTCCTCGACGCGCAGCCGGACATCGAGGTCGTGGACGAGGCCGCGGACGGCGAGGAGGCCGTGAGCCGGGTACGTGAACTCCGCCCGGACGTCGTGCTGATGGACATCCGCATGCCACGTCTGGACGGTCTCGCGGCCACGCGCACGATCACCGGCGACCATCGGCTCGGCGGGGTGAAGGTGGTCGTGCTGACCACCTTCGAACTCGACGAGTACGTCTTTGAAGCCATCCGGTCCGGTGCCTCGGGATTCCTCGTCAAGGACACCGAGCCGGACGAACTCCTGCGCGCGGTCAGGGCGGTGGTCGGCGGGGACGCGCTGCTCTCGCCGGGGGTGACGCGCCGGCTCATCGCCGAGTTCGCCTCCCGCTCGAAGGCCCCGGCGGACGCCCAGGGACTCGGTGAACTCACCGAGCGGGAGCGGGAGGTGATGGCCCTGGTGGGCATCGGCCTGTCCAACGACGAGATCGCCCGGCGGCTGGTCGTCAGCCCGCTCACCGCCAAGACCCATGTGAGCCGGACGATGGTGAAGCTGGGTGCGCGGGACCGGGCCCAACTGGTGGTGCTGGCCTACGAGTCGGGGCTCGTACGGCCGGGCTGGCTGGGCTGATCCCCGGAGGGCCGGTCTCCGTACGGCGGATCCTCGCCCGGCGCCGGGTCGTACGGGGTCGGGTCGTACGGGGTCGGGTCGTACGGCGCGCGGTCACCCAGAGCCGGGTCGCGCGGGAAGCGCCACAGCACATGCACCACCCGCACCACGAACGTGAGGCCCGCGGCCACGCCCGCCACGCGGGCGAGACCGCGCGGCAGGTCGAAGAACCACACGGGCGCGTACAGGCCGCCGTACACGAGGCAGGCGACGAAGCCGGCGCTCACCAGCGCGTAGCCGATCTCGACGGTGGCGGCGTCCCGTTGCGCTCGGCTCTGTGTCCCCATCCGCCGAGTTTCACCGCATGTGCGGCCCCGGGCAAGGGAGTTCACCCGGCGGTTCCGGACGGGGTCAGGCCTCGCGGGGGTGCGCGGGCCGCGGCCGGTCGCGCAGCAGCCGTACGAAGGCGCCGAGCGCGGCCGACTGGATCAGGACCGACAGGACCAGCGCGGCGTAGGCGAACGGGGCCGACGCGGTCACCCCGTCACCGAGCACTCCGCCGCCCATGAGGAAGACGAAGACGGTCGGCGCGGCGAGGAAGAAGAGCCAGACCCCGGCGAACGAGGCGTCCTGGTGCTGGACGAAGAGGGTGTCGACCGCCACGAACACCGTCATCGCGGCCACCAGGCCGAGGTAGACCCGCGACGCGAGGGTGCCGAAGGTCAGCCGTGCCAGCGCGGTCAGCCGTTCTGAGTTCATGTCGTTCTCCCTGGTCCCCGTCGGTAGGCGACGTGCGTGAAGTGATGCCCTTTCAGCATGCGGCGAACCGAACGGATGTGCCTGAGTACGCCTACTCAGGTACGGGGGACGCCTGGTCCGCGGGGCCCGGGGCGGCGGAAGGCGCGGAGACGGGAGGCGCGGAGGCGGAGGGCGCGGAGGCCGGGTCCG
>NZ_WWJY01001081.1 GCF_009865405.1 Streptomyces sp. SID3212 | reverse complement strand
CCCGCGACAATCAACAACAAGGGGCGGCCCCACCCGCCTCAACCCAACCCGGGCTCCCCCGACTACCCCTCGGCCCGAACCCGCGCTGAAAGGCCCACCCCCTACCCCACCTCCCCGAAGAACGCCGCGATGTCCCCCCTGGGCCAGGGTGAGCGGGCGTGTCCGCTGCTGGTGAGCGAACGCACCCTCCTCCTGGCCCCAGGCGGCCGCTGGTGCACGATGAAGGCCTGCGGCAACCGGAACAAGACCCGCGCCTACCGCAGCCGCCAAGCGGGCTGAAACCCCTCCCCGCCCCCGCCGACGGCCGCCTCCCCGCCGACGGCCCCCCTCAGCCTCAGTCCGCCGTAGCCCGCGCCGGGTCGTCCAGCGGTGTGCTCACCCGCAGCCACCGGTAACCGTACGGTTCCAGCTCGACCCTGACCTTCCCGTCCTTCTTCCCCACCGTGATGTCGTCCTCCCCGAGCAGATCCGTGAGGACCGTCCCGGCCGCCAGGCCCGACGCCTCGGTCACCACCTTCACCCGGCGGTCGGCGAAGTTGTGCAGGGCCAGGACGGCCCCGTCCCCGGTGGTGGAGAGATGTGCCAGTACCGCGTCGTCGCCCGCCGGGAGTATCTCGTGGGCGCCCCAGGCCAGTTCGGGGCTCTCGCGGTAGCACTCCACCAGCCGCCGCACGCAGGCCAGTTGGGAGCCCGAGTCCTGGCGCTGGTCGTGCACATTGACCTTCGCCGGTCCGAACTCCCCCTCCACCAGCGGGTTGGGGTAGTCGGCCGGATCCGCCGTGGAGAAGCCGGCCTTGGCGTCCGCCGTCCATTGCATGGGGGTACGGACCGCCTGCCGGCCCTCGGCGGCCAGGTTCTCGCCCATGCCGATCTCCTCACCGTAGAAGAGGACCGGCGTGCCGGGGAGGGTGAAGAGCAGGCTGTACGCCAGTTCCGTACGGCGGCGGTCGCCGTCGACCATCGGCGGGAGCCTGCGGCGCAGACCCCGGTCGTACAGCTGCATGTCCTTCTCGGGGCCGAACGCCGCGAAGACTTCCGCCCGTTCGTCGTCGGAGAGCTTGTCGAGGGTCAGTTCGTCGTGGTTGCGGACGAACGTCGCCCAGTGGGCGTCCCTCGGCGGCTCCGGCCGGTCCCGGAGTGCTTGCGCCAGCGGAGTCGCGTCGCCGCGCGCCATCGACAGGTACATCTGCTGCATGCCGATGAAGTCGAAGCACATGGTGAGTTCGTCGCCGCGCGAGGTGCCCGGCTCACCGAAGAAGCGCGCGGTGTCCTCGTACGGGAGGTTCACCTCGCCCAGCAGGATCGACTCGCCGTCGCGGCGGCCGAGGAAGGCCCGCAGGTCGGCGAGGTACTCGTGCGGGTCGGGCAGTTCGTCGGGCTGTCCGTCGGTCTCCAGCAGGAACGGCACGGCGTCCACCCGGAAGCCGGACAGGCCGAGTTGGGTCCAGAAGCCCATGATGCGGGCTATCTCGTCCCGTACCTCGGGGTTGGCGACGTTGAGGTCCGGCTGCTGCTTGTAGAAGCGGTGCATGTAGTACTGCTCGGTGCCCTCGTCGTATTCCCAGACGCTCGTCTCGGCGTCCGGGAAGACCACGTCGTGCGGGCCGTCCTCGGGGGGCTCGTCGCGCCAGACGTACCAGTCGCGGTACGCGGAGTCCCGGCTCGACCGGGCGTTCTCGAACCAAGGGTGGTGCTCCGACGTGTGGTTGACGACCAGGTCGGCGATGACGCGGATGCCACGGTCGCGCGCGGTGCGGACGAACTCGGTGAAGTCCCCGAGCGTGCCGAGCCTCGGGTCCACGGCGTAGAAGTCGGTGATGTCGTAGCCGTCGTCGCGCTCGCGCGTCGGGTAGAACGGCATGAGCCAGACGCAGGTCACCCCGAGCCGGTCCAAGTGGTCGATGCGCTGGGTGAGTCCGGCGAAGTCGCCGCAGCCGTCGCCGTCGCTGTCCTGGTACGTCTCGACGTCCAGGCAGTAGACGACCGCGTCCTTCCACCACAGGTCGGAGGTACGGGTCAGCCTCATCGCGAAACCTCCTCGGAGGCGGTCCGCGCGGCCGGCGCGGTCCGCGCGCCCGGGACGGTCTCCGCCACCGCCGGCGGTGGCTCCGTCACATCCAGCCTCGGCAGCACCTTCGCGCCGAACGCGTCGATGAACGCCTCCTGTTCCTGGCCCACGTGGTGCAGCATCACCGCGTCGAATCCGAGGTCGGCGTACTCCTGGAGCCACGCGGCGTGTTGGCCGAGGTCGGCGGAGATCCGTACGGAGTCCGCCACCTGTTCGTCACTCACGTGCTCGCTGACGACGTCGAACAGCTCAGCGGTGTCCAGGTCCCAACTCGCGGGCGGACCGTGCACGTTCGTACGCCACTGGTCGTGGGCGAGCGCACGGGCCTCGTCGTCGGACGGGGCCCAGCTCAGGTGCGTCTGGAGGTACAGCGGTCCGGTTCCCCCGGCCGAGCGGTACGCGTCGACGATGCGCCGCAGCTGCTCGTGCGGGGCGTTCACGGTGATCAGGCCGTCGGCCCAGTCCGCGCACCAGGCGGCGGTGGCCTCGCTGCACGCCGCGCCGAACAGCGGCGGGACGCTCTCGGGGCGGGTCCACAGCCTGGCCCGGTCCACGGTCACCAGCCCGTCGTGGCTCACCTCCTCGCCGCGCAGCAGCGCCCGGATGATGTCGACGCACTCGCGCAGCCGCGCGTTGCGCACGTCCTTGCGGGGCCAACGGTCGCCGGTGATGTGCTCGTTGGAGGCCTCACCGCTGCCCAGCGCGGCCCAGAACCGGCCGGGGAACATCGCGCCGAGACTGCCGATCGCCTGGGCGATGACGGCGGGGTGGTAGCGCTGGCCGGGGGCGTTGACGACGCCGAACGGTACGCGTCCGGTGGCCTGGAGGGCCGCGCCCAACCACGACCAGGCGAAGCCGGATTCGCCCTGCCGGGCGCTCCAGGGGGAGAAGTGGTCCGAGCACATGGCGGCGGTGAAACCCGCCTCCTCCGCGTGCACGACTGCGGTCAACAGGTCGCCGGGAGGCACCTGTTCGTGCGAGGCGTGAAATCCGTAGACGGTCATACGACGCGGGTACCCGCGTCCCGGAGAGTAGTCGAGCGGCGGCGCGGTGAGTTTTCCGCAGGGTGGTCGTCGCTGCCCCCGTTGCGCCCAACGTCGGCCGCGACAGGATCAGTTGAATCCGAGTATCAGTTGAGGCCGAGTATCAGGCGAGTCCGAGTATCAGCTGAATCCGAGTATCAGGCCGCCACCCGGTCAGCGGGGGTACGGCGGCGCAGCGCCGCGTTTTCCAGGGCCGGGGGTACGTACGCCTGGTCCAGCGCCCCGACATCCGTGCCCGGCGGGACGATGGCGTCGATCCGGTCCAGGATCTCGTCGGTGAGGGTGACGTCCAGACCGGCGAGCAGGTCGTCCAGGTGGGCCATGGTCCGGGGGCCGATGATGGCGCTCGTGACGCCGGGGTGGGCGATGGCGAACGCCGTGGCCAGGTGGGTCAGCGGCATGCCCGCCTCCTCGGCCACGGGAATGAGCTGCTCCACGACGTCGATGCGGCGCTCGTCGGTGAGGTGCTTGAAGAGGCCCGCGCGGCGCAGCCCGTTCTCCTCGTTCTTGCGGACCCGGCCGGTGAGCAGGCCCTGGGCGAGCGGCCCCCACACCAGCGCGCCCATGCCGTACCGCTGCACCACGGGCAGCACCTCGCGCTCGATGCCGCGGTTGAGGAGGGAGTAGGCCGGCTGCTCGGTGCGGAAGCGCTCCAGGCTCCGGCGTTCGGCCACCCACTGCGCCTCGACGATGTCGGAGGCCGGGGTGTTGGAGGAGCCGATGGCGCGCACCTTTCCGCTGCGGATGAGGTCCGTGAGCGCGGAGAGGGTCTCCTCGATGTCGGTCGTGGGGTCGACACGGTGGATCTGGTAGAGGTCGATGTAGTCGGTCCGGAGGCGCCGCAGCGAGTTCTCGACGGCCGTGATGATCCAACGCCGCGATGTGCCTTGCTGGTTGGGGTCCTGGCCCATCGGGCGGCTGACCTTGGTGGTCAGTACGACGTGGTCGCGGCGGCCCTTGAGCGCCTTGCCGACCACGTCCTCGGAGTCGCCGTACGCGTCGGCGGTGTCGACGAAGTTGATGCCCGCGTCCAGGGCCCTGTGGATGACGCGGATCGAGTCGTCGTGGTCGGCGTTGCCGATGGTCGAGGCGAACATGAGGGTGCCGAGGGCGTACGGGCTGACCTTGATGCCGGTGCGGCCCAGGGTGCGGTACTGCATGGGGACCCTCCTGGGGGTCGTGGAGGAGCACCGGGGATGCGGGTGCCCTGCCTCTGTACTCTGTAGCTAAACGGAAAGCCTTTCCAGAACAGAACTATACGGAAAGCCTTTCCGGTTACGCAACCGGAGGGATCGAGGAGCATGAGCGAGAGGGCCGTACCCGAGAGGGCTGCACGCGAGCAGGCCGCAGGCGAGAAAGCCGTACCCGAGAAGCCCACGCCCGAGAAGCCCACGCCCGAGAACCCCGCGCCGCCCCGCCGCATCCGCGCCGACGCGCAGCGCAACGTGGACGCCCTGATCAACGCCGCGAGGACGGTCTTCGACACGTCCGGCGTCGACGCGCCCGCCAAGGAGATCGGCGACCTGGCCGGCGTCGGCGTCGGGACCCTCTACCGGCACTTCCCGCTGCGGTCGGACCTGGTCAAGGCGGTGGTGGAGACCGGCATCGACGTCTGCGCGGCGGCGGGACCGCAGCTCAGCGCCGTACACGAGCCGTGGGAGGCGCTCACGGAGTGGCTGCGCCGGTTCACCGAGTTCCTGGGTACGAAGCGGGGGCTGGCCCCGGCCCTCCACTCGGGCGATCCGGCCTACGCGGCCCTGCCCGGCTACTTCCTGGAGAAGGTCGGCCCCGCTCTCGCGGCCCTGCTGGACGCGGGGTCGGCGGCCGGAGTCGTACGGGACGACGTCAGCGCTCTCGACCTGATCCACGCCATCGCCAACCTGTGCGTGCCCGTGCCCGGTCAGGGGCCGGAATACAACCAGCGCATGGTCGCGATCCTCGTCGACGGGCTGCGCACGCCGTACCAGGGGTCAGCGCGCTGACCGGTCGAGTACGACGGCTCCGGCCTCGTCCGCGGCAGGGGCCGCGGCGGCCTGAGGCTTGGGTCGCCCCGGCAGCAGCAAGCACAGGGGTACGGCGACGGCGGTGACGGCCACCGACCACCAGAAGGCCTCGCCGAAGCCGTCGGCCAGGGCGGTCGGGGCGGTCGGGGTGTGGGCGCCGGCGGCGGTGTGCTGGACGACGACGGCGAGGACGGCGATGCCCACCGAGCCGCCGACCTGCTGGGCGACGCGGGTGATGATGCTGGCGTCGGGGATCTCGTGGTGCGCCAGGCCCGCGTAGGCGGCGCCGGTGAGCGGGATCGTGGCGGTGCCCATGCCGAAGCCCCGGACGAACAGCGCGGCCATCAGCAGATACGTACTGGTACCGGCGGTGACCAGGGCGAACGGCACGGTGGCCGCGGCGACGACGGCGAATCCGACGAGGGCGACCGGGCGAGGGCCGAGGCGGTCGGTGTACGTGCCTGCCACGGTACGGGCGAGGAGCAGGCCGACGCCCTGCGGGATGAGGAGGAGTCCGGCGCCGAGGGCGTCCTCGCCGCGGACCTGCTGGAGGTAGAGGGGGAGCAGGAACATCGCTCCGTACAGCGTGATGCCGGCCAGGAAGCCGAGCGTGGCGGAGGAGGCGAGCGCGCGGTGGCGGAAGAGGCGGAGGTTGACGAGGGCGCCCTTTCCGGCCTTACGGGTCAGCGACCGGACGGTGAACGCGCCGAGCAGGCCGATTCCGCCGAGCAACGGGACGAGGACCTCCGCGTCGGCGAAGCCCGTACCGCCTTCGACCCGCGAAAGGCCGTAGATGACGGCGACGACGCCGGGCGAGAGCAGGAGCAGGCCGGTGACGTCCAGCCGGGGGTGGGGGCTGTCGGGGGCGGGGCGGTCGTCGGGCAGGTTGCGGCGGGCGAGGAGGATGCCGACGAGGCAGAAGGGGATGTTGACGACGAACAGCCGGCGCCAGTCGGCCAGTTCGAGGATGACACCGCCCAGGACCGGCCCGAGGATCGGCCCGAGGGCGGTGGGCAGGGTGACGGCCGCCATGACCCTGCCGGGGTTGCGGCCCTTGGCGGCCTGCATCACCAGCGTGACGACGAGCGGCATCATGATGCCGCCGCCGACGCCTTGGACGACGCGGAAGGCGATGAGGCTGCCCGCGTTCCACGCGAGCGCACACAGGACCGAGCCGAGCAGGAACGTACTCAGGGCCGCGATCCACAGACGTTTGCCACCGAGGCGGGACTGGGCCCAGCCGGCGATCGGGATGGTGGCGAACAGGGCCAGCAGGTAGGCGGTGCTGACCCACTGGATCGTGGCGAGGGAGGCGTGGAGCCCCCGCGCCAGGTCGTTGAGGGCGACGCTGACGATGGTGGTGTCGAAGACGACGGCGAGGGCGCCGACGATGACGGTGAGGGCGAGGCGGCGGACGGCGGGGTCCATGGGGGTGGGGTCTGCGGGGTCGGAACGGGTGTTCACGAACAACCACCTAAGATATAGAGTCCTATCTTACGGGGCCCACGGTAAGGTGCCGGAATAAGATATGCAAGCCTTTCTAATCAACCAGGCGGAGGTACGGATGCCCGAGCGGCGGCGCGGAGCGGCACTGGAGAAGGCGCTGCTCGACGCGGCGTGGGAAGAGCTCACGGAGCACGGCTACGCCAGGTTCACCATGGACGCCGTGGTCCAGCGGGCCGGCACCAGCCCGTCCGTGCTCTACCGGCGCTGGTCCGACCGCGACGAACTGGTCCGGGCGACCCTCGTCCACACCCTGGCGGAGTCCCGCCTCGGCGTGCCCGACACGGGGAGCCTGCGGGAGGACGTCCTCACCCTCATGCGGGAGATCAACGCGACCCGGGTCCAGCTCATCACCGTCATGAGCGTGCACCTGGCCGGCTACTACCAGGGGACGGGGACCAGCCCCGGCGAACTGCTCGCGGCGGGGGGCGAGAACCCGGTGGGCGTGCTCTTCGAACGGGCGGTGGCACGTGGCGAGATCACGCCGGAACGCCTCACCCCCCGCATCAAGGCACTCCCCTTCGACCTACTGCGACATGAGGTCCTGACGACGTTCGCGCCGGTGCCGGACGGGGTCCTGGAGGAGATCGTGGATACGGTCTTCCTGCCGCTGGTGCGCTGACGATTGCGACGATTGCCGCGCTGACGCCGACTACGCGGGGATACGGGCCCGCACCATGAGGGTGCCGACGTTCACCGGGTCCGGCGCGGCGAGCACTTCGGCGTCGATGTCGCGAAAGCCATGGCGTCCGAGGAGATCGGCCCACCATTCGGGCGTGTAGGACCACCGCAGGAGGGCGAGCTTGCGCCCGGCGGTGGTCGGTGTGCGGGTTCGGGCCGAGGGGTAGTCGGGGGAGCCCGGGTTGTGGTGAGGCGGGTGGGGCCGCCCCTTGTTGTTGATTGTCGCGGGGCCGGGGTGGGCGTCAAGGGCGCTCCTTTGTCGCGTCGGCTTCGCCGATTCCACTTCGTTCCACCCTTGACCCCCACCCCGGCCCCGCAAGTGCAGCTGAGGGGGGCGGCCCGGGGGAAGGTCCCCCGGGGGCTTGTCTGTTGTCGGGGTTTCGTCGCGGGCCTCGGCTTTCGGCGGGGTTTTGCGCACGACTTGAATGGGGCGGTGGCGGGTCGTCTCGGCGGCTGCCACGCCGGCTGTTGGCCGGTGTGCAAGCACCGTGTCTGTGGTGAGTGGGTGGTGGGGCGGAGGTGGTGGGGGGAGGCGGGTCGTCTGGCCTGTTTCGGTGGGTGGTGTGCTCTG
>NZ_WWJY01001080.1 GCF_009865405.1 Streptomyces sp. SID3212 | reverse complement strand
AGCCAGACCCCACTTCGCGGACACGCCCTAGCCCGTACGGACCACCGAGGTGGCCGACCGGGCGTCCGGGGGTTCGCCTGTATCCATGGATCGATACGGACCCCGCTCGGCCGCGCTCGCCACGGCCGCCGCTCTCCTTCTCGCGCTCGGGGCGAGCGCCGCCGTGGCCGTGGACAAGCCGACGGAGCCGGGGAAGCTCACGCTCATCAAGACGGCGGTCGGCGACGTGGTGGCGGACAAGAAGGGCAATCCGCTGTACATCCGCGAGGCGGACAAGCCCAACGTGTCGGGCTGCACGGGTGCGTGTGCGAAGTCCTGGCCGGCGGCGCTCGGCTCCCCGACGAAGGCCAAGGACGTGACCGCGCGGACGTCCAGGACGAAGAAGGACGCGCCGGGCAGCGACGAGCGGCAGGTCGTCCTTAACACGCATCCGCTGTACTACTTCAAGAACGACATGCCGAACCGGCCGAGGGGCCAGAACCTGCCGGGCTTCAGCCTGATCGCGGGCAACGGCAGGCCGCTGTCGGAGCCGACGACGTCCCCCACGCGGTCCGCGAAGCCCGGCCGGTCCGCCTCCCCGGGGACCTCCACCGGCGTGATCGCGAGCGCGACGGCGAGGGTGCCCGCCCCGGCGCGGATCGCCACGCCGACCGGTACGAGGCCGCCGCTCATGAAGCCGAAGGACACGACGGCGACGAGGACGGCGAAACCCAAGCCGAAGCCGGCGAAGACGACGCCCCCCGAGGCGACCAGAACGGCGACGAGGAAACCGGCCGTCACCACCCCACCCGCTCCCCGCAGAACGACCGCCCCGCCCCCGGCCACCCGCTCCCGTACGGCGACCCCGGCACGGCCCGCCACGACCGGGCCGGCCGCGGTCACGCCCGCCCCCGTGACCACCCGTACCGCCTCCGCCTCGGCCTCCGTCGGCGTCCTCCAGGTCACCCCGTCCGGCGGGGCACGCGGCGGCGCGGACCACCCGGTCGCCGTGGACTCCGCAGCCGCGCAAGGCCCGTCGAGAGCGGTCTCGCTGGCCCTCGCCGCCGCCACGACCCTGGTGGCGGCCGTCGCCTGCACAGCCCTGCTGATGCGCGCCCGGCGCCGGTCGAGGGACGGCCGGCACTGACCGGAACCGGGACCGGCCGGCCCACCACGCCGGGGCGGCCGGTGGACGTGACGGTCAAGGCGCTCTTCGGGCTGGCGGCCCTGGGCGCGGTGGCGACCGTCGCACTGGCGGTCCTCCCCGAGCGGTCGGCGCCCGCGCACCGCCCCTCACCGGTCGCCGCGGAACCGCGCGCGGTCCACGTCGCCGACCCGCACTCCGCTCCCGTACGGCTGCGCATCCCGGCCCTGCGCGTCAGCGCGGCGGTCATGCCGCTCTCGCTCGACGAGACCAGGACGCTGGACGCGCCGAGCTTCCGGCACGCGATGAAGGTCGGGTGGTACGCCCTGGGCCCGCGCCCCGGCGAACGCGGCCCGGCCGTCCTGGTGGGCCACCGGGACGCCCCGGCGAACCCCGGGACCGTCCCGGTCAGGAACGGCCGCGACAACATCCGTAACGCCGTCTTCGCCAAGCTGGGGCGGCTGCGCGCGGGGGACAGGGTGGAGGCGGAGCTCGGGGACGGGCGGCGGGTGCGGTTCCGGGTGACGGCGGTGGACACGTACCCGACGGCGAAGTTCCCCACCGCCCGGGTGTACGGCCCGGTGCCGGGCCCCGAGCTGCGGCTGATCACCTGCGGGGGTGTCATCGACGCCGACGGGCACTGGGACTCGAACGTGGTGGTGAGCGCGGTGGCGGAGACGGGCCGCCGACCCGGATAGACAGCCGGGTCGGTACGGGCTCAGGCCGCCAGGTTGTTGTCGTCGGGCCGCGGCTCGGGCATCCCGAGCGGCCGGGTCCCGCCGACGGCGCCCGCGCCCGCGATCAGATCGGCCTCGCGCGCGGCCCCGGCCCGTACCACCCACCCGGCGTGCCGGGAGCGGGAGACCGCCGACACGAGCGGGGTCAGCAGGGCGAGGGCGAGGGGGGTGAGCAGCAGCGCGACGGCCGTACCGAGCGCGAAGCCGCCGATGACGTCGGTCGGGTAGTGGACCCCCATGTAGACGCGGCAGAAGCCTTCGAGCAGGGCCAGCCCGAGGGCGGCGAACCCGAATCCCCGGTGCGCGACGAAGACGGCGGCGGCGATGGCCATCGCCATGGTGGCGTGGTCGCTGACGAAGGAGAAGTCGGTCTTGCCGTCGACCAGGACGTCCAGGCCCTTGTGGTCGAGGAACGGACGCGGCCGTTCGACGAACCCACGGATCGGGATGTTGACGAGGACCGCGAACCCGGCGGCGAGCGGCGCCCAGACGAGCCCGGCGACGGCGGTCACCGAGTCCTCGGCGGACCCGCGCCCGCGGACGTTCCACCAGCAGGCCAGGACCACCAGGACGAGCGCGAGCATGATCCCGTACTCGCCGACGAACTCCATGACGCCGTCGAACCACGACGGAGCGTCCTTGGCCAGCCCGTTGATGTCGTAGAGCAGGCTGACGTCTGGGTTCGACCCATCCAGTACGAGTCCAGCCATCTGCTGCGGCCCCTTGCCTTGTTCGCCATGACATCCGCCGAGGCGCGCCGGACCGCGCGCCGCGTCCACCAACCCCCGTGGTCAGTAAGGAACATGCTGCGTGATCAAGAGCGCAGCTGTTGCCCATGGAACGGCCTGTTCACGCAGTACGTTCCACTCTCCACCGAACGATCACCATGACGTTATCGAAGAGTGACACGTCGTCGCAGTTCAGGGGGGTGACGGGACGGATAGTTCCGGCCATTCGGCGACCGCCGAATGGCCCTGGGGGAGGTTCCGCCCGGGCGGGAACAACGCCTGCGGGACGGCTCGTACCGTACCCCTGCCTACCTCTCCCTACCTCTCCGTACCTCTCCCTCACACGGAGGGACGGTCGGGGGGCAGGTTGGTCGGCAGGGACTTGGCACCGTCCTCGGTGACCCGGGTCGCGCCGAAGTAGTCCGGCTTGTCGATCTTGTCGAACCGGATCACGGCCCCGGTATAGGGCGCGTTGATCATGTATCCGCCGCCGACGTACAGCCCGACGTGATGGATGGCCCGCGAGTTGGTCAGATCTTCGGAGAAGAAGACAAGATCACCGGGGAGCAGCTCGTTGCGGGCGGGGTGCTCGCCCGCGTTGTACTGGTCGTTGGCCACACGCGGCAGCTCGATCCCGACCGTACGGTACGCGGCCTGCGTCAGCCCGGAACAGTCGAACCGCCCTCCCTGGGCGGCCGTGCCGTTCCCGCCCCAGAGGTAGGGCGTACCGAGCTTCTGCTGGGCGAAGTAGATCGCCCCGGCGGCCTGCCGGGAGGGCTCGACCCGCCCCACGGGCGCCGCGAAGCTCTTCTCCAGGGTCCGGATGATCTTGACGTAGTTCTGCGTCTCCCGGTACGGCGGCACGCCCCTGTACTTGATGACGGCGTACGCGCCCGCGTTGTAGGAGGCGAGCATGTTGTTCGTCGGATCGCCGGGCACGTCCTTGACGTAATCAGCCAATTCACAGTCGTACGAGGCGGCGGACGGAATCGCGTCCTTCGGGTCCCAGATGTCCCGATCCCCGTCCTTGTCCCCATCGATCCCGTGCGCGGCCCAGGTGCCGGGGATGAACTGCCCGATGCCCCGGGCGTCGGCCGGACTCTGGGCGGAGGGGTTCCAACCGCTCTCCTGGTACAGCTGCGCGGCGAGGAGGGCGGGGTTGATGGCGGGGCAGAGGTTGCCCCACTGCTCCACGAGCGGCTTGTACGCGGCCGGCACGGCCCCCTTGGCGAGCCCGACGGTCCCCCCGCTCCCCCCGGCGAGCCCGGCGGCGGCGGAGTAGGTCCCGACGACGAGCAACGCGACAAAGGCCATCCCCGACCCACCGACGGCGGACGCGACGAGCCATGCCTTACGCACCGTCAAAACACCCTTCGCGTCAGGGCCGCTGTCCGGACCAGTGTAGGCGGGGAGGGGTCGGATCAGGGGGTGGACGGCGAGGAGGCCGGAAGAGGATCCCGCGATGACCAGAAGTGGTCGTGGATGTCGGGGGGCGGAAGGGGCGCGCGCGAGTACGTAGGACCGTCCGGTCGCGGCCGGGGCGGTGAAACCTCGGACTTGGCGAAGCACGGAGTGGTGACACTCAGGAAGAACTGCCCTTCGTGCCCGACGGCCACGCTCATCCGGAAGTCGTCCGGGGTCGCCGCGTAGACCGCCGGGAGTTCCTCGTCGGCATCGACACTGGTGATCTTGTAGCCACGCTTCTTCCAGTGCCGCTCCACCACCCCCAGCAGGTTCCCGCGCCTGACCGTCGACACCTTGGTCATGACCGTGGCGCGTCGAGTGGCAGAGCCGGTTCCGGTGGAGTCGCCGCCGCAGGCTCTCTCGGTCGCGGCATCATGCGCCCACGCCAACGGCGGCTGAACGGCCTCGAATGTGTCCAGAAGGATCGCGTCCGCCGCGTCCGCCCCTTCTTGCATATTCATGGCCACCTTCATGTCCCCGTCCTCCTTGTGCGATTCGAACGAGCCGCATCCAGCGAGAGTGACGGCCAACAGCAGAACGGTGAGAGACCGCCGTCTCATCGAGGCTCCTGGGTCTTGATTCGTTCGCCGTGACCGGCAACGATTTTCGCGATGTTCCTGGCCGATTCTTCGTCCACATCCGGATTGAAGTAATTGGTGTGCGCGTCGACGCCTCCTATGTCCGCGATCGGCCGTGGCCCGTCCGCCACCCGGAACCGCCGCGCGCCGAAGGCCTCGTGCGCCGGATCAGTCCCGTACCAGATCTCCCGGTCGTCCGCCTGCGCGTCCTGCGCGAAGTACGCCACCGTGCCACCCCCGAGGCCCCCAACCACCGCCCCCACCGGGCCGCCCATCGCCGCGCCCACCACAGCCCCGCTCATCGCCCCCGTCGCCATGCCACGCGCCTCGATCTTGGCGGGCATGGCGGTCACCGGGTCGTTCTCCGCCGCGCCGACGTACACGTGCTCCCTGCCCACGCCGAGTTCGTCGGCGGATCGCGCACCGGTCCCGGGGCTGCCCAGAAGGATGATGTCGTCAGCGCCCGGAACACCCCCGGGCCGCTGTGCGGCCTGGCCGACGGTGAGTGAGCCGTAGGAGTGCCCAATGGCGGTCACATGCGGATCCCCGGTCTGGTTGGTCGCCGAGATGCCGGACATGAACTCGTTGTACGCGACCGCCCCGGTCTCCGCACGATCAGCGAACATCACATCGGTGTTGCCGACGACATCGTCCGCCGAGAGCTGCGGCGCGTCATATCCCAACCAGACCAGCGCGGCACTCGACGGGTCGTACTTCTGCGCCCCCAGGGCGATGTCGCCGGCCCGTTTCACATCGTTCTCCGCGAACTCCTTGTCCAAGGCCGTTCCCAGGCCCGGCACATAGGCGGAGACGTTCCGGGCCGTGTCCGGATTCCCGAACGACACGATCGCGCGGCCGTTTCCCTCGTCGCCGATGCCAAGCAGGAGCATGGGCGGCAGCAACGCGTCCGGGAACCGCAACTGCCGGTCAATCTCCCGCAACCCCGCCAACCGCGTCCGCGCCCCCTCGTCGCCCAGCCCCTCCAACTTCCCCATCAACAACTGCAAGTTGTCCCGGTTCGCCGCATCCCGCACCACCGCCGGGATCCCGTCCAGATTCCCGATCACGTCCGGGTAGACCGCCAGGTACTCCTCGCGCCGCTCCCGCGTCAGGCCGTCCCACCACGCCTTGCGCTCCGCCGGCGAGGCGGCCTCCGGGATCGCGTCCCGGAGGTAGCCGTCCGCCGCACCCCGTACCGCCGTCGCGTCGCCGTACGCGTCCGTCCACATCGCGGCCGAGACCTTGAGGCCCTCCCGGGCCGTCAACTTCCGCAGCGTGGCCGCGTATCGCTCGTCGATGCCCCGCGCCTCGCGCAGCGCCCGTCCGACGCGGTCCACGACGTCCTGGGCCTTCGCCTCGTTCGGGTTCACGCTCCCGTACGCCGACGGCACCGCCGGGAACGGCTCCGCCCCGCTCCCCGCGATCCGCCCGCCCGGCACCGGCCGGCCCGTCGACCAGTTCTCGCCCGCCTCGGGGTAGCTGACCCCGCCGTCCGGGTGCACGGTGAAGCCCAGCGCCCTCGCGTCCTCCAGCGCCTCCCGCAACGCCCGCTGCGGGCCGCGCAGTTCATGCGCCAGGCTGTTGAGCGTCGTACGGACCAGACCGCACTCGGTATGGACGTACTGGAGGTCACGGCTCAGGTCCCGCAGCCGTACGCCCGCGGCCCGCGCCGCCTCGCCCCGCTGCGAGTCCCGGATTCCGGTGAGCAGCTGCCGGTCGATCCGGTCGCGCGCCGCGTCGGCGCGGTTGCTCGCCCGGCCCCAGCCGTCGGCGGCGTCCTCCAGCTCGGAACACCGCACCTCGCGCAACTGGGCCCAGGTCAGCCCGCCACTCACCGACCACCACCGAAGCCGGGGCCGAAGCCGGGGCGGGAGCCAGGACCGGAGCCGGAGCCGGAGCCGACGCCGGGGCCGGGGCCGGGGTCGAGGCCGACGCGGGGGCCGGAAGCGAAACCCGAGCCCGCCCCAGCACCCACCCCAGCACCCACCCCGGCGAGCGCCACCCGCACCGCCGCGTCACTCTCGCCCAAGTCCTTCGCGACCGCCCTCAGGCTGCCCGCGAGGCTCCCGCACTCCCCCGCGGCGGTGTCGATCCGCCGCTCCCACGAGGTACGTACCGTCCGCAGGACGTCCGCGACCGCCAGGCCCTCCGTACCGCCCGCCAACCCCGCGTGCGCGGCGGCGAATTCGGGCCGGACCTGGCCCAGGTGGGTCCGCAGCGCCTCGGCCGCGCCCGCCGCCCTGGTCCAGGGCCCCGCGCTGTGCCGTACATCGGCCCCACCGCCGGCACCCGCACCTCCACCGCTCCCCGCCGTCCCCGCCATCCCGCTCGCCCCTGTCCCGCAGTGCCGCCGCCCGCGCCCGCTCCCGGTCCGGGAAGCCGGCGGATATCGAGGGATATCGACGGCACTTTCCCAAAGCGGGACACGGGGCAATCGCGCGTCAGGACGGCGGAGGAGGACCCATACGTACGGCGGAGGCGCCCGCACGCACAGGGATCGGCGGGGCGGACGGACACCGCGACAGCCCGCCCAAGTTCACCCGTACGGAACAAGGAGAACGGAACAAGGAGAGCCGAGACGTACCTCCGCGCCCCTTACCCCTTCCGCCCCACTCCCCCGAACATCGCCACCTCGTCCGGCAGCCCCTCACCACCCGGTCCCGACCCCGCTCCCGCCACCGGCCGCCAGCGTGAGCACGACACCACCCCGGGCTCCAGCAGCTCCAGCCCGTCGAAGTAGCGGAGCAGCTGCTCCGGGGTGCGCTGGGTCAGCCGGGGCGTGCCGTTCTCGTTCCAGAAGGCGACCGCCGCGTCCACGTCCGGCATCGCCGGGCTGGTGATCGTGTGGGACAGCACCAGATGGCTGCCGGCGGGCAGCGCGTCCATGAGGCGGCGCACCAGGCCGTACGACTCCTCGTCGTCCTCGATGAAGATCACGACGCCCAGCAGTATCAGCGCGACGGGCTCGCTGAGATCGAGCGTCCGCGACGCGCGCTCCAGGATGGTGTCGACGTCGCGGAGGTCGGCGTCGAGGTAGTCCGTCCTCCCCTCGGGCGAGCTGGTCAGCAGCGCCCGCGCGTGGGCGAGGACGAGCGGGTCGTTGTCGACGTACACGATCCGGGACTCCGGGGCCACGCGCTGCGCGACCTCGTGGGTGTTGTCGGCGCTCGGCAGGCCGGTGCCCACGTCCAGGAACTGTCTGATGCCCACGTCCCTGGTCAGATGTTCGACGGACCGGCCGAGGAACTGACGGTCGGCCAGCGCGTAGTCCCCGATGCCCGGGTGCAGCTTCCTGATCTGGTCGCCGGCCTCCCGGTCGACGAGGTAGTTGTCCTTGCCGCCGGTCCAGTAGTTCCAGATACGGGCGGTATGGGGCCGGGTCGTGTCGATCCTGGCCAGAATCCGCTGGGTGTCCGCGAGGGAGGCGGCAAAGGGGTCGGCGTCGGGAACGGCATCGGGAACGGGAAGGACGGCCGGGTCAGCGGCGGAGGCGGAAGCGGCGTCGTCGCGCGATTCGTCTTGGGTCACAGACGCCTTCCTAGCCCAACCCCGTACCGTCGCAACAGACCTGATCCCGCCCCAGCTCCCCGCAATCCCTCCACGGCTCCCCCACCGGCCCTCCACGGCGCCGCACCCCCGCAAGAGTGGACCAACGACAGTCATTGCCCGGAGTCACGCCCCGTGATACACAGAGTAACCGATTGCGTACGTGTTGAGCCGGTCCGCACCAGGTCAGGGGGCCTGGACCGGTCATATGTGCGGGCATCGGGTAAAGAGAGCCGCCAAGCGGCATACGAGGGCGGTTCCATCAGCGAAGATAGAGCGTGACCCGTGCCATGGGGCCCGGGCGGCGAACGACCCAACAGGGGCGGTGAGTTACATGTACCTGGCGGCTGAAAAGGGCGACATCACCACCATCATCGGTGGTATCGCCCCGGACTGGGGACCCTTCGGGACACTCGGGAACGAGGCCCGGGTGATGATCGAGGTCGTGATGGCGGTGGCCATCCTGCTCTGTCTCGGCATCGCGATCTGGGGCGCGGCGAAGCAGCGCATCGGGGCGACGGCGCTCAGGGACACGTTCAGCGCGGAACAGGGCAAGGGCCTGATCGTCGCGGGGCTGACCGGCGTCTTCATCATCGGGTCGCTGGGCACGCTCTTCACGATCGTGTACGGGATGGCTGTCTGATCCCGGCCGTTCTCGCGGCCGGCTCCCCCGCCGGCCGACCCGGACGGCCGAGCGTGCTCGGTCCCACCCGTTCGGCCGTTCCGACGGACCTGTCACCCCGTTCCTCCGTCCGTCCTTTCCTCCGGTCCCTCCGGTACGTACCAGGCGTGCGCCCGGTGCGCCCTCCACACCACCCGTCCGTCGCGCCCACCGGCTGAGGTTGCGTCTCCCTGATGTCGAGTCACCACACCGCGCCCGCGCGGGAACCAGCACGGCTACCGTCGTACTACGCGGACCACGCGGACCCGCGCACGGCTGAGGGGGCTTTCGCGGCATGAGCTTCGGTGACGAGCACGGCTACGGCGACCCGGCGCGTCCCGCCCGTACGGACGACGGCTTCGGCGGTACGGGCCAGACGCGCACGCGGCTGCCCGACGCCAGAGGCGGCGACGGCTACGGCGGCGGCAGACGCCCCGCCCGCGGTTCACGCTCCCTCATCATGGTCGTGGGCGTCGTGGTCCTCCTGCTCGCGGCCATCGCCTTCGCGAACCGCGGCGGCGGCGAGGACCCGACCCCGCGCGCGGGCGCCCCCGACGGCGCGTCGAACCCGACGGC
>NZ_WWJY01001079.1 GCF_009865405.1 Streptomyces sp. SID3212 | reverse complement strand
TCCTCGCTGTGTTTTGTTCTTCAAAGGAACCACCAACCCACCAACCACAAGGGTTGAGTAGGCCGGGGTATCAACATATCTGGCGTTGACTTTTGGCACGCTGTTGAGTTCTCAAGGAACGGACGCTTCCTTCGGTCCCGTCTCCGGGGCCCTCCGGGCGCTTCCCTTCGGTATTTCGTGTTCCCGACTCTATCAGATGCTTTCGTATCCGATTTCCCCGGCCGGCGGGGCTCGCCTTCCAGGTTTCCGCTTTCGCGTTTCCCTTTCCAGCGATTCCGACTCTACCAGAACCTTTCGGGCCTGATTCCCAGTCAGAGGGGGTTTGCCTTCCCGGCCCTTCGGCCGTTCCGACGTCCCGAACACTAGCGGATTCCCCAGGCGACTCATAATCGAGAGATCGGGAGTTCGAAATGTATTTCGGCATGCGAAAATACATCCCGGCTGGGAGATCGTGCTGAGTTTGGGTGCCGCGTCCGCGGCGGGAGTGGCTGCCGCCGGGCCGTACCGGCCCCGTGACAACTCGAAGAACCTTACGGACGCGGCGTGGGGCTGTCAAGCCCCCCGTTCAGTCCAGATCCGTCAGCCGTCCGCCCGCGTCCGGCTGGGCGTGTTCCACCCTGCGCAGCAGGCGGATCAGCATCTCGCCCAGCACCCCGCGTTCGTCGCCCGAGAGGTCCTGGAGCAGCTCCTCCTCGAAGTCCGACGCCATGCGCATGGCCGCGAGCCACTTCGTACGGCCCACGTCGGTCAGCTCCACGATCACCCGTACGCGGTTGTTCTCGTCGCGGTCGCGGGTGACCAGGCCGTCGCCCGCCATGCGGTCGATGCGGTGCGTCATCGCGGCCGGGGTGAGGCCGAGGCGCTTGGCGAGTTCGCCGGGGCCCAGGCGGTAGGGGGCTCCGGAGACCACGAGGGTCTTGAGCACCTCCCACTCGGCGTTGCTGATGCCGAGGTCGGCGACCTGCCGGCCGTACGCGACGTTCATGCGGCGGTTCAGGCGGCCCAGCGCCGAGACGATCTTCTCGACCTGGGGGTCGAGGTCGCGGAATTCGCGCTGGTAGGCGGCGATCTGCTCGTCGAGGCTCGGCTCCTGGAGGCCCTGTGGGGCGGGCTTGGCCGGGGTGTCGGACATCGGGGAAGTATCGCACGGGTGCGCGTTGGCTTCTAAGCCCTTCGATGTGTATTGTTAAGGTCTTAACTTTAGCTTCTAAGTCTTCGGACGTCAGTTCTTAGGTGGGTGAGTGTGACCAGGGAGTGGGGCGCGGCCATGCGCAGGATCCAGGCGGGCAACGCGCTGAGCGCGTTCGGGCTGGGGTTCACGGTCCCGTACCTCTATGTGTACGTGGCGCAGGTGCGGAATCTGGGCGCCGGTACCGCCGGTGTGGTGCTGGCCGTCTTCGCCATGGCCGCTCTGGTCGTCCTCCCCTTCACCGGGCGGATCATCGACCGGCGCGGTCCGCTGCCCGTGCTGGTGAGCGGGGCGGTGCTGGCCTCGGCGGGGGCGCTCGCCATGGGGTTCTCGGGGAGTGTGCCGACGGCGGTGATGTCGGCGGCGCTGCTCGGTGCCGGTACGGCCGTCATGCAGCCGGCGCTGGCCACGATGATCGTGTGGTGCTCGACGGCGGCGACCCGGACGCGGGCCTTCGCGACCCAGTTCTTCCTGGCGAACCTCGGGCTCGGGGTCGGCGGGCTGGTCGGCGGGCAGATCGTCGACCAGGACCGGCCGGGCAGCTTCACGCTGCTCTTCGCCGTCGAGGCCGTGATGTTCCTCGTCCTGGCCGGCATGGCCGCCTCGGTCAGGCTGCCGCGTCCGGCCGCCTTCGCCGTGAGCGCGCTGCCCAAGGAGGACAAGGGCTCCGCCGGGGGTGGCGGGCTGCGGGCGCTGCTCCGTCACCGCGCGATGGTGCAGTTGCTCGGGCTGGGCTTCGTGGTGTTCTTCGCCTGTTACGGGCAGTTCGAGTCGGGGCTCGCCGCGTACGGCACCGAGGCCGCGGGGATCGACCCGTCGACGCTCGGGGTCGCGCTGGCCGCCAACACGGCGGTGATCGTGATCGCGCAGTTCGTGGTGTTGCGGCTGGTCGAGCGGCGGAGTCGTACCCGGGTGATCGCGGCTGTCGGGCTCATCTGGACCGTGGCCTGGATCGTCGCGGGGTACGCGGGGCTCGGGCACGGGAGTACGACGATGGCGACGGCCGCCTTCATCTCCACGTACGCGCTCTTCGGGCTCGGCGAGGCGATGCTCGCGCCGACCGTCGCGCCGCTGGTGGCCGATCTGGCGCCGACGTCGATGGTCGGGCAGTACAACTCGGCCTTCGCACTGGTGAAGCAGCTGGCGCTGGCGGTCGGTCCGACGGTGGGCGGTCCCATGGGGGCGTCGCTGCACGGGCCGTACATCGTGACGTTCGTACTGTTCTCGCTGGGGATCACCGTGCTGGCGCTGCGGCTCGGCCGGCGGCTCACGCCCGCGCAGGACCGGCCGTCTCTCGTGGCGGTCTCGCGGGTGGTCGCGCGGCGGCTGCCGGAGGGCGCGGAGAAGGCGGAGCCCGTGGCGACGGAACCCGTACCGGAGCGGGTGGGCTGACGGCGCGGGGCGGGCTCGCCTCAGCGGGGCAGGGCGAACTCGCACCAGACGGCCTTGCCGCCGCCCGGGGTGCGGCGGGATCCCCAGGACGAGGCGATCGTCGCGACGATGGAGATGCCGCGGCCCGCCTCGTCGGCCGGTTCGGCGCGGCGGCGGCGTGGCAGGTGGTCGTCGCCGTCCGTCACCTCGATGATCAGCCGGCGGTCGGTGCGGCGGAGTCTGAGGCGCATGGGCGGGGTGCCGTGCTGGAGGGAGTTGGCCACCAGTTCGCTGGTGGCGAGCACGCCCAGGTCGCGCAGTTCGACCGGGAACCGCCAGGAGGAGAGCACTCCGGAGGCGAAGGCGCGGGCGCGCGGGGCGGCCTCGATGCCGCCGAGCAGGTCGAGCGCCGCGTTGTGGAACAGCTCGGCGTCGGGGCCCGTACGCGCCGGGTACTGGAGGACGAGCACGGCCACGTCGTCGTCGTGGTCGGCCGTCACGCCGAGGGATCGGATCAGCCGGTCGCAGACGACCTGGGGCGAGCCCTTGGCGCCCGCGAGGGCGCGTTCCAGGGACTCGATGCCTTCGTCGATGTCCTCGCCCCGGCGCTCGACGAGGCCGTCCGTGTAGAGCACGGCCGTGGAGCCGGGCGGGAGCGCGATGCTGCCGGAGGTGTGCTGCCAGCCGCCGGTGCCGAGCGGGGGGCCCGTGGGGTCCGCCGCCCGTTCGACCGCGCCGTCCTCGTCGCGTACGAGGATCGGGAGGTGGCCGGCGGAGGCGTAGACGAGTCGGCCCTCGTCGGGGTCGTGGACGGCGTAGACGCAGGTGGCGATCTGGCTGGCGTCGATCTCCGCGGCGAGTCCGTCGAGGAGTTGCAGCACCTCGTGCGGGGGCAGGTCGAGGCGCGCGTAGGCGCGTACGGCGGTGCGGAGTTGGCCCATGACGGCGGCGGCGCGGACGCCCCGGCCCATGACGTCGCCGATGACCAGGGCCGTACGGCCGGCACCGAGGGTGATGACGTCGTACCAGTCGCCGCCGACCGCCGCGTCCTTGCCGCCCGGCTGGTACGTGGCGGCGACGCGCAGGTCGTCGGGCTGCTCCAACTCCTGCGGGAGGAGGGAGCGCTGGAGGGTGACGGCGGTCTGCCGGTGTCTGCGCTCGCTGGTGCGGAGGCGTTCGGCGGCCTCGGCGTGGTCGGTGACGTCGGCGGCGAAGATGAGGACGCCGCCGGAGTCGGCGCAGCCGACGGGGGTGCAGGTGACCGTGTAGGAGCCTTCGCCGGTCTCGGGCCTGTCGGGCCGCTCCGGCTTGTCGGGGCGGTCGGGGCCGTCCTGGTGGCGGTCGGAACGGCCGCGGACGTGGACCTTGCGGGACTTGACCGTACGGGGCTTGCCGCTGCGCAGCACCTGGTCGAGGAGCGGCAGGAGGCCCAGTTCGGCGAGTTCGGGGCAGCTGTCCGCCGCGAGCGTGCCGACGGTACGGGGGCCGAAGGCGGTCGCGTACGCGTCGTTGACGTACGCGAGGCGGTGCTCGGGGCCGTACACGAGGGCCACCAGGGCGGGTAGTTCGCCCAGGATCTCCCGTACGGAGAGGTCCTCCAAGGAGGGGACGCCGTCCGGCGCGGGGTCGGGCCGCCGCTCGTACTCACCACGGGCCGCGGGCACGGAGCCGCGGTCGGTCCGCGCGGCGGCGCGGCGCTGCGTACCGGGGAGCCGGGCGCTCCAACGCGTGAAATTCACGTCTGTTCAGGCCTCATGGGGTCGTGTTGCTGTTCGTCTTGGCCGAGCGGAGCCGAGCGTGCCGGATCAGTCGGTGCACCGGATCACTCTGTGCAGAGGTGAGCCCACCTATGGTCACACGCGGGTCACGGCTCCAGTGTCGCCGACCGGACGGGCGGCGGGCACCGGCGGAGGGCCGGTCGTCGGGATCACCGGTGGTGTCGCCGGTGATATGGCCGGTGATACGGCCGGTGAGGTCGCCGCTGACGTGACCGGTCCTCCGGCGCCGGTGTCCACCGTCCTAGGACGGGTCGCCCGGCGTGTCCTTGGGCGTGTCCCTGGGCGTGTCCTCGGTGTTGTAGCCCTCCGCCGCGTTGGTCTTCCAGCCTCCCGCGGGGTCGGTCCTGCGGCCTCCCGCGGCGAGTTCGAATTCGGCGCGCGGGTGTTCCAGCGAGCCTAGGGAGACGATCTCCCGCTTGAAGAGCCCCGAGAGGGTCCATTCCGCGAGCACCCGGGCCTTGCGGTTGAAGGTGGGGACGCGGCTGAGGTGGTACACGCGGTGCATCAGCCAGGCCGGATAGCCCTTGAGCTTACGGCCGTAGACGTGCGCCACGCCCTTGTGGAGGCCGAGGGACGCGACGGAGCCCGCGTACTTGTGACGGTAGTCCTGGAGGGGTTCGCCGCGCAGGGAGGCGAGGAGGTTCGCGGCGAGGACCTTGGCCTGGCGGACGGCGTGCTGGGCGTTGGGCGCGCACTCCGCGCCCGGTTCGGCGGCGGTCAGGTCGGGTACGGCGGCGGCGTCGCCGGCGGCCCAGGCGTGTTCGGCGCCCTCGACGCCGAGCTGGGCGGTGCAGGTGAGGCGGCCGCGTTTGTCGAGGGGGAGGTCGGTGGCGGCGAGGACGGGGTGGGGTTTGACGCCGGCCGTCCAGACGAGGGTGCGGGTGGGGAAGCGGGTGCCGTCGCTGAGGACGGCGACGCGGTCCTCGCAGGAGTCGAGGCGGGTGTCGAGCCGTACGTCGATGTTGCGGGCGCGCAGCTCACGGACGGCGTAGAGGCCCATCTCCTCGCCGACCTCGGGGAGGATCCGGCCGGTCGCCTCGACGAGGATCCATTTCAGGTCCTCGGCCTTGAGGTTGTGGTAGTACCGCGTGGCGTAGCGGGCCATGTCCTCCAGTTCGGCGAGGGCCTCGACGCCCGCGTAGCCGCCGCCGACGAAGACGAACGTGAGGGCGGCGTCGCGGAGGGCGGGGTCGCGGGTGGAGGAGGCGATGTCCATCTGCTCGATGACGTGGTTGCGCAGACCGATGGCCTCCTCGACGGTCTTGAAGCCGATGCCGTGTTCGGCGAGGCCGGGGACGGGGAGGGTGCGCGAGACGGAGCCGGGGGCGAGGACGAGTTCGTCGTAGGTGACGTCGACGGTGCCGTCGCCCTCGTCCTCGGCGCCGAGGGTCCTGAGGGTGGCGGTGCGCCGGGTGTGGTCGATGGAGACGGCCTCGCCGAGGACGATCGTGCATCCGGACAGCACACGCCGGAGCGGGACGACGACGTGGCGGGGGGAAATGTTCCCGGCCGCCGCTTCCGGGAGGAATGGCTGATACGTCATATAGGGCTCGGGGGTGACGACGGTGACCTCGGCCTCGCCGCTTCTGAGCTTGTGCTGGAGGCGCAGCGCGGTGTACATGCCGACGTAGCCGCCGCCGATGACAAGAATGCGCGCGGGAGGCGCGGCGGGCGGGGGTGCGGGGGTCGTCCCCCGGGAGATCTCAGCCATCACTCCCCCATGACGCAACGCCCTCAAGGCTTTGTCCACAGCCCCGACAAATTGTGTGACCGGAGGCGGTCGGCGGGGCGGGGTGCGCAAATGCGCCGGTAATGCCGGAGGAAGCCAGGTCAGAGCGGGTGGGGAGGGGTGGGGGAGATGGTTGAATCACCCATCTTCCGGTCCTTGCTCCGATCGGGGCATGCTCCGTGCGGAACTACCCCCTTCTGAATTGACCCGGGCTCAACTATGTTCGTACCTCGTCGGGGTGTACGGCCTGTGACGGGACAGGCTCACATCGTCGACTGTCAAGCGGGGAGTCTCCGGGGGGAGACATCATTACCGGGGGAACGCTTATGCACATTCAGGATTCGCATTGGCAGGCTGCCGTCGTCTCGGACGGGGAAGGCCGGTTGGGTGCGGGCGGGCGATCAGCTCCGCTCCGCGTGGACGCACAGCGCAATCTGGAACATGTACTGCGAGCGGCTCGCGAGGTGTTCGGCGAGTTGGGGTACGGGGCGCCGATGGAGGACGTGGCGCGCCGGGCCCGGGTGGGTGTCGGTACGGTCTACCGGCGGTTCCCGAGCAAGGACGTCCTGGTGCGGCGGATAGCCGAGGAGGAGACCTCCCGGCTGACCGACCAGGCGCGTACGGCGCTGGGGCAGGAGGAGGAGCCCTGGTCGGCCCTCTCCCGCTTCCTCCGTACGTCGGTGGCGTCCGGCGCGGGGCGGCTGCTGCCTCCCCAGGTGTTACGGGTGGGCGTGGACGGCGACGACCCGGCGGGGGCGCGCGGTCAGGCGCCCGAGGGCCGGGTACCCCAGCAACGCCAGGCGGGCCAGCCCGACCTGCGGGTGGTCGAGGCGCGCCTGTCGGTGGACGACCTGGACGATCCGGGGGCGGTGGAGCTGCTGGAGGTCGTGGGGCAGCTGGTGGAGCGGGCGCGCGAGGCGGGTGAGCTGCGCGTCGATGTGACGGTGGCGGATGTCCTCCTGGTGATCGCCACGGCGGCACCGTCCCTGCCGGACGCGGCGCAGCAGGCGGCGGCGTCGGCGCGGCTGCTGGACATCTTGCTGGAGGGGTTGCGGTCGCGACCGGTGTGAGGTGCGGCGGGCCGGGCGGGGGGTGTGAGGCGGTCGGTGTTTCGGCGGTCGGCGCGGGTGCGCCCAGGGGCTGGCGCGGGGTGCGCTCGGTGGCCGGCGCCAGGTGCTCCACGGGGCCCTAGGGTCCTCGCACCGCCGTTACCCTTCCGTCCCTGACCGGCGGCCTCACCGGTCCGGACCGGGTGCCTCCGGCGGTCGGCACCGGGGGGCCTCCGCCGCACGACTCCGGCTCGAACTGGCGTACTTCCAGGGGCTGTTGAGGCTTCCCCGAACGGGTGAAGTGTGGGGGCTCCGGCCCGGGAAACGACCCCGGACGAGTGGTTGCGGAGCTTGAGAGGGCTTGGGCGCGGCGCGCTGTGGCACGCTGACCGGGTGTGTGGGTCGGACAGTGCGTGCGGGGGCTTCCGCGATGAGCGGTGATGGACGGGACGAGCCACTTGGTGGCGGCACGGAGCCGCCCGGCGGCGGCGCCGAAGGGGGTACGGAGTCTGACGGCCCGACGTCCTGGCAGGTACCGAACCAGGGCGGCCCCAGAGAGCCGTTCGCGCCGGGAGGCGCGGGTGGTCCTGGTGTTCCGGGGGCCGGCCTGAGTGGTCCCGGCGATCCGGGAGTGCCTGGCCAGCTCGACGGTTCCGGCGGACTGGGAAGCCCGGGCCGACCTGGCGGTCGCGGAGGGCGGCTCGCGCCGGGAGACGTTGCCGGGATGCCTGACCGGCCCAACGGTTCCGACAGACCTGGAAACCCAGGCCGACCTGGCAGTCCCGGAGGACCGTCCACGCCAGGAGGCGTTCCCGGGATGCCTGACCGGCCCAACGGTTCTGGTCGACCTGGAAACCCAGATCGCCCTGGCGGTCGCGGAGAGCCGTCTGCACCGGGAGGCTCTGTTGGGCCTGCCGGGCTGGGCGGTCCGGAAAACTCCGGTCGGCACTGGGGTCCCGATGGGGCTGACCGTCACAGTGGGCCGGGAGGCCTTGGTCGGCCTGATGGTTCCGGTGAGCTTGGAAGCTCTGGTGGAGCGGGTGAGCAGGGTGCCTCTGGTGAGGCCGGTGGGCTTGGTCGTCCCAGTGGGCCGGGAGGCCCTGGTCGACCAGATGAGCCAGGGGTCTCTGGTGGGCCTGGTGGGCCAGATGGACCGGAAAGCCCTGGTCGGCAAGGTGGTCCTGACGAGTCTGGTCGTCCCAGTGGGACAGGAGGCCTTGGTCACCCCGGTGGTCAGGAAAGCCTCACTCAGCACGAGGGTCCTGGCGGGCACAGTCGTGCCAGCGGGCCGGGGCGCGCTGGTGGTGCCGGATGGCCGGGGGGGCCTCATGCGTCTGCTGGCCCCGACGGTGGTTCTGGTGACCCCTACGGTCCTGGTGGCCTTGGTGCTTCGGATACTGCGGGCGCGTCGGGTGGTCCGCGTGTGCCGGGTGTGCCGGGGCAGGGTGGGTCCAGTGGCGCGGGCGTGCCTGGGCAAGGTGGGGGGCGCGATGTGGGTTTGCCGGGGCCGAGTGAGCGCCGCGACGCGGGGGTGCCGGAGCAGGGTGGGGCCGGTGGGGGGCGTGGCTTCTTCGGGGTTGGGGGTGTGCCTGGTAGCGGTGGCGGGGGGCTTGGGGGTGGGGGGCGTTCGGCTGTGGGCGATGGGGACGGCAGCGTGCCTGCGCAGCGGGAGCGGGGGACCGAGGACGATCCCTGGTTCGGCGAGGACGTCGACGTACCGACATTGGAGCTGCCTGCCGCCGCACTGTCCCGGTCGGACGCCGACCTGGTTCAGCGGATGCGGGACGGTGACGACAGTGCGTACGAGGAGCTGTTCCACCGGCACTCGGACGCGGTGCGGCGTTACGCCCGTACCTGCTGCCGTGACGCGCACACCGCCGACGACCTGACGGCCGAGGTGTTCGCCCGTACGCTCCAGGCCGTACGCGGCGGGGCCGGGCCCGAGCAGGCGGTGCGTGCCTACCTGCTGACGACCGTACGGCGCGTCGCCGCATCCTGGACGAAGTCCGCCAAGCGCGAGCAACTGGTCGACGACTTCGCGCTGTTCGCCGCACAGGCCGCGCGCGTCGCTGAGGTGTCGGACGTGGACACGCTCGACCTCGGCGCGGACGTACGGGCCATGCACGACGCCGAACAGTCCCTCGCCATGCAGGCGTTCCGCAGCCTTCCCGAACGCTGGCAGGCGGTCCTCTGGCACACCACGGTCGAGGACGAGTCGCCCAGCGAGGTCGCGCCGCTCTTCGGGCTGAGCGCCAACGCGACGGCCGTGCTGGCCGGGCGGGCGCGCGAGGGTCTCAAACAGGCGTACCTCCAGGCCCACGTGAGCACCGCGCTCACCTCGGGCGGCGACTGCGCCCGCTACGCCGACCGGCTCGGCGCGTACGCGCGCGGCGGGCTGCGGATGCGGGCGGAGCGGGGGCTGCGCAAGCACCTGGAGTCGTGTGCGAAGTGCCGCGTCGCGGCGGGGGAGTTGGCGTACGTCAACTCCGGGATCCCGGCGCTGGTCCCGATCGCGGTCATCGGCTGGTTCGCGGCGGGCTATTCGCTCAAGGCGGCGGGGATCATCGCGGGCGGCGGGGCGGCGGGCGCTGCGGGCGCGGCTGGGGCCGCTGCTGC
>NZ_WWJY01000106.1 GCF_009865405.1 Streptomyces sp. SID3212 | reverse complement strand
GACTGGAAGGCGCAGTACGGCTACATCGAGGACATCGGCGACGGCCGCGGCTACACCGCCGGGATCATCGGCTTCTGTACCGGGTGCGGCGACCTCCTCCAGGTGGTGCGGCGGTACACGGACACCCGCCCGGACAACCAACTGGCGCGCTTCCTGCCGGCGTTGGAGGCGGCCGACGGTTCCGCGTCCCACGCGGGCCTGGGCGCCCCCTTCACCGCCGCGTGGAAGAGGGCGGCCCGGGATCCCGCCCTGCGCGCGGCGCAGGACGCCGAGCGCGACCGGCAGTACTTCGACCCGGCGGTGTCCCGCGCGAAGGCCGACGGGCTGGGCGCGCTGGGGCAGTTCGTCTACTACGACGCGTACGTGATGCACGGCTCGGGCGACACGGACGGCACGGTCGGCTTCCGTACGATCCGGGCCGAAGCCCTGCGTACCGCCGACACGCCGGCCGAGGGGGGCGGCGAGGAGGAGTACCTCGACGCGTTCCTGGACGCGCGGGTCGCCGCGATCCGCCGTGAACCCTCCCACTCCGACACGAGCCGTGTCGAAACCGCCCAACGGCTCTTTCTTGCCAAGGGCAATCTGAACCTCGACACCCCGCTCGGCTGGAAGGTCTACGGCGACCGTTACCGCATTTCCGGCGAGTAACACCCACGCTCGCCGCGCGTCACACTCCCTCGCAGAACCGCCCGAACCACCCCGGCACCAGATCTTCCTTGCGCCGAACGGGTGTACGCGGCCCACATCCTTTGGTAGGAAAGCTTCCTAACAAACAACCCACGCGGGAATCCCCCCTCTGGAGGCCTCAGGTGTCCATGTCCCCCATACGCTCCTCGCGCCGGCTCGCGTTCCTCCCCCACGCCCTGCTCGGACTCACCCTGGTGGCGATTCCGGCCACCGCCGTCGCGAACACGGCACCCGCGCCCGCCGCGGTCACGGCCACCACGGCCGGCACCCAGGCCGCCGCGGCGATCGGCCTCGACGACCCGGCGAAGAAGGAAATCGCCATGAAGCTGGTCTCCAGCGCGGAGAACTCCTCGCTGGACTGGAAGGCGCAGTACGGCTACATCGAGGACATCGGCGACGGCCGCGGCTACACCGCCGGGATCATCGGCTTCTGCTCCGGCACGCACGACATGCTCGACCTCGTCGAGCTCTACACCCAGCGGGTGCCGGGCAACGCGCTCGCCAAGTACCTGCCCGCGCTGCGCGCCGTCGACGGCACGGACTCGCACACCGGCCTCGGCTCCGGCTTCGTCAGCGCGTGGAAGACGGCCGCCAAGGACACCCAGTTCCAGACCGCGCAGAACGACGAGCGCGACCGCGTCTACTTCAACCCCGCGGTCAGCCGCGGCAAGTCGGACGGCGTCGGCGTGCTCGGCCAGTTCATCTACTACGACGCCATCGTCATGCACGGCGACGGCAACGACGGCACGAGCTTCGGCGGCATCCGCAAGCGCGCGCTCACCAAGGCCAAGCCCCCGGCCCAGGGCGGCAACGAGACCACCTGGCTGAACGCCTTCCTCGACGCCCGCGTCTGGGCGATGCAGCAGGAGGAGGCCCACTCGGACACCAGCCGCGTGGACACGGCGCAGCGGGTGTTCCTCAGCAAGGGCAACCTGAACCTGAACCCGCCGCTCGACTGGAAGGTGTACGGGGACAGCTTCCACATCGGCTAGGCCGTCCGGCGGACCCGAGAGGGGCCGCTTCCCTGATCGGTGCGCGTGCGGCGCTGGGTACGGCGCGTCGCACGCGCACTCTTGACACCTGGTGATCACCCGGAGGACCATCCTGACCCGATCATGACAACGTTGTCCGCTCAGGCGTTGTCCGAACTGATGAAGGGCAGGGAACGGTGTCAGACACTCCCTCAGGTCGCTCTCGCGCGGGGCGGTTCCGGCCGGTGCTCCGGCCGTCCCGGCGCCGTACCCCAAGTGGCGTGGCGGTCGCGCTCGTGGCGGCGCTCGGTACGGTCCTCTCGCTGGCCGGCGCCGTCCCCGCGTCGGCCACCACCCCCGCCGCGGCTCCCGGTGGCGGCCGGGGCGAGGTGCGGGACACGGTGGCGTACGTCGACCCGCTCATCGGCTCGACCAACGCGGGCAACACCTACCCCGGCGCCGTACAGCCCTTCGGCATGTTGGCCTGGAGCCCGCAGAACAGCCGGGGCAGCCAGGTCTCGACCCCCGCGCCCGGCGGGTACGAGTACGGCGCGACGAAGATCCGCGGGTTCAGCCTCACCCACCTCAACGGCGTGGGCTGTTACGGAGCCAACGGCGACATTCCCGTGATGCCGTACGTCGGCGAGGTCGACTCCTCCCCCACGGCCGACACCACCGACGCCAAGTACGCCAGTACCTTCTCCCACGCGGACGAGACCGCCGAGGCGGGCTACTACAAGGTCGGGCTGGCCAGTGGTGCCTCTGCGGAGCTGACCACCACTCCCCGCACCGGCTCGGGGCGCTTCGGCTTCCCGGCGGACAAGCCCGCCAGCATGCTGTTCCGTACGTCCAACTCCGAGACGGGCAGCGGCGACGCGACCGTCCGGGTGAACCCGGCGGCGCGGACGGTGACCGGCTCGGTCAGCGCAGGCAACTTCTGCGGCCCGCAGAGCGCCAACAACCGCCACGACCTCTACACCCTTTATTTCACGGCCCACTTCGACCAGCCGTTCGCGAAGACCGGCACCTGGACCGACACCACCCTGAACCCCGGATCGACCTCGGCCTCCGGCGGCACCGGCTACGGCTCGAACGGCATCCCGGCGGCGGGCAAGGGCTCGGGCGCGTACGTCACGTTCGCCCCGGGAACCGCGCGGGTGCAGGCCAAGGTGGCGATCTCGTACGTCAGCGCGGCCAACGCGGAGGCCAACCTCCGCGCCGAGAACCCGCCCCGCAAGACCTTCGACGCAGTGCGGTCGCAGGCCGGGTCGGCGTGGCGGAGCGAACTCGACAAGATCAAGGTGAGCGGCGGTTCCGACGCCCAACGCACCACGTTCTACACCGCGTTGTACCACTCGATGCTGGAACCGACCCTGACCAGCGACGTCGACGGACGCTACCTCGGCGCGGACCGCGCGCCGCACCGGCTGGCGAAGGGCCAGAAGGCGCAGTACGGCACCTTCTCCGGCTGGGACCAGTACCGCGCGCAGGTGCAGTTGATGACCCTGCTCAACCCGAGGGCCGGCAGCGACTACGCCCAGTCCCTCTTCAACTACGCGAACCAGCGCGACGGCGAGTGGGACCGCTGGCTGCTGGAGAACGGCAAGACCAGTGTGATGTCCGGCGATCCGTCGGCCGCCGCCCTCGCCGGGATCCACGCCTTCGGGGGCCGTGACTTCGACGTCAGGGGCGCGCTGCGCTCACTGATCACCGCGGCGACCGTGCCGACGGCGAACGACTCGGACAGCGCGGGCTGCAACGTGGAGTGTGTCGGGCAGCGCCCGGCGCTCGACAAGTACCTGGAGCTGGGGTACGTACCGGCCGACGGCTGCCACTGCTGGGGCGGCGCGGCCGAGACCCTGGAGGACGCGGCGGCCGACCACGGCCTGTCGGAACTGGCCGGTGCCGTCGGCGACCGGGCGAACCAGAAGGCGTTCCTGGAGCGTTCGGGCGCCTGGCGGTACGTCTTCGACGCGAACGCGACCCCGCAGGGCGGTTACATGCGGGACAGGAAGGCGGACGGGACCTGGGTCGGCGGTTCGTTCTCCCCGGGCACCGAGAGCGGCTTCGTCGAGGGCACCAGCGCCCGGTACACCTGGATGGTCTACTCGGACGTGGCCGGTCTCGCCCGCGCGATGGGCGGCAACGAGACCGCCGTGAAGCGGCTGGACGCGTTCTTCCGTACCCCCGAAGGCGCCTTCGACTTCTCGGCGCAGGACCCCACCCGCTACGACCCCACCAACGAGCCGGACATCAACGCCCCTTACCTGTATGACTATTTGGGGGCGCCCTGGAAGACCCAGGAAACCGTACGCGCGGAGCTGGACCAGCTGTGGACCGACCGGCCGGGCGGCATTCCCGGTAACGACGACGCGGGCACGATGTCGTCCTGGTACGTCTTCTCCGCGCTCGGCATGTACCCGCAGGTGCCCAGCCGAGCCGATCTGGTGCTGTCCGCACCGCTGTTCCCGCGCGCGGTGATCCGTACCGGACACGGCAAGAAGATCACGGTCAACGCGCCGGGCACCTCGGCAGAGAACCTGTACGTACGGGGACTGCGGACCGACGGCAGGAAGTCGACCAGGCCGTGGGTGCCCGCCTCCTTCGTCACGCACGGCGGCACCCTGGACTACACGCTGGGCAGCGAGCCGGACAAGGCGTGGGGCAGCGACCCGGCCGACGCCCCGCCGTCCTTCCGCGAGGGCGGAGTGCCGTTCTTCACGGGTACGGCGCCCGGCCAGGTGAAGGTGGAGCCGGGCGGCGAGGGCACCGGCTCCGAGGTCAGGGTGCTGACGATCGAGGACGCGGCCACCACCGTGCACTGGAAGGCGACCCCGCCCGACGGAGTCGCCGTGACGCCGTCGGAGGGCGACTTCCCGGTGGCCGGGGGTGGTTCGGGCAGCGAGAAGTTCACCGTCACGGCCACGGCCGGCGCCCGGCCCGGTTTCTACACGGTGCCGGTGACACTGACCTCGGCGACCGGTACGGCGCTGCCCAAGACGTCGCTCGCGGTGACGCTCGCCGCGCGGGACAGTGTGCTGTGGAACCTCAACAACGCCGGGATCTCAGCGGACGACACCAACCCCCAGGCCAACTTCGATGGTCAAGGCTGGAGTTACTCGGCCAAGGCCCTCGCGGGAGCGGGCGCGGAGCCCGGTGGCACTGTCTCGGCGGGCGGTTTCGACTTCACGTGGCCCGCGGTGAACCCGGGTGACCCGGACAACATCGAGGTGGTGGGCGGCGGCGCACCGCAGGTCCTCGACGTTTCGGCGGGTTCCGCGGACGCGACGAAGCTGAGCCTGCTGGGCAGCGCGATCAACGGCGCGACGACGGGTGCGGTGACTCTCACGTACACGGACGGCTCGACCCAGCGGGCCCAGATCGGCTTCAGCGACTGGACGTTGGGGGGCGGCACGCAGCAGCCGTCCTTCGGCAATGTCGTGGCGGTCCACACCACGTACCGCGACGTGTCGGGCGGTGGGGTGGACCAGGTCGGTACGGACGTCTTCGCCACGGCCCCGATCCCGTTGGAGGCGGGGAAGCGGCTGGCGAGCGTGACGCTGCCGGACACGACGGACGGCGGTGTCATCCACGTGTTCGCGGTGGCGACGGCCTGATCAGATGACGGAGGTGGGGGCGGCTCCGGTCGCCCCCACCTCTTCTCCCCCACCTCTTCTCCCCTGCCCGCTCCCAGTCCGGGACCGTGAGGTCCAGCCCGGGGGGTTGGGAACGCGGATCCGGCCGGGGGCCGTCCCCCCCGGCCGGAGTTGCGGGGCGGATCAGTCCTGTCCGGCGATCCGCGCGAGGCGGCCGGCCTCGCTCCTGGCGGAGCGGGCGACGGCGTCCTCGTCCACCGTGGTGAGGTGGTTGTCCTCGACGACGGCGCGTCCGTTGACGAGCGAGAGGGTGACCGGGGCCGCGGCACCGAGGATCAGCGCGGTCACCGGGTCGGCGATGGAGGAGTGGGCGAGGGTGTCCATCTTCCAGAGCACGAGGTCGGCGAGCTTGCCCGCCTCGATCGAGCCGATCTGGTCGGCGCGGCCCAGCACCCGCGCCCCGCCGTACGTACCGAGGCGCAGTGCCTGACGCGTCGTCAGGGCCGCTTCCCGGTGGGCGCCCAGACGGTTGATCAGGAGGGCGTTGCGCAGTTCGGTGTGGAGTTCGCCGGACTCGTTGGAGGCGGTTCCGTCGACACCGAGGCCGACGGGGATGCCTGCGGCGAGCATGTCGGGGACCCGCGCGATCCCGGCGGCCAGGCGGGCGTTGGAGGAGGGGCAGTGGGCGACGCCGGTGCCCGTACGGCCGAAGGCGGCGATGTCCGCGTCGTTCATGTGGACGCAGTGGGCCATCCACACGTCGTCGCCGAGCCAGCCGGTCGATTCGAAGTAGTCGGTCGGGCCCATCCCGAAGCGTTCCTTGCAGAACTGCTCCTCCTCGACGGTCTCGCTGCCGTGCGTGTGCAGCCTGACCCCCTTGCGGCGGGCCAACTCCGCGCCCTGCTTGAGGAGTTCGGTGGAGACGGAGAACGGGGAGCAGGGGGCCACCGCGATCTGGGTCATCGCGTCGAAGGAGGTGTCGTGGTAGCGGTCGACGGCCTCCTCGGTGGCGGCGAGGGCGCCGTCCAGGGACTCGACGGCGAAGTCCGGCGGCAGGCCGCCGTCCGACGTCCCCCGGTCCATGGACCCCCGGGCGAGGGTGAACCGTACGCCCGTCTCGGTGGCCGACTCCATGATCGCGCCGGTCAGGTCGCCCGCACCGCGCGGATAGACGTAGTGGTGGTCCATGGCGGTGGTGACACCGCCGCGGGCCATCATCGCGAGGGAGCCCCGGGCGGCGGCGCGGAGCATCGGCTCGTCGATGCGCGCCCAGACCGGGTAGAGCGCGACCAGCCAGTCGAAGAGGTTGTGGTCGGTGGCGAGGCCGCGGGTGATCCACTGGTAGAAGTGGTGGTGGGTGTTGACGAGGCCGGGGGTGAGGAGATGGCCGGTGCCGTCGACACGCCGTACGACATCGTCCAGACCGGCGGGGGCGGGGCCCGCGCCGACCGACTCGATCAGGTGGTCCGCGATCACGACGTGGCCCGAGGCGTACTCGGTGTCGTGCGCGTCCACGGTCGCTACGGCGCAGTTCTCGATGACGATGCGCGAGACGCGCGGTGCCGCCATGGCGGTTCCTCTTCCTGTACGGGCGATTCAGAGGGTGGTCAGGTCCGCGGCGATCCGCGCGTCGGCGCCGTCGCGCAGGACAGTGGCCTCGATCAGGCCGTACGGGCGGTCCGCGGCAAGGTAGACGGCTCCCTCGGGGCTGTCGTTCTTGAGCCCGAACGGCGCCAGATCGACCAGGAAATGGTGCTTGTTGGGGAGCGAGAACCGGATCTCGTCGATCTCGTCGCGATGGTCCAGGACCCGGGTGCCCATCTGGTGGAGGGTCTGCTGGAGCGAGAGCGAGTAGGTCTCGGCGAAGGCGGCGAGCACATGGCGTTTGGTCTGTTCGTACGACTCGTTCCAGTCGGGCGCGCCGATGTCGCCGTCGGCTCCCTCGTCATCGGAACCCGCGTCACCGGACCAGCCGTACCGCCAGCGCGCGGACACGTCGGTCGCGAGGATCCGGTCGTACGCCTCCTTGAGGGTCGTGTACTTGTCCTTGGCGAACCCCCAGAACTCGGAGTCGGTCGAGTTCAGCACGGTCAGGTCCTTGAGTCCGGACACGACCTCCACCCGCTCGCCGTCGAAGGTGATCTGGCTGACCCGGGTCTCCTGCCCCCGGCGGACGAACGAGTGCCCGCCGTCGCCCCCCTCACCGGCCGCGATCCGCTCCCAGGCGTACTCCTCGATCCGGACACGCGCCCGGTCGATCGGCGCGCACGTGGTCACGAAATGCCGTGCCAGCACGATGCCGAACTGCTCGGGGGACTCGATGCCGTGCTCCTTGGCGAACGCGTACACCGTGTTTTTCATGGTGTCGGTCGGCAGGACATGGGCGTTCGAGCCGGAGAGGTGGACGTCGTCCAGATCGCCGGAGAGGGAGACCGAGACGTTCAGGTCCTTGATGTGGTGGGTGGCGCCGTCCCGCGTGATCTTGACGACGCGGTTCTCCGCCTTGCCGTACTGGTTCTGTCCGAGCGTGGTGGGCATGCCTGCTAGCTCCCTCGGTATACGGAGTAGCCGAACGGGTTGAGCAGCAGCGGTACGTGGAAGTGCTCGCCCGGGGTGACGGCGAAGGTGACCGCGACTTCCGGGAAGAACGCACCGCTGTCCCGTAGCGCGGGGGCGTCCTGCCGCTCCTCGGCCTGTGTCCTGCGGGTGAGATACGGCCCGGTGGTGAAGTCGAGCCGTACGTGCGTGGTGTCCGGCGGCAGCGCCGGCAGGTGGGTGCAGCGCCCGTCCGCGTCGGTCCGCGAACCGCCGAGTGTCACCCAGGCGGCGCCGGGACCACCACGCGCCGCGAGCGACACGGCGACGTCCGGGGCGGGGCGTCCGGCGCTGGTGTCCAGGATGTGCGTGGACACGGACGCCGGGGCGGGGTCGCGGGGCGCGCCGGCGGCCGGGTCGGGGCGGGTGCTGGTGCTCACGGGGTCAGTCACGGGGTCAGTCTCCTTCGAGGACGAGGCGCGTCAGCCGGATGCGGTTGATCTTGCCCAGTTCGGTGCGCACGATCTCGCGCTCCTCCTCTGGCGTATGACGGAGCCGCGTCCTGAGCGCGTCCCGCATCTGCTCACCGGTCGCGCCGGTGGCGCAGATCAGGAAGACATGGCCGAACCTGTCCTGGTACGCCAGGTTCAGTTCGAGCATCTCCGCCCTGAGCGCGTCGGAGGCGCCGGCCATCCCCCGCTGTTCGCGGGAGGAGACCGGGTCCCCCGGGGCGGGCCGCCCGATCGGCGGGTGCCCCGCCATCGCCTCGGCCAGATCGTCCTCCGCCAGCGCGGCCACGGCGGTGTCCGCGGCGGTGAGGAGGTCGTCGAGTCCTGCGTACGGACGCTGAGCGAGCAGCTCGCGCCCCCACGCCGGACTGGCGCACACCTCACGGAGCACGGCCAGGGCCGCGCTGTCGGACGAGACGTTGAACCGGGCTAGGCCCGGCGGTGGCCGGTACGTCACGGTGCCTCCGTGGCTGCGCTGAACGGGCTGCGCCTAGCTAACGCCCTCGCCCCGACGCCGTCAACACTTTGTTGAAATCCCGGCCGGGCCACGACCGGACCGGGACCACGCACCCGCCCCCAGGTGGTCCTACGGGTTCGGGACCAGGATGGTGTAGCAGGACATCGATATGACGATGTCGATGGAGGTCGTGTTCACGATGACCAGGAAGGTCGCCTCGCACGTCTCTTCCGGCTTGAAGAAGTTCTGGATCGCCCCGCCACCGGGGCGGGCAATGACCACGCCGCCGGGCAGATGCAGATATCCGTCGATCATCACGCCCACCCGCCAGTCGTCGATCGGGTTGGTGTTGGGCCACCACACGCCGACGGGCGGCGGGGTGTAGCAGAGAACTCCCGAACGCAGCATGTCGGCGTCGTACTTGGCGCGGTAGCCGACCTGCGACGCCCAGGCCGTTCTCTGGAGCTGGGTCGCGGCGGCACTGTACTGGCCCTGGGAGATGGCGGTGATCATCGCCTTGAAGGCCAGTGCCTTGAACTGGTCGGGGCCCGCGTCGAACATCACGTCCATCAGCGCCGCTCTCCGGTTGCCGGACAGCGAGTCGAAGCCCGGAATCAGAGCTTGCAGAGCCTTTTCCGCGGCGGTGAATCTGACTTCGAAAAGGAAGCGGACCTGATCAGGGGTCAGATCCTGGGCACCCGACCGGACATCGTCGTAGTCCGCGCCCACGGCGTCGAGCAGGTCCCGTGCGTCCGGGCTGTCGAGATCGAAGCCGATCCCCACGGTGAGGCGGCCCTGCGGGTTCGTATGGACGTGCGGATCGCCGTCCAGGCCGTTCGAGCTCTCGCGGCCGGCCACGAAGGACAGCGCCTGCTCACGGGTCATCTGGGTGCCCTCGTCGCCCGCCGGCGCGTCCGGGTCCACCTGCCCGGGACCCGAGGTGACGCACGCGGGCAGGGGCGTGGCGAAGGCGGGCGCGGGCGTCAGCAGCAGCGGAAGCGCGGCGACGGCCGCGACCAGGAGGGCCGCGAGCGGGCGGCGGGCGGATGATCTTCGGCGGACCATGGGTACTCCTCGGACGAGAACACGGGAGGGGGGAGGCCCGCTCATGATCGAGTAGGAGCGAGGTCCGGCGATATCCCAGAAATCAGGGGGTTTCCCGGGACCGGCCGCGCGCCACCGCTCACCGCCGCCCCCGGGACCGCTCCGGGATCTCGGGATCCCGAGATCGTGGGATCCCCGGCTCGCGAGATCGTGGGATCCCCGGCTCCCGGGATCAGTCCAGGATCTCCGGCACCCGCGAGGCGACGAGACCCGCCACCAGGTCGCGCCGGCTGCGGACCCCCGCCTTGGTGAACACCGACTTGAGGTGGTCCTGCACGGTCAGCGGTTTCAGCGACAGCGCGCGGGCGATCTCCCGGGTGTCCCTGCCCCGCAGCACCTGTACGGCGACCTCGCGTTCGCGGGCGGTCAGCCCGTACGTCGCGAACACCACAGGCAGGACGTCGTCCGCGTTCGCGGGGGTGATCACGACGGCCGCCAGGTGATCGGCGCCGCAGCCCATGATCGAGGTGTTGAGCACCAGCCACGCCCCCGCGTGGGTACGGACCCGCAGCCGCGGCGGCGCGCCCGCGGCCGCCTTCGCCGCCCTGGCCTGCTCCACGGCCATCAGCAGGGAGGTCGGCACCTCGAAGACCCCCACCGCGTCGTCCGAGATCTCCCCGAGCAGCACCTCGGCCCGGTCGTCGGCGCGCACCACCCGGTTGCGGGAGTCCAGGAGCAGTACGGCCGGCGGGTGCCCGCCCGCCGGTGAGCCCGCGGCGCGCATCTGGCTGTGCCGCAGGGCCGTACCGAGGGAGCGGGCGGCACGGCGGGCGAGCGCCACCTCCCCCACGCGGTAGGCGCCCCGGTCCGGGGCGCGCATGAAGGCGGCGCACCCCCACGCGGCGCCCGCCGCCTCGAACAGGGCCCGCAGTTCGTCGCCGAATCCGGCCGGGGCTATCTGCTCGCGGAAGCGCCGGCTGTCACCCGGGCGGCCACGCGTCGCCCGGGTGAGGGAGTCGGCCACCAGTCCGCCGCGTCTCAGGTCGGCGAACTGGGTCACGTCCTCGGTCCGGATCTCCAGCTCCACCGCATGCCGGAAGTCCTCCAGCCGCAGGTCGTCGGTGAGGACGGAGGTGACCAGACCGGTCGCGGGGTCGGTCCCGTGCCAGCACACACCGTCGTACCCGAGGACCGGGCGCAGCACCTCGTCCGCCCTCCGGAAGATCTGCGCCGCGCTCAGCGGTAGGTCGGCCAACTCCTCCAACTCGGCGATCGCGTGGCGCCGTTGATCTTTCTGGGAAGTCATGGCCAAAGGATAGGAACCGGGATCAGGGGTCAGGGGCCGGGTCACACGGTTCACGTGCCATACGGTCACAAGGTCATACCGTCACACCTCCGAATACTCGGACTCGGGACGCTCGCTCGGCTCGGCCTCCACGGCCGCCGCCTCCTGGCGCCGGTTGCGGGTGTACTGGGCGATCGTCACCAGCAGCGCGAAGATCGTGATGCCGACGGTGACGCCGATCGCGGTCTTCATGTGCGGGAGAAGCTGCGCGTGCTGGATGTGTGTCGTCCCGGTGCCCAGGATCGCCGTGACGACCGCGAGCACGATCGCGCCGCCGATCTGGAGGCTGGAGTTCAGGATGCCGGACGCCAGTCCTTGCTCCTCGTCCTTCACGCCCGCCGTGGCCTGCACGTTCACCGCCGGGAAGCAGAGCGCGAAGCC
The DNA here is from genome assembly GCF_009865405.1 of Streptomyces sp. SID3212. Taxonomy (GTDB): domain Bacteria; phylum Actinomycetota; class Actinomycetes; order Streptomycetales; family Streptomycetaceae; genus Streptomyces. The sequence continues at coordinate 2,794 of NZ_WWJY01000106.1, read as the reverse complement.
GACGCCGAGCAGCAGGATCGTGGGCAGCATGAAGTTCGCGTACGACTGCCCCGGGCTGACGCGCAGGAACAGGGCGTAGGCCGCCGCGAACGCGGTCAGGCCCGCGAGGAGCAGCTTGACCGTACTGAAACGCTCCAGCAGGAGCGGGATCTTCGAGCCGCTGAGGACCACGACCAGTCCGCCGGGCAGGAAGGCCAGGGCCATGTGGATCGGGGACCAGCCGAGGGAGTTCTGGACGTACAGCGTCACCAGGAACTGGAAGGCGACGTAGCCGCCGAACATGACCGCCGCCGAGATGTTGGCGTGGACGAGCGGGCCGGAGCGCAGGATGCCCAGCCGCAGCAGCGGGGTGGGGTGCCTGCGTTCGAGGACCACGAACACCGCCATCAGCACGACGCTCAGCGCCAGCAGGCCGAGGGTGGAGAAGCTTCCCCAGCCGTGCGTGGGCGCCTCCACCACCGCGTACACGAGGAGCAGCAGCGCCGCCGTACAGCTCACCGCGCCCCGCAGGTCCAGCCCGGACAGGCTCAGCTTGCCGCGCGGGACCCGTGGGATGACCTTCAGGCCCGCGACGACCAGCGCGAGGGCGATCGGTCCGGGGACGAGGAAGGTGAGCCGCCAGTTCAGCTCGGTGAGCAGTCCGCCGAAGATCAGCCCCAGGGAGAACCCGCTCGCGCCGCACGCGGCGTAGATCCCCATGGCGCGGCTGCGTGCCTTGCCTTCGGTGAAGGTGGTGTTGATGATCGACAGGCCCGCCGGGACGGTGAAGGCGGCGGACGCGCCCTTGATGAAGCGCAGGGCGATCAGCAGGATGTCGCTGTCGACGAAGGTGCTGATGACCGACGCCGCGCCGAACACGCACAAGGCGGCGAGGAAGACCCGTCGGCGTCCCAGCAGGTCGGAGGCTCTTCCGCCGAGCAGCAGGAGGCTTCCGTAACCGAGGACGTAGCCGCTGACGATCCATTGCAGCGAACTGGCCGACAGATGCAGGTCCCTGCCGATGTCCGGCAGGGCGACCCCGACCATCGTGAGGTCGAGACCGTCGAGGAAGAGCGCTCCGCAGAGGACGATCAGGAGGATCCAGGTCGCCGGTTTCCACTTGGAGTCGCCGAGGGTGGACAGAGATCCGTTTTTCGTGGACAGAGATCCGTTTTCTTCCGAATTGGGATCATTCATTCGGCAAGAGTAAGCAGGCCCGCCATGCGCCCAAAATGACGGGATACGTCCGCATTCGGCGAAGAATTTCCGTTACGCGTCCGTACGTGTCCCGGCCGCCACCGTACGGAGCGCGACAACCGCTGTACGGCCCGCTGCCCGGCCGGCGCCCGGTGGATCGGGCCACGGCACAACATTCCTTTGCCCTGATGTTTGCCAAGCTTTGGGGATGGCCGCACGGCCGGCCCCGCCGGGGAAACCGCCGGGGAATATGTGACGGGTGTTCAGCGGCGGCGACGCGTCAGCCGTCCACCGCCGGCGGACGCTCCCCGTCCTCGCGCGCCTTCGCCCGCTGCTCGTTCGCGTAGTTCAGGTAGTTGTAGACGGTGAAGCGGCTGACGCCGAGCGCGCTCGCCACCGTCTCCACGCCGTGCCGTACGGAGAAGGCGCCGCGCGCCTCCAGTATCCGGACGACCGATTGTTTGGACTTACGGTCCAACTCGGCCAGCGGCATGCCGTGCCGGCGCTCCAGTGCGGCCAGGATGTGGTCCAGGGACTCCGAGAGCTGCGGCAGCCGTACGGCGAGAACCTCCTCGCCCTCCCAGGCGAGCACGACGTCGTCGGGCTCGGCCTCGGCCGCCGCCATGAGCTCGCCGCCCATCGCGTCCACCAGCGGCTTGACGGCGGCGACGAGGGGGTGGTCGCGCGGGGCGGTCACCGACCGCCCTCCGGGGCTTCGTCCGCCGCTTCCGCGTCGATCACGTTCACCTGGAGCGAGACCCGGGTCGCGCCCGCCGCCAGGGTCTCGCGCAGCAGCGCGTTCACGGCCGCCAGCACCTCGTCCGAGCCGCCCTCGGCGGTGTTGCCGAACGGGCCGACGTCGACGGAGTCCAGCGAGGCGTTCCCCACGACCTCCCGGGCCACCAGCGCGTGCGCGGGTGCCTCGTCGAGGTCGAAGGGTTCGGTCGTGAACTCCACCCGCAGTCGCACCGCGCCTCCACCGTCGTCGCCTCGACGTTCGTACCGGAAGTCGACCTTAACGGATCGCGGGAGGGAGCCGGTCGAGTCGCCCGGCGGCGACCAGGGCGACCTCGCCCCCGACCCGTACGTTCGTCAGGGCGTCCGCCGGCCCCTGGGGCGTCACCCGCATCAGGCTCGGGCGGTCCGCGAACCTGCCCTGGGCGAGGGTGAATTCGGCGTCCGGAGGGACCAGCCCGTGCTTGGCCAGAAAGGCGCCGACGCAGCCGGCCGCGCTGCCGGTGGCGACATCCTCCAGCACCCCGTCGTTGTTCCAGCTCCGGCCCTCGGGGACCCACCTCCCGGTGGCGCCTGCCGCCCCGACGTCGAGGACGTACGCGAACCGCGCCCCGTACCCCTCCAGCAGCGCGGCGAAATCCGGGTGCGCGATCCGAGCCTCCGCGAGCCCTGACGTCACCGGCACGATCAGATAACTCAGCCCGGTGGTGACCACCTCCAGGGGCAGATCGGCGAGGGCCCCGGCGGGCAGCGAGAGCGCCCCGGCGATCCCCGCCCGCCCGGCCGCCGGGACCTCGCCGAGGAAACGCGGCGGCCCCTGGTCGAGCAGCGCGGTGACCCCGACGGCCGACGGCGTCGTGGTCACGCCGACCGTCGCGCCCGG
>NZ_WWJY01001078.1 GCF_009865405.1 Streptomyces sp. SID3212 | reverse complement strand
CGCAGCCCGCCCGCGGCCACCCGCCCGGAGAGGAACCGGACGGCGGCCGGTACGGCGCGACGGGCGGCCCCGCTGGGGCATGCGGGCGGCGACCACCCTGTCCGTGCTCGTCCTGGGCGCCGGCGGGATCGGGCACGCGGTGGTGACCGGCCTCGACACGGGGATCGACCGGGTCGACGCGTTCAAGGACATGAAGAACCGGCCCGACCCGGGCCACGGCCTCAACCTCCTCCTCGTCGGCACCGACGGCCGGGACAGGATCACCGAGGCGGAGCGGCAGAAGTACCGGCTCGGCGGCGCGCCCTGCCACTGCACCGACACGATGATGCTGGTCCACCTCTCGGAGGACGGGAAGCGCGCCAGTGTCGTGAGCCTGCCGCGCGACAGTTACGCCGAGATCCCCGCGCACACCGACACCACCACCGGCAAGAAGCACAAGACGCACCCGGTGAAGATCAACGCGGCGTACGCGGAGGGCGGCCCCAACCTGACCGTCAGGACCGTCGAGCACATGACGGGGGTGAAGATCAGCCACTACCTGGAGGTCGACTTCACCAGCTTCATGAAGACGGTGGACGCGGTCGGCGGGGTCGAGATCTGCACGCCCCGGGCGCTGAAGGACTCGTACACCGGACTCGACCTGACCCCCGGCACGCACCGGCTGGACGGCGGCAAGGCGCTCCAGTACGTACGGTCCCGGCACATCGACGGCAACGCCGACCTCGGCAGGATGCAGCGCCAGCAGCGCTTCGTCGCGGCGCTGATCGGCCGGGCCACGAGCAGCGGGGTGCTGCTGAACCCGGTGAGGTTCCGCGATGTGACCCGGGCGCTGCTGGGTTCGGTACGGGCGGACGCGGACTTCGGCGCGCGGCAGTTGCTGAGCCTCAACAAGGCGATGCGGGGCTTCTCGCCGTCGGCCTCGGAGTTCACCTCCGTACCGCTGCTGGCCAAGGGGGTGTCTCTGCCGGGCATCGGCGCGACGGTGAAATGGGACCCGGAGAAGTCGGAGAAGCTGTTCCGGGCGCTGCGCGAGGACAGGCCGCTGGCGCTGCCGGGGCCGCAGGTGCCGAGGGACCCGGCGGCGGGACCCGCCGCCGCGCCGTCCTCGGTACGGCCGTCCTCCGTGCCGGCGTCCTCCGTATCCCCGTCTCCCTCTCCCGTACCGGCGTCTCCGTCGTCCTCCGTACCGGCGTCGAAGCGGCCGGCGCCCGCCGGGTCGCCCAAGGTCGCGCTTGTCGACGTGAAGCCGGAGGGGATCCGGGTGCAGGTCTACAACGCGACCCGGACGGACGGCATCGGCAAGCAGGTCGACCACGCGCTGCGCGCCGTCGGCTTCCGTACGACCGGCGCGCCGCTCACGGCGGACGTACGGGACGTCCGGCGGACGCAGGTGCTGTACGACCCCCGGTGGGACCGCTCGGCACGGTCCCTGGCGACCGCGCTGCCCGGCAGCGAGCTGCGGGCGGTGAAGGGGCAGGGCGGGACGCTCAAGGTGATGGCGGGGTCGGAGAACCGGGCGGTGGTGCCGGTACGGGTGGAGGCGAAGCCGACGGGGCAGTTCGAGGCAGTGACGGGGGACCAGGTGGTGTGCCCCTGATGTCCGGACGGGCGGCGGGGGGCCGAGGCACCCGCCGGGTCAGTTCTCCCGCGCGTCCCGCGAGTCGTCGAAGCCCTCGGCCGCGCGATTCGCCCGCAGCTCCTTGATGGCGCGGCGCCGGGCGAGCCGGTGCGTACGCCGGATCTGCGCCTCCTGGTAGCGCCGCCGGTCCCGTTCGGTCTCGGGGACCACCGGCGGTACGGGGCGGGGCCTGCCGTCCGCGTCGACGGCGGCGAAGACGAGGTAGGCGGTGCCGACCTGGGTCGCGGGCGTGGACTCGTTCCAGCGCTCGGCCATGACCCGGACGCCGACCTCCATGCTGGAGCGTCCTGTCCAGTTCACCTGGGCGCGTACGTGCACGAGGTCGCCGACCCTGACCGGCTCCAGGAAGACCATCTCGTCCATGGAGGCGGTGACGGCGGGGCCGCCGGAGTGCCGGCCCGCGACGGCGCCCGCCGCGTCGTCCACCAGCTTCATGATCACGCCGCCGTGCACCGTACCCAGCAGATTCGTGTCGCTGCCGGTCATGATGTGGCTGAGCGTGGTCCGGGACGCGGAGGTCGGTTTCCCCGGAAGATCCGGCTGGGCTGTCATGCGTCCACCCTATGTGGGGGGTCTGTGGCGTTCCGATACGGGTCGCATTGCATCAGCTTGGCAACAGGGCCGACCCGATTCCTCACCCGCCCTGTCAGCGGCCGGGCGGTCCCCGGCACACTGGCTGACATGAACGATTGGCCCGAGGGGCGGAACGGCGGAAGCGGCGGGCGTTACGGGCGCGGCAGCACGGGCGCACAGCCCGAGGGCGCCCGCGCGATGCCCCATGTGCAGGCGCCGCAGGGGGTGCCCCAGCAGCAGGGGTACGACAGCGGCTACAACACGGGCCAGGTCTACGGCGCGCCCGCCGGTGGCGGTGGCGGCGGCCGTGGTGGTTACCCTCCGCCTCCGCAGGGCTCGGCGCCCCGGCAGGCGCCGGACTGGCGGCGCCGGCTCAAGATCGGCTCGCTGGTCCTGGTCGTCGCGGTCCTCGCCGTCTCCATCGGGACGTACTTCTGGGCCGACGGCAAGCTGAAGCGCGAGGTGGACCTCTCGAAGGTCATCGACCGCCCGGCGGAGGGCGACGGGACGAACTATCTGATCGTCGGTTCCGACAGCCGCGAAGGCATGTCGTCGGAGGAGAAGAAGGACCTCCACACAGGCTCGGCGGAGGGCAAGCGCACCGACTCGATGATGATCCTGCACACGGGGTCGAACGGTCCGACGCTGATCTCGCTGCCGCGTGACTCGGACGTGACGATCCCGTCGTTCAAGGGCTCGGAGTCGGGCAAGGTGTTCCCGGCGCAGCCGAACACGCACAAGAAGCTGAACGCGGCGTATGCGGAGGACGGCCCCACCCTGCTCGTCCGCACGATCGAGGCGAAGACGGGGCTGCGGATAGACCACTACGTCGAGATCGGCTTCGCCGGCTTCGCGAACATCGTGGACTCGATCGGCGGCGTGGAGCTCGACATCCCGAAGGCCTTCAAGGACAAGAAGTCGGGCGCCGACTTCAAGGCGGGCAAGCAGACGCTGGACGGCGAGCAGTCGCTGGCGTTCGTCCGGACGCGGTACGCGTTCGCGGGCAGTGACCTCGACCGTACGAAGAACCAGCAGAAGTTCCTCGCGGCCCTGGCCTCCCAGACGGCGACCCCGGGCACCATCCTCAACCCGTTCAAGTTCTACCCGACCATGGGCTCGGGCCTGGACACCCTGATCGTGGACAAGGACATGTCCCTGTACTCGCTGGGCAAGATGTTCTTCGCGATGAAGGGCGTCACGGGCGGCGAGGGCACCTCGATGAACATCCCGCTGGCGGGGAGCTCGGGCGGGAACCTCCTGTGGGACACGGCGAAGGTCAAGCAACTGGTGACCCAGCTGAACAACGACGAAAAGGTCACGGTCAAGGGCAGCTGACAGCGCGCCGCAGGGCGTACACGACGGCAGGGGCACCCGGATCGGGTGCCCCTGCCGTCGTCAAATGGGTGCGTTCGCGTCGCCTTGACGCGGGCGCCCCACCCCGACGAAGCTCGTGCACAAGCAACTTGCTCGACCCGGGAGAGGTAGCCATGGCTTTACTGTTCTTCGGCAAAGACCCCGATACGGACGAAGACCATTGCCCAACCGTGTGGGTGGATGACGAGAACGGTGACTTCGTCTTTCAGGGGTGGAGAGCGGATGCCGTGACAGAGGAGAAGTGCCTGGAAGTCGGTCCGATTCCTGGCACCGAAGCCGTCATCAGGATTCCGGCGCGGATGGTGGCGCAGATCAGAAAGGCTTGCGATGCAGCGGAACGCTCGGCAGCCGAGCTTCGCTGAGTGCGTCCGGGACACGGACAGGTCGGCGGTCCATCTGGAGATGCGAGACGACTACGGCGACAACGAGCGGTTCGCGGCATGGCGACGTGGTGACCGTATCGACTGGGACAACCGGTCGTCCTGGTGGCGTGGGTTCCACGACCAGATCGCCGAGGCGGTCGCGCGCGGCGTGTCCGTCCGCCGGGCCAGAATCGTCAGCGAGCCGGTGTCCGAATACATTCGTTGGGAACACGAGATGACCCGAGCCAATCTCGCCGCCGGCGAACAGGTTCGATGGGTACCCCGGCGTCTTGCTTCAACCCTCGCGCTTCCGTGCAACGACTACTGGCTCTTCGACGACAGGCTGGCCAGGGTGCACCACTTCGCCGGGAACGGTTCGCTCGTCGCAGACGAATTCACCTCGGAGCCGGACGCGCTGAAGCTGTTCGCCACATCGTTCGAATCCGCGTGGGACCTTGGGATCCCCCACGAGGATTACCGGTTCTGAACGTCTCCCTCACGCCACGGTCGACTGATGTCTTCGTCTCCCTTCTCCAGTGCCCAGGCGGCCCGCGCGTCCTTGGCCGCACGGCTCAAGGAACTGCGCCTGGACGCCGGCCTGACGATGCAAGGGCTGGCTGATCGGTGCGCTTGGAACAAGGCGAAGACGTCGCGTATCGAGGCCGCCAGGACGGCCCCCTCCGACGACGACATCCGAGCCTGGTGTGCGGCCTGCGGCGCCCGGGAGCAAGCGGCCGACCTCATCGCCTCTTCGCGCTCCGTGGACTCGATGTACGTCGAATGGCGCCGCATGCAGCGCACCGGCCTGCGCAGACTCCAACAGGCCAACGTCCCGCTGTACGAACGCACGCGGCTCTTCCGCGTGTATTGCGCCCGGGTCGTGCCCGGGCTTCTCCAGACCCAGGGCTACGCCCACGCGCTCCTGTCGCTCATCGCGGATTTCCGCAGCCTCCCGAACGATGTCGGCGAGGCCGCCGCGGCCCGGGTGGACCGGTCCCACATCATCCGTGACGGTCTTCACCGCGTGGTCGTACTCATCGAGGAGGACGTTCTCACCCACCGCATCGGCGGCGACAGTGTGATGGCCGACCAGCTTGCACACCTGCTGACGACGATGGCCTGTCCAGCCGTCTCGATCGGCGTCATCCCCCGGTCCGCACACCGCGTCATCTGGGGCCCTGAGACGTTCACCATGTTTGACGACCAGCGGGTCCACGTCGAGTTGCTGGCCGCGAAGGTCACGGTGACCACGCCGACGGAAGTGGAGGTGTACCAGAGAGCTTTCGCCCGGCTGACCGCGATGGCCGTGTACGGCCCCCGAGCCCGGGCCCTGATCAGCGGGGCGATCGACGCCCTCGGCTAATTGCCCTGCAACAGCCTGCAACATCGTGGACCGGCAACTGGACTGTTTCGTAGCGTCGTTGTCGTGACGAATCACGCGATCAACTGGAAGCGAGGCTGAGATGGGCAAAAAGGGCGGAAGCCACTCCGGTACGCCGGACACGTCCAGCAGTGACGGCCACCGGGACAAGCCGCCGGGTCCGACCCGGCCCTACGAGCCCCCGCCGAAGAAGAAGTGAGGCCGGATGACGACCCAGCGGCAGCTCGTTCAAAGCCTGGTCAAAAAGGGCGCGCTGGCGCCCGAGTGGCGCGACGCCGTGGCGTCGGTGGATCGGGCGCTGTTCATTCCTGAGGTGATCGTCGGTGGTGATTTCGGCGAGGACCCGGAGGGGTGGTTACGGATCGTCTACGCGGACGGACCGGTCGTGACCCAGGTCAACGACGGGAAGGCCACGGCCGACGACGCCTTCCGGTTGGCCACGTCGTCCTCGTCCATGCCGTCGATCATGCTCGAAATGCTCGACCTGCTGGACGTACGGGACGGGCATCGCGTTCTGGAGATCGGCACCGGTACCGGCTACAACGCCGCGTGGCTCTCCCACCGGTTGGGCGAGAACCGGGTGACCAGTGTGGAGCTGGACGAAAAGGTGCTGTCCCTGGCCGAGGAGAACCTGAAACGGGCCGGGTTCCGGCCGACGACGGTTCTCGGCGACGGTCGCGACGGTCATCGCGAAGGAGCGCCGTACCAGCGGATCATCTGCACCTGCACCATGCGTGACGTGCCGGCCGCGTGGCTGGAGCAGTGTCCGGAGGGGCGGGTGGTGACGCCTTGGGGCAGCAGCTTCTTCAGTGGGTCGTTCGTCACCCTGGACGTCGTGGGCGGGAAGGCCCAGGGCACGTTCTCCGGGTCTCCGGCCTTCATGTGGGACCGCACCCGCCGGGGCGGGGCCGGGCGTATCGCGGATCTGTACCGCGAGGAGCAGCGAGGGGTGAAGGGGACGACCGACATCCCGCCGCAGCACGTCATCCAGGACGATCCCGCGTTCTTCATCGGCCTGACCGTCACCGACACGTGGTTCCGGTGGTGCGACGCGGACGACGGCAGCGGGGAAGCCACGCTGTGGTTCTTCGCCGACGACGGCTCGTCATGGGCGACGGTGGAGTACGTCCCGGACGCGGAGACGTACGAGGTCGAGCAGTACGGACCCCGAGCGCTGTGGGACGACGTGCGCGAGGTGTTCCTTCAATGGCACGACCTGGGGAAGCCCGAACGGTCCCGCTTCGGGTTGTCGGTGGACGGGGACGGGGACAGTCAGCGGGTGTGGCTGGACGGCCCCCGTCAACCCGTCGGCCGGCCGTCGCGGCTGTAGGAGAGCGTGAGCGGGCGGCGGTACGCACACCGCCCGCTTGCCCAAAGCCGTAGTTACGGCAGGTTCCTCGCCATGACGATGCGCTGGATCTGGTTCGTGCCTTCGTAGATCTGCGTGATCTTCGCGTCGCGCATCATGCGTTCCACCGGGTAGTCGCGGGTGTAGCCGTAGCCGCCGAGGAGTTGGACCGCGTCCGTGGTGATCTCCATCGCCGCGTCCGAGGCGAAGCACTTGGCCGCCGCGCCGAAGAAGGTCAGGTCCTCCTTCGTGGCGCCCGCCGTGACGCGTTCCGAGCGGGCCGCCGCCGCGTAGGTGAGCTGGCGGGCCGCCTCCAGCTTCATCGCCATGTCGGCGAGCATGAACTGCACGCCCTGGAAGTCCGCGACCGGCTTGCCGAACTGCTTGCGCTCCTGGACGTAGCCCTTCGCGTAGTCCAGGGCGCCCTGCGCGATGCCGAGGGCCTGGGCCGCGATCGTGATGCGGGTGTGGTCCAGGGTCTTCATCGCGGTGGCGAAACCCGTACCCTCCGCGCCGATCAGGCGGTCCGCGGGGATGCGGACGTGGTCCAGGTAGACCTCGCGGGTCGGGGAGCCCTTGATGCCGAGCTTCTTCTCCGGGGCGCCGAAGGACACGCCCGGGTCGGACTTCTCGACCACGAAGGCGCTGATGCCCTTGGTGCGCTTCTCGGGGTCGGTGACGGCCATCACCGTGTAGTAGTCGGACACGCCGGCGTTGGTGATCCAGCGCTTCACGCCGTCGAGGACGTAGTGGTCGCCGTCCCGTACCGCCTTCGTCCTCATGCCGCCCGCGTCCGAGCCCGCGTCCGGTTCGGAGAGGGCGTACGAGAACATCGCGTCGCCCTTCGCCAGCGGGCCGAGGTACTTCTTCCTCAGGTCCGGGGAGCCGGAGAGGATCACCGGCAGCGAGCCCAGCTTGTTCACGGCGGGGATCAGGGAGGACGAGGCGCAGACGCGCGCGACCTCCTCGATGACGATCACGGTGGCGAGCGCGTCGGCGCCCGCGCCGCCGTACTCCTCGGGGACGTGGACGGCGTGCAGGTCGGAGGCGACCAGCGCGTCCAGCGCCTCCTGCGGGAAGCGGGCCTCCTCGTCGACGGCGGCGGCGAACGGGCCGATCTTCGCCTCGGCGAGCGCGCGGACGGTCTCGCGGAGCATGTCGTGCTCTTCGGACGGGCGGTACAGGTCGAAATCAGCCGATCCGGCCACGGTCATTCACTCCCCAGGGATGCTAACTACCGTTAAGTAACTCGATTTTAGGGGGCTGGTGCGGAAGGGGCGTACGTGAGTTTGGTGACAGCTGTCCCAGGACCGCCCCCCACAGCTGGAATGCCCCTGCGGAACGCCCGTGACACGCGGCTATGCTCAGGCACCGCACCCCGCCCGCACCCCCAGGAGCTCCGCATGGCCCTCAAGATCACCGTGATCGGCACCGGATACCTCGGCGCCACGCACGCAGCGGCCATGGCGGAACTGGGCTTCGAGGTGCTGGCGCTCGACGTGGTGCCCGAGAAGATCGAGATGCTCTCGGCGGGCCGCGTCCCGATGTACGAGCCCGGGCTCGAAGAGCTGCTCGCCAAGCATGTCGCCGGCATCGAGGGATCGAGCGGGCGGCTGCGCTTCACGATGGACTGGGCGGAGGTCGCCGAGTTCGGCGACGTGCACTTCGTCTGCGTCAACACCCCGCAGAAGCACGGCGAGTACGCGTGCGACATGAGTTACGTCGACTCCGCGATGGAGAGCCTCGCCAAGCACCTGCACCGCCCCGCGCTGGTGGTCGGCAAGTCCACCGTGCCCGTCGGCAGCGCCGAGCGGATCGCGGCCCGTATCGCCGAGCTGGCGCCCGCCGGCGGCGAGGTGGAGCTCGCCTGGAACCCCGAATTCCTGCGCGAGGGCTTCGCCGTACAGGACACCCTGCACCCGGACCGGTTGGTGGCCGGGGTGCGCAGCGAACACGCGGAGCGGGTCCTGCGCGAGGTGTACGCGACGCCGATCGCCGAGGGGTCGCCGTTCGTGGTGACGGACTTCCCGACCGCCGAACTGGTGAAGACCGCCGCGAACTCGTTCCTCGCCACGAAGATCTCCTTCATCAACGCGATGGCCGAGGTCTGCGAGGCGGCGGGCGGGGACGTACAGAAACTGGCGGAGGCGCTCGGCTACGACGAGCGCATCGGCAAGAAGTTCCTGCGGGCCGGGATCGGCTTCGGCGGCGGCTGCCTCCCGAAGGACATCCGCGCGTTCATGGCGCGCGCCGGGGAGCTGGGCGCCGACCAGGCGCTGACCTTCCTGCGCGAGGTCGACTCGATCAACATGCGCCGCCGCCGCGACATGGTGGAGCTGGCCCGGGAGGCGGTCGGCGGTGACTCGTCGTTCCTCGGGAAGCGGGTCGCGGTGCTGGGCGCGACCTTCAAGCCCGACTCGGACGACGTACGGGACTCCCCCGCGCTCAACGTCGCCGGGCAGATCCACCTCCAGGGCGGCCAGGTGACGGTGTACGACCCCAAGGGCATGGAGAACGCGAAGCGGCTGTTCCCGACGCTCGGGTACGCGGACTCCGCGGTGGAGGCGGTACGGGGCGCCGATGTCGTCCTGCACCTCACGGAGTGGCGGGAGTTCCGGGAGCTGGACCCGGCGGCCCTGGGGGCGGCGGCGTCGCGCCGGCTGATCCTGGACGGGCGCAACGCCCTGGACCCCGAGGTGTGGCGCGCGGCGGGCTGGACGTACCGGGCGATGGGGCGGCCCCGCGCCTGAGGGACCTGGCCGGGGGGG
>NZ_WWJY01001077.1 GCF_009865405.1 Streptomyces sp. SID3212 | reverse complement strand
GCGCTGATCCACCCCAGCGCCCCGGGCCGCGCCCTGCTCGACTTCCGCCGCGGGCTGTTCGCCGAACACGTCGCCGACTCGCCCCAGTCGGCCCGCGCCGCGTACCGCAGGGCCCATGCCGCCGCCACCGCGCACGAGGAGACCCTCCTGCTCTCCTTCACCTGGCGCCACCTCGCCGGACTCGCCCTGCGCGAAGGCGAGTTGGCCGAGGCGAGACATGGCTTCGGCGAATCGCTGCGGATCCGCGAGGAGTTGGGCTATCTCGTCGGTACGGCCCCGGCCCTCGCCGCGCTCGCCGACGCCGAGCCGGAACCGGAGGCGGCCAGACTGCGCGCCGAGGCCGGGCGTCTCTTCCGTCTGCTGGGCGGCGTACCGACGTGGCTGGCCGACCAGTTGACGCCGCCTGCGCCGGTGTGAGCGACCGGACGGGCGGCAGGCTGTGGTGGCGCTGCGGACATGCTGGGACGGTGCCTCTCTCCGGCTCGAAGGCGGGCATCAGGGACGATCATCGTTGATGATCTTCGTACACGGCCGCCCGCGCCCGGCACAAGACGGCCCCGCGTTTTGTGATCACAGAGTGATCGAATCCGCCTGGTCGCCGGGGGGACGGGGGTGCGGCGCCCGCGTCGGCGGTTCGCCGCCGTGCCAGGAGCGCCAGAGGCCCGCGTACGCCCCGCCGCGCGCCACCAGTTCGTCGTGCGTGCCCAGTTCGGTCAGCCGGCCGTCGTCCAGGACCGCCACCCGGTCCGCGTCGCGGGCCGTGTGGAGCCGGTGCGCGATGGCGATGACCGTGCGGCCTTCGAGGACGGCGGCCAGCGCGCGTTCGGTGTGCCGCGCGGTCGCCGGGTCCAGCAGGGCGGTCGCCTCGTCGAGGATCAGGGTGTGCGGGTCGGCCAGGACCACCCGGGCCAGGGCCAGTTGCTGGGATCGGGCGCCGTCGGTGCGGGTCGCGCCCGCCCCGGTGCCCAGCTCCGTGTCGAGGCCCCCGGGCAGTTCGTCCACCCATTCCGCGCCGACGGCGGCGAGCGCGGCACGCAGTTGGTCGTCGGTGGCGGCCGGGGCGGCGATCCGCAGGTTGTCCCTGACCGTGTCGGCGAAGACGTGGTGCTCCTGCGTGACGAGGACGACCTGGCGGCGCAGTTCGTCCGGGCCGAGGGCGGCGATCGGCACCCCGCCGACCGTCACCTCCCCGGTGTGCGGCCGGTCGATGCCCGCCAGCAGCCGGCCGAGGGTGGACTTGCCGGCGCCCGACGGGCCGACCAGGGCGAGCCGTTCGCCGGGCCTGACGGTCAGGTCGACGCCGTGCAGGACGTCGCGCCCGCCGTCGTACGCGTACCGCGCGCCGGTCACCTCGATCAGGTCACCGGCGGGAAAGCGTCCCGGCCCCGGGTCCGCCGCCGGTTCCTGGCCCAGTCCCTCCACCCTGGCGAACGAGGCCCCGCTGCTCTGGAGTTGGTCCACCCACCGCAGGATCGAGTCCAGCGGGGTGTCCAGCTGGCGCAGGTACAGGGCGCAGGAGACGACCGTACCGAGGGAGACGGCGCCCCGGTCGAGCAGTGCCCCGCCGACCAGCAGGACGGCGACCACCGGCACGACGTACGAGACGTCCACGGCCGGGAAGAGCACGCTGCGCAGGAAGAGCGTGCGGGTGCGGGTGCGGCGGCTGTGCTCGACGGCCTCGTCGCAGGCCGCGACGCGCCGCTCCTGGAGGCCGAACGCCTCGACCGTACGAGCGCCGGACGCGGTCGCGGACAGCATCTCGGCCATCGCGGAGTTGGCGGCGCCCTCGGCGAGGTAGTCACCGTGGGCCCGGCGCAGGTACCAGCGGGTGGCGAACCCGATGCCGAGCAGGCCGAGCACCCCGCACACCCCGAGCCGTACGTCGAGGGCGAAGACGGCACCGAGGACGAACACGATCTGGACGGTCGCGATGAACACGTCGGGTCCGGCGTCCCGCAGCGTGGTGCTGACCTCGGGGACGTCCGCCGTGCCGCGTGCCGCGAGGTCGCCGGTGCCCGCGCGCTCGACCGCCGAGGCGGGCAGCGCGAGCACCCGGTCGACCAACTGCTCCCGGATCCTGGCGGAGGTGCGTTCGCCGAAGCGGTGGCCGACGAACCGGGCCTGGCGGGTGAGGAGGAACTGCGCGAGCGCGCACACCACGATGACGAGCGCGTACCGGTCGACGGTCCGCGTCCCCTCCCCCGCGCCGACGGCGTCGACGATGCGGCCGAGCAGCCAGGGGCTGACGAGCCCGGCCGCCGCCGCGAGCGCGTTGAGGACGATGAGGGTGGTGAAGGCGCGGGCGTCCCGGCGGATCAACACGGCCGCCGCGCGCCGGACTTGGCGGGGTGAGGCGACGGGCAGCTGCCGGGCGGTCATGGGAAGTGTTCCTCTCGACAGATCGACGGACTCGTCCTGGGGTGCGTGCGTGGCGGTCCGCGCGCTACGAGCCCCGGGACACGACCTCGCGGTATCCGCTGTCGCCGCGCAGGAGTTCCTGGTGGGTGCCGACGGCGGTCACCCGGCCGTCGGTCAGGAAGCAGACGGTGTCGGCCTGGGCGAGCAGCAGGGGTGAGGTGCTGGTGACCACGGTCGTACGCCCCTTCCTGGCGGCGCGCAGCCGGGCGGCGACGGCGGCCTCGGTGTGGGTGTCGACGGCCGAGGTCGGTTCGGCGGCGAGCAGGATCTCCGGGTCGGCGAGCAACGCGCGGGCCAGCCGCACGCGTTGGCGCTGACCGCCCGAGAGGTTACGGCCTCCGGCGTCGATCACGGAGTCGACGCCGTCCGGCAGGCCGAGGACGACGTCCTGCGCGGCGGCGGCGAACAGCGCCCGGGTGACGGCCTGTTCGTCGCGCTCCTCGCGGCCGGCGAGGACGTCGCGCAGGGTCCCGGCGAAGAGGTCGGCCTCGTGGTCGGCGACGAGGATCCGGTGGCGGACCTCCGGCAGGGACATGGCGTCCAGCCGGGTGCCGTCCCAGGTGGCCGCCGAGTCGGAGAAGCGGCCGAGCCGGTCGACCACGGCGGCGCCGTCCTCGGGACGGGCGCCGGCCAGGACGGTCAGGGTGCCGGGCACCACCTCGACACCGGAGGCGGGGTCGTGCAGCACGGCGGGCGCGCGGGGCGCGTCCACGGCCGCCGCCGTGTCCTCGATGTCGCGCTCCAGACCGAGGAACCGGACGACGCGGCGGGCGGCCACCAGGCCCCGGGTGACCTGGTAGCCGCCTTCGACGAAGAACGCCACGGGCACGCCCAGGACGGCGACGTACCCGTACACCGCCACCAACTCCCCTACGGAGATGGCCCCTTGTACGGCCATTCTCGCCGCGAGCCAGGTCACGACGGCGAGGAAGAGGGCCGGCAGGCCGGGTCCGAGGGCGTCGATCCAGCTGGTGACCGACCCGACCCGGTAGCCCTCCTCCCGCAGACGGCCGGAGTCGCGCCGGTAGCGGTCGGCGTGGACGTCCTTGCCGCCCAGCCCGCTCAGGACCCGCAGTCCGCCGACGATGTCCACGAACCGCCCGGCGAGGGCGCCCCGTTGTTCGCGGTACACGCTCTCCACGCCCTGCAACCGTCCCAGCAGCGGGCCCACGGCGACCGCGAGCAGGGGCACCCCGAGGAGGACGACCAGGGCGAGGAGCGGGGAGACGGTGAGGAGGAGCCCGGCCACGGTGACGTACGCGAGGACCGCGCCGACCCCGGGCCCGGTGACGGTCAACGCCCGGGAGATCGTCGCGACATCCCCGATCCCGATGGTGACGACCTCCCCGGCCGTCGCCCGGCGGGGCAGTGCGGCGCCGAGCCGGGTGGCGTGCGCGACGACGACACGTACGGTACGGAACGTGGCGTCCATCCGGACCCGGGTCATGGTCCGGTGCCGCATCATGCCCACCCAGGCGTTGACCGCGCCCAGGGCGAACAGCGCACCGGTCCAGCCGGCGAGCGCGGTCCGGTCGCCCGCCCGCAGCCCGTCGTCGACGGCGCGGGAGAGAAGGTACGGCGAGAGGGCCAGGCACAGCATCCACAGCGTGCCGTACGAGGCGCCGGCGAGGACGCGCCAGGGCTGGGCGCGCACCAGCCACCACAGATAGCGGGCCGGACCGCGCCGGTCGGGGCAACCGGGATCCCTGGGTGTGTCAGGCATGTGCAGCACCCTAACGGCCGCCGTCCAGGCACCCAATGACCGCAAATGCGGACCGTTGCTGAAAATCCGTCAGATGGGTAAAAGGGGGCACAGAACGCCATGGACGACCTGCCCTGACGTGGTGCTAAGATCGCCACGCTTGCCAAGCGGTAGGAAAACCTGCTAGGGCATAAAAGATATTCCGCGCACCGGCCCAGAAATCCGCCACATCCGGGGGAGACCTATGCCATTAGCCGGGCCTTTCACGGCTGTCCGGCAGGCGAGCACGCGCGGCCGACCGTGCATTCATGTCCGCACCTGGTTGCCCATTCGCCCGAAGAGAGCCCTATGACGCAATACTTTCAGGATCCAGCGCTTTGGGGACTTATCGCTGGAACCCCCGTGGCCGCGACCGCGATCATTCGTGGACGCAATTCAGTCCTTGAGCTGCGGAAAGAGAAGGAAGAACTCAAGCGGCACTACGCGAATCTGGAGGAGCATTACGCAGAGGCCGTGGAAGAGGCCAAGGACCGCGCGGAGGAAGCCACCAAAACGGCTCTCAAGTCCGCCATGCGGACCCTTCAGGGTCTGGCGAGCGAGCAGCAGCTCGCGATCACGAAGATTCAGGACAAGTACGGCGAACTCCAGATTCTTCAGGATCTCCTCGACATCGACCACATGAATTCGCAGTTCGCCCGGCGTGCCCAGTCGATCGCCGTGCTCTGCGACGGATGGCTCGGCCGGCAGCGCGCCGCGGCTTCCCTGTACGACGTGGTCCGCAGTGCGAAGGGGCGTATCCGCCACTTCACCCGGGTGGAAATCCGGGCCCAGAGTAATTTCGCCATCGTCAGCCGCGCCGTCGAACCGGTCGCGCTCACCCTCGCCGAACTGCTGGACAACGCGACCAGTTATTCGGCGCCGGAAACGATGATCGAGATCAACATCCGGCCCGTTCCCAAGGGTGTCTGCATCGTCGTCGACGACGCCGGTGTCGGCATGAACGAGGAGGAGAAGGCGAGGGCCGCCAAGCTCCTGTCGAGCGACCGCGCGCCCGGTGTCTCCGGTCTCGGCAACCCGCCGCAGTTCGGCTTCACGGTGATCGGTGTGCTCGCCGCCCGGTACGGCTTCAGCGTCTCCGTCGACTCCACGTCCCCGTACGGCGGGGTGCGCGCGGTGGTGCTGCTGCCCGACGAACTGCTCACGTCCATGCCAGAGCCCGAGGAGATTCCAGCCGTGGCCACCTCCTCACCGCTGCCGTCCGACGAGGACACGACGGGCGGCGTGAGTCCCGCCCCCGTGGCCGCCCCCGCCCCCGCTCCCGCCACCACGTTCGGCGGTCTGCCCAAGCGCCGCCGGCGCGGCGCGATCTCCATCGTGCCGACGGCGGGCGAGACGGCGGAGGCGCCCGTCCGCGACAGCGAGAAGGCCGCATCCGTCATGGGCGCGTTCCAGCGGGGCACGCAATCGGGCCGTCGTTCCACCCACACAAGCAGTGAAGGGCATGAGACGCAGTGAACTACGATCTTTCGTGGATGCTTGACAGTGCTCTGGAAGTGCCCGAAGCACGCCATGCCATTCTGGTTTCCGCGGACGGCCTTCTCATGGCCCGTTCCAAGGATGTCGGAAAGGACCACGCCGACACCGTCGCCGCCGCGATGAGCGGAATGCAGTCGCTCAGCCGTACGGTCGCCGATTTCTGCGGCGGCCCCGATCAGCGGCCCCAGTGGCGTCAGACTCTTGTGGAGTTCGACCACGGCTGGGTGTTTCTGATATCGGCCGGAGAGGGCGCCTATCTCGCCGTCTCCGCCTCGCCCGAAGTCGACATGGCTGAGATCACCTTCCGTATGCAGCAGCTGGTCGGCCAGCTCGGCAAGGCGCTCACCAGTCCCCCTCGGGAGGATGTGAAAGCATGACAACACCGGACGAGCCCGAGCTGGAACAAGAAGTCACTCCATTAGTGCGACCGTATGTGATCACAAACGGTCGCGAGCTGCTCGACGACAACGATTTCTCGCTGATCACTCTGATCACGGTGTCCGAGAACGCCCCGCAGAACGGGTTTCTCGATCCCGAAAAGCGGCGTCTCATGGAGCTGTGTTCCGGCGGTTTTCTCTCGGTCGCCGAGATAGCCGGGCACACCCATCTGCCCGTGGGTGTCGTCAAAATCCTTCTGCACGATCTCACGGCGGACGGCTATCTCTACACCCGTGCGCCCATACCTCCGGCAAAACGCGTCGACAGGCAAATCCTCGAGGAGGTGCTGAATGGGCTCCAAGCTCGCTTTGGATGACGGCGTCTACCTGCGCGATTCGGTACAGACCGCGGCCAAGATCCTGGTGGTCGGTCATTTCGCGGTGGGAAAGACGACCTTCATCGGGACCATGTCCGAGATTCCGCCGCTGCGGACCGAAGAGGTCATGACGCAGGCCGGCGAGGGGATCGACGACCTCAAGGGCACGCCGGGCAAGACCACGACCACCGTGGCCATGGACTTCGGCCGGCTCACGCTCAGCGAGAAGCTGGTGCTGTACCTGTTCGGCACCCCCGGACAGCAGCGGTTCGTCCAGGTCTGGGAGGACATGTCGCGCGGCGCCCTCGGCGCCCTGGTCCTGGTCGACCCGAACCGGCTCGAAGAGTCCTTCCCCGTGATGGACCTGGTCGAGCGGTACGGAATTCCGTACGCCATCGCCGTCAACCGGTTCGACGACGGCACGCCGGGCCACTCCGACGAGGAGATCCGGGAAGCGCTCGACCTGCTCCCGGAGACCCCGCTCGTCACCTGCGACGCGCGCGACCAGCGGTCGTCCGCCAATTCCCTCATCGTACTGGTCCGTTATCTCCAGTCGCGCCTCAACTAGGAGTCCAGGCATGCAATCTCATTCGGAATTCCTTGCTCCGCCGCCCGGCTGCCCCGCGCACAACAGCGGCAAGAGCGTGCCGCTGCACGGGCCGGAGTTCGCCGCGGACCCGGACGGCTTCTACAACTACCTGCGGCAGTTCGGGCCGGCCGCCCCGGTCGAGCTGACGCCCGGGGTCGAGGCCTCGCTCGTCACGGACTACGCGGCGGCGCTGCACGTGCTCCAGAACCCCGACACCTTCGCCAGGGACGCCCGCCGCTGGCGCGCCCTGAACGAGGGCCGGATACCGGACGACAGCCCGGTCCTGCCGATGATGATGTACCGGCCGAACCCGATGTTCTCGGACGGCGCCGATCATCTGAGGCTGCGTCAGGCCGTGACGACGAGTCTGGCCCGCATCGACACCCACCGCCTGAGCCGGCACGTCGACCGGGTCGGTTCCTACCTCATCGACCAGTTCAGCGGGCGGGGCCGGGCCGATCTGGTCGCCGACTACGCGCAGTTGCTGCCCCTGCTCGTCTTCAACGACCTCTTCGGGTGCCCGGCCGAGATCGGTGACCGGCTCATCTTCGGCTTCTCCGGCATCTTCGACGGCGTCGACGCGGAGAAGGCGAACGAGGTGCTCAGCGAGTCCCTCTTCGAACTGGTCGCGCTCAAGCGCGCCCAGCCCGGCGACGACGTCACCTCGTGGCTGATGCAGCACGAAGCCGGCCTGAACGACGAGGAGATGATCCACCAGCTCGTGCTGCTGATCGGCGCGGGCACCGAGCCGACGCAGAACATCATCTCCAGCACCCTGCGCCTCCTGCTGTCCGAGGACAAGCGCGGGGACGGCATGCTCGTCGAGGACGCCATCAACGACGTGCTCTGGAACGGTCCTCCGATCGCCAACTACGCCGTGCACTACCCCGTGTTCGACGTGGACCTCTCGGGAAGCCGGCTGGACGCGGGGAACCCCGTCCTCATCAGCTTCGCGGCGGCCAACAGCGACCCGGGCCTCTCCGCGAGCCGGCAGACCCTCAGCAAGCGGGCGCACCTGGCCTGGGGCGCGGGACCGCACGCGTGCCCGGCGAAGGACCCCGCACTGCTGATCTCCGTGCTGGCCGTCGAGAAGCTCCTCAACACCCTGCCGGACATCGAACTGGGCGTGCCCGCCAACTCGCTGACCTGGCGTCCCGGGCCGTTCCACCGCGCGCTCAACGCGCTGCCGTCCCGCTTCACGCCCGTACGGCACGAGAGGCGCGAGTCCGCTCCCCTGCCGACCTCGGGCCGCAATGCCGGAAATACTCCGGTACGGGATCAGCCGCAGCGAGCGCAGAAGGGTAACTTCTGGAGCGGATTCCTGTCCTGGTGGAAGGTGTGACATTCGCAACATGCCAGAGGCATTGTCGGTCGAATGAGTGTTCCACCATCGGGGTAGACAGGGTTGGCGAATCTTATGTGATGTCTTGAATAAAGGAGTCTCCGTGGAGCCGTCCCTGGCAGCGCCACTCATAGACCGACGCGCGGTGGTTACGCTATTCTCCCGTCTGCGCACGGCGAACGGCCAGTCGAATCCACTGCCTTTCTACGCGGATCTCAGGTCCATGGGCAGCGTCGTGCCCGCCCCCTGGGGCGGCCACCTGGTGAACTCCTTCGAACTCTGCAATCAGGTATTAAGAGACCGGGCTTGGCAGGTACCGGATAGCGCATGGCGTCTTCGCCAGGGCGAGAAGACCCGGTGGAACTCTATTTCCTCGCGGGAAATGGGCAGGACACTGCCCGCGCTCAACCCGCCGCATCACACCCGGGTGCGCCAGTCGATCGGCAATCTTTTCGACCGTAATTCCCTGGAAGCCACCAAGGATTCGGTCGAGAGGACGACGGACCGTCTTTTCGACCGCCTGGCCGAGGAGTTGCGGGAGAACGGCGAGGCCGATTTCAGCGCCCTGGTCAGTGAGGAACTGCCGTCCCTCACCATTTGCGAATGGCTCGGTCTGCCGATCGAGGACTACGCGCTGATGCGGGACCTGACGCACCACCAGGTGTTCGCGCAGGAACTGCTGCCCTCGCCGAGCCAGCTCGCGCTGTCCGACACCGCGACCCTCCGGCTCCAGGAGTACTTCATCGACCTGGTGGCCAAGCGGCGTGCGGAGCCCGGCGACGACCCGATCTCCACGTGGCTCAGGACCTGGGACGGGATCGAGTCCGACCCCGCCAAGGCGGACGAGGCGGTCTACCTCCTCGCCCTGCTGGTCGTGCTGGCCGCGCCGGAGACCACGTCGACGCTGATCTCCACCATGGTGTGGCTGCTCCTGGAGCACCCCCTCCAGCTGGAGTGGCTGCGCGCGCACCCCCAGCACCTCCCCGACGCGGTCGAGGAGGTCCTGCGGTACGACTCCCCGAACCACATCATCAGCCGGGTCGCCGGCGAGGACACCACCCTCGGCGGGGTGCGGGTGTCCAAGGACCAGATGGTGCACCTCATGATCGGCGCCGCCAACCACGACCCGGCCCAGCACTCCGAGCCGGACGTCTTCAACATCCGCCGCCGCGCGACACATCTGAGCTTCAGTGGCGGAATCCACTACTGCCTGGGCGCCCCGCTGGCCCGCCTGGAGGCGACGACGGTCCTGAGCACGCTGCTCAGGCGGATGCCGTCCCTGCGCATCAGTTCGCCGCCGGTCTGGGCACCCCGGGTGGGATTCCGGCGCATCGCCTCACTGGGAGTCGTCGCGGGCTGACACCGGGTCAGTCACCGACGCTCCGTCAACTCCCTTGCAGAGACCGCGCGACAGCGGACGACAAACGAGGAACAGCGTGGTGGATGCTTTCAAGGTTCTGCGGGTCCGGCACGAAGGGCCTGTGCTGAACGTCCAGTTGAACAGCCCCGAGACCGGGAACGCCATTTCCGGGCTGATGCTGGACGAGCTTCTCGCCGTTCTGGACAGCGTGCACAACGACCCCGGCATCCGGGTGCTCATCCTCTCGGGTGCCGGGGACGACTTCTGTGTGGGCGGTGACCGGCGGGAGTTCGCCGAGTTCCTCCGTACGGACCCCAGTGGCGTGGCGTTGCGCACCCTCGGCACCAAGGCCCGCCGGGTCTGTGACGCCCTCGCGACGTCCGACGCGGTCACCGTCGCCCGGCTGCACGGCGGGGTGATCGGCGCGGGGGTGGCGCTCGCGGTGTACTGCGATCTGCGGGCCGGCGCGGACAACTGCCGTTTCCGGCTGCCCGAGTTGGCGCTCGGCATGCCCCCCGCGTGGGGCGGCTCGCTGCCCCGGCTCATCCAGGAGTCCGGCGCCGCCCGGATCCGTGAACTCATCATGACCGGCGAGAACTTCGACGCCGCCAGGGCCGCCGAACTGTCCCTGCTCCACAAGGTCGCCCCCGAGGAGGAGCTGGAGGACGCCATCAGCGCGTGGACCAGGCCGCTGGTGCGCAGGTCCGCGTCGGCGCTGCGGACGACGAAGGTCATGATGAACGCGTACGCGTCGGCCAGCCGGCTCGCGGACGCCTCACTGTTCGACGCGGAACTGCTGACCGCCTCGGTGGCGGCGGGGCGGGCGGGGCGGGGCTGAGACACACGGCGGGCGCGCGTCCACGAGAGCGGCCGTCACGCGCCTCTGAAGTGTTCCTCCACGAGTGACCGCACCACGGTCAGATCCTCTGCGGTCAGCGCGTCGAGGAGCGCGGTGTGTTCCGCCGCGTCGGCGACGAGGTCGGCGCGCCGCACGGCCGGGGCGCTGACCAGGGGCCACTGCGAGCGCCTGTGCAGGTCGTCCGCGACCGCCACCAGCTGCTGGTTCCCCGAGAGGGAGAGCACCGCGCGGTGGAAGGCGCGGTCGCGGTCCGCGTAGGCGGCGTGGTCGCCGACGGCGGCGGCCGCCCCCGTCGCCTCGGCCAGGGGCCGCAGTTCGGCCCAGCGCTCGGCCGGTACGGTACGGGCGAGCCGGAGCATCACGGGCACCTCGATCAGGGCCCGTACCTCCGCCAGTTCGGCGAGTTCGGCGGCGCCGCGCTCGGCGACCCGGAAGCCGCGGTTCAGGACGACCTCGACCGCGCCCTCCCGCGCCAGCTGCTGCATCGCCTCGCGGACGGGGGTCGCGGACACGCCGTACCGCTCGCCGAGAGCGGGGGCCGAGTAGACCTCGCCGGGCACCAGGTCTCCGCCGACCAGCGCGGAGCGCAGGGCGTCGAGGATCTGGCCGCGTACGGAATGGCGCCGTACCGGCCGGGGCACGGACGGTTCGGGTCCGCTGTACGTGTGCTCCCGGTCCTCCGGTGAGTCCTCCGGTGACGTACGCGCCTGCTTCGGCACCCAGTCGGGGCGCGCGGAGGCGTACGGCGGGGGCGCGGTCCTCTCCCGCCCGCCGTCCTGTTCCAGGCTTCGCTCCACCCGGTTCCACCTCCGCTCCTCCCTGCACGATAGGCGGGCGGGGCCGCAGTTCAAAGACCGAAAGTGTCGGGTAAGGTAAGGCTTACCTGCAAACGATCGCGATTCGGTGGTCCCCTGCATGACCCTTCCCGCCCTGCTGCCCCGCTCCCCGGCCTCGCCTGTCACGGACGCCTACGCCCGGCTGACCGAGGTCTTCCCCGCGCTGCGCGTCGACGAGATCGCGGCCGGCGGCGTGCTGCCGAGCGACAGCGGCTGGGTGCGCGCGGCCGACCT
>NZ_WWJY01001076.1 GCF_009865405.1 Streptomyces sp. SID3212 | reverse complement strand
GGACCGCGTGCCACAGGGCGGCCGCGGCGGCCCGCGTGTCGGCGGCCCAGTCGTCGGTGGGCTCCGGCAGGTCCACCTGGGCGGCGACGGCGTCGACCACGAGTTCCTCCAGTGCCTCGCGGTCCTTGACGTAGTTGTAGAGCGTCATGGGCCCCGTCCGGAGTGCTGCCGCGAGCGAGCGCATCGACAGCCCGGCCAGGCCGTCGCGATCGACGATGGCCAGCGCCTGCTGCTGGATCTCCGCAACGGTGAACCGGGCTCTCATCTTCACTCTCCCCTTCACGCGTACAGCGTACGTATCTGAAGGTACTACACGTACACCGTACGTATCCAAGTCGGGATCCGACCGAGGATCCGAGTGAGGACGCCCACCCATGTCCCCGACCGCCACCACCTCCTTCCTCTCGCAGGGCCGGCGGTGCGCCGCGTGGCTCACCTGTCCGGACGGCGAAGGTCCCCACCCGGCCGTGGTCCTCGTCCACGGCTTCGGCGCCACCCACGACATGCGGCTCGAACAGTACGAGCGGGCCTTCGCCGACGCCGGCATGCTCGTCCTGTCCTTCGACTTCCGCCACCTCGGCGCCTCCGACGGAATGCCCCGCCAACTCGTCTCGCTCCCGAGGCAGTTGGCCGACGTCGAAGCGGCGCTCGCCTTTCTCACCGGCGACCCGCGCGTCGATCCGGCCAGAATCGCCCTGTGGGGAACCTCGATGGGAGCCACCCACGTCCTGCTCACGGCGGCCGAGCACCCCGACCTCGCCGCCGTCGTCGTGCAGTGCCCCGTCATGAACACCATGGACGCCGCCTTCAGCTCCGGCCTCCGCGCCGTCGCGAGACTCGCGGGCCCGATCACCGTCGACCTGATCCGCGCGGCGCTCCGCCTGCCGCGCCGTTACGTCCCCGTCGTCGACAACCCGGGAAGGACTGCGATCGTGACCGTGCCCGGCGCCAAGGACGGGTGGTACGGCATGCTCCCGCCCGGTGCGTCGTTCGACAACCGCGTGACGGCCTCGGTCGGCTTCGAACTCGTCCGGCTCAACGCCTCCCGGCGCGCCGCGTCGATCCAGGCCCCGCTCCTGGTCTGCGTCTCCGACCGCGAGACCCTCACGGACCCGCGGATCGCCGCGCGGACGGCACGAAGCGCGCCCCGGGGCACCGCACTGCACTACCCCGCCGACCACTTCGAGGTCTACCACCCGCCACTTCTGGACGACATCATCCGCGACCAGGTCGCGTTCCTGACCCGGCACCTGCGGCCGACAGCGCTCAGCGGGGCGGGCCGTGACTGACCACACCGCGCTCCTCGCCCGCCAGGACGACCACTTCGCCTCCTTCGCCCGCACCCTCACCGACGACGAGTGGCACCGCCCCAGCCTGTGCGCCGGGTGGACCAACCGGGACGTCCTCGCCCATCTCGTCCTCGGACTGCGGCTTCCGCTGTCACGGCTGCTCGTCGCCCTGGGCAGCCACCGCGCGTCCTTCGACAGCGCCAACGCGGACCTCTCCCGCGGCCTCGCCCACCGTCACACCCCGGACGAACTCCTCGACGCCTTCGACCGGGCCCGAGCACGGCCCCGCGGCATCGGACGACTCCTGCCCGCCCCGCTCATGCTCGGCGACCACACCGTCCACCACCTCGACATCGCGCTTGCCCTGGACCGGCCGGCCCGTACCGCTCCCGAAGTCGCCCACGCCGTCCTGACGATCGAGACGACCGTCCCCAACCCGTTCGTCCCGGCGCGCGCCCGGGCCCGCGGCCTCACCCTCCGTACCGTCGACACCGACTGGCACCACCCCGGCGACGTGAACCTCGACGTCGCCGGTACGGCCGAGCACCTCATCTCCGTTCTCGCCGGCCGACGCCACGCCCTGCCCTGGCTCACCGGCGGCGGCACCACCACCCTGCGGACCCGCATGTGAGCCCGGTCCGTTCGTGCCCTGGTGGCTGTCCTGTTCACATGCCGGTGACGGCCCGGGTGGTGAGGCCGATCCCTACGAGGAGCACGAGGGCCGCGGTGGCGGCGGGGCCGATGCGCGCGAGTGTCTTCAGCCGTGTGGAGGCCCTCCGTGCGGTACGGGTGGCGATGCGGTCGCGCAGGTGTACGAGGAGGAGTCCGGCCAGGGTGAGGGTGACGGCCATGCCGAGGCCGTAGCCGATGACGAGGAGGATGCCGAAGGCGGTCCGGCCGAGCGCCACGGCGCCGAGGAGGACGACCAGGGCCGACGGGCTGGGGACGAGACCGCCCGCGATGCCGACGCCGATCAGGGACCAGCGTCTCCGCCGGGCCGGAGCGGGGGAGTGGTGGTGATGGTCGTGGTCGTGCTGGGGCGCGGTGGCCGGTTTGGTCAGGACGGCGGTGGTGCCGGTGGCGGGTGCGTGCCGTGAGGGCGGGGGGACAGGCACTGGGTCGTGGTCGTGGTCGTGGCTGTGGCTGTGGCCATGGTCGTGGTCTCCGTGCGGGTGGTGATGCCCGTGCCCGTGGTGGTGCTCGTGGTGGTTGCCTCGGACCGCCGCGCGCAGGAGCTGGAAGCCGATGACGATGACGAGGAGGCCGCTCGCCAGGCCCAGCCAGCCGAGGACCGCCTCCCCGGCGAGGTGGGTGGCGAGCGGGAGGGCCAGGCCGAGGGTCAGGACGCCGGCGGTGTGGGTGAGGGTGACGGTGGCGCCGACCGTGACGGCGTCGCGACGCGTGCCGCGGCGCCCGGCCAGACAAGCGGCCATGATCGTCTTTCCGTGGCCGGGCATCGCCGCGTGGGAGGCACCGAGGACCACGGCGAGGAGCAGGGCGAGGAGGCCGACGGGAAGGGTCAGTTCGCGGCTGCCGATCAGACGGTCGAAACGGTCCGAGACCTTGTCCAGCAGGGCGGTGACGAGGTCTCCTCCGGGTACGCCGGACGGCACGATCCGGGCCCCGGGCCCGGTCGCCGGTCCTTGCCCGGGGGCAGTTCGCAGTTCGGCACCGCGTTGGTCGAGCGGCGCGGCCAGGGGGTCCCCCGGGTAGTGGCGGAGCCGGTCGGTGGACGAGACCGCCGGGACGGTGGAGGCGGTGAGGGTGACGCCCTCGCCGTCGGCGGTGATCTCGCGCCAGCCGATGCGCCGGGTGTCGTAGTGGGTGACGACACGGACACCGGCCGGCGAGGTGAGGGGCGCGCCGGCGTCGAGCCGGCACATCAGCCGGCTGGTCCTGAGCCCCGCCTCGCCCGTACGGAAGGTCAGGCCGCCCGCGCCCGGGTTCCACCGGACCCGCACACCGCCGACGTCGGCGGCCAGTTGCCCGGCGAGCGTGGCGCACGCCTCGGCCGCGTACGCCCCCCGCTCATCGGCGCCGACGGATCCGTCGTGGTCCCGGTCGACGAGCGGGCGCTCCTGCGCCGCCGCGATCTCGGCGCGGTCGACCACGATCTCCGCCTCGACCGCGTGCGGGCGGAGGGTGAGGTGGGTCGCGTAGTTGACGGTGAAGTTGCCCAGGGGGTGCGCGGCCACGGGTGGCGCGGCGGCGAGGAGGGCGAACGGGGTGAGCAGAGCGGCGGTGAGCGGGGCGGCGACCGGGCGCCGGCGGGTGCTGAGGTTCATGGGGTGTCGTCGATTCGCCGGACCGCCGTACGCGCCGCGGGGGCGTGCAGCGGATGGAAGGAGGGGTCGATGGCCAGCGCCCGCCGGAGATCGCGCCGGGCGGCGCCGGTGTCGCCGAGGGCCTGGTGAATGGCGCCGCGGTGGTAGAGGAAGAGTGCGCTGCGGGTGCCGAGCGCGAGAGACCGGTCCGCCTGTGCGAGGGCCTGCTCGTCGCGTCCGGCGCGGTGCAGCGCCCAGGCGTACGCGTCGTGTACGGCGATGAACGGCCGCTCCCTTACGGCGGCTTCCGCCAGTTCCACGGCCCGCACGGGGTCACCGTGATCGGCTTCGAACAGGATCGCGTCGGTGTCCGCCGGGGCGCCGCCCGCCCGGCCGAGCGTCTCCTGGGCGCGCAGGACCGCGTACTGGCCCTCGGCCTCGGCGCGGTGGCCGAGGGACTGCTGGAGTTCGCCGAGTTCCAGGAGGTACTGCGGCAGCGGGGCCGTCGCGACCGCCGCGGTGTGGTCGGCGACCGCCTGCCGGAACTCCCCCCGGGCCGCGTGGGCCTTGGCGCGGGCCTCCAGCAGACCGGGGTCCCGGGGCGCGAAGGCCAGACCGGCGTCCGCCTGGCGCAGCGCCGTCGCGGGGTCGCCGCTCTCCTGGGCGAGGGAGGACAGGTGGGTGAGGGCGAAGGCGCGCTCGCCCGGGGTACCCGCCGCCCGCAGCGCGCGTTCCATGAGGGCCTCGGCCCGGCCGGTGTCGCCGCGCAGCTCGAACGTGTAGGAGGCGCGGGCCAGCGAGGAGCTGTCCGGGCGCAGGTCGGCCATTTTCTGTACGGCCTCCTCGGCGTCCTTGTACCGGCCGAGTTGGGTGAGGGCGTCGGCCAGGACTCCGTAGGAGGCGGGGGTCGCGGGGCTGGTCGTGACGGCCTTACGGGCCCAGGTCAGGGCGTCCTGGAAGCGGTGGCGGGCCGCGGCGAGGGCGCCCATGCCGATCTCGGCGTGGAGGTTCTCGTCAGGCCGGAGGGTGAGCGAGCGGCGCAGGGCCGTCTCGGCCCGGTCGTACGCGGCCGGGTCGGCGGTGGTCCTGGCCTGCTGCACCAGCGCCATGCCGAGGTCCGCCCAGCTGACCGGATCCTTCGGCAGGCGCCGTACCCGCTCGCGCATCACCTCGATGCCGCGCGCCTGGCCGGAGGCGGGCGAAGCGGTGGCCGGGGCCTCCGGTGTGCCGGAACCAACGGGGGAGAGGCCGACGGCGCCGACGGTGAACAGGACCGCGCCCAGGGCGAGGGTGATCGTGGTGTTGCGCAGGTGTCTGCGCCGGCGGATCGCGGGGGCGGGTGGGTCTTGGGGCCGGTGCACAGGATTCTCCCCGGTGAAAGACGGGTGGACGGGGCCCCGGGAGGGCACGGAGGACCGACCTCCGTGCCCGCCCGGAGCGTGGTGGGTCAGCTGGACCGGCGGCCGAGACCGAACCCGCGGTGACCGGAGCGGCTGCGGCGAAGGCGGAGGCCGCCCGCACCGAGAAGCAGCGCGCCGAGGCCGCCGAAGGCCGCGGCGCCCTTCATCGAGGTCCTCTCGGGCGCGTCCGGTCCGCTGTTCACGGACTTGGTGTGCGGAAGTGCCAGGTACGGGAACGACGTCCCGAAGGGCACCTCGTTGGTGTCGACCTGGTCGCCGTCCGCGAGGGCCGGAACGAGTTGGCCGGTCTGGGCGGCGCCTTCGACGGCCTGGAGGGAGATGTCGATGGCGTCGTCGGTGAGGCGGCGGCCGTTGGGGAAGCCCGCCAGGTCACCGGCGAGGACGCCGTACCGCTGGGGGTCGGCGGTCGGCGGTACGGTCATGTTCAGGCGCAGCTCCTCCGCCGGGACGATCCGCTTCAGCGGCGCGTCCTTGTTCAGGCGGTGGGCGTTGAGGTCGGCCTTGATCGGCCCGCACGCCTTGCAGATGCCCGTCAGGTAGATCTCGAACAGGTCCTTGCGCGGCGTGGCCGGGGCCGGGATGCCGTACACCTGCTGGATCAGCTTGGGCAGGATCGGGTCGAGGACCTTGTCGACGACCGGCTGGACGGTACGGTCCTGGTCCGGGTTGAGCGTGTTGAAGGCGTCCTTGTACTTGAGCGGTACGACCACCTCGTTGACCAGCGGGTTGCCCAGCCGTGAGACCTGCTTCCACGGGGCGGGGCGCGGGGTGCGCGAGTCGGAGACCTGCACGCCCTGGCGGTCGGTCGTCGACCACACGCCGATGACCGGGTTGCGGCCCGGGTTCCCCTTCAGCGCGAGCTGCGCCTTGGGGATCTGAAGGGCGACGGAGTTGACGTTGTAGCCCGCGAGGGTGTCCTGGCCGCGCTCGCTGAGGTTGCCTCCGTACAGGAGGTCGAAGACCCGCAGGTCGGCGAAGAACGAGTCGTCCGCCTGGCCGGCGAAGGTTTTGCCGCCGCCGGGTACGTTGCGGATCGCCTGGTTGCGCAGGGCGGCGTAGTCCGGCATGGAGGCGGGCCCCACGCGGGACGGCGCGGCCGGTACGTCGGAGAGCAGGACCTTGCTCTTGCTCCCGTGGGAGACCACCAGGTCGTACACCTGACGGAAGTTGAGGTCCGGGTCGTTCAACGAGGTGACCGGGCCGGTGTTGTACAGGAACTGGCCGGCCGCGTCGCGGACCTTGTTGTGGAAGCGCCAGGTGTACGTGATGTCGGAGACGCCGTCACCGGTGTTGTCGATCTTGATGTTGTAGCGGAGGTCCTCGCCGAAGGCGTAGAAGTTCGGTCCGCCGTTGGGCTCCTCGAACGGGATCCAGTTCGCCAGGAGCGTGACCGAGTCCGGGCGGTCCTGGCTGGTGAACGCGTACACGTCGGTGTTGTCCGCACGCGGGTCGCCCGCGATCAGCGGCGCCTCGCGGTGGCTGGAGGCGGCGCTGACACCCGGCGCCAGGGTGAGGG
This sequence comes from Streptomyces sp. SID3212, assembly GCF_009865405.1. Lineage (GTDB taxonomy): Bacteria > Actinomycetota > Actinomycetes > Streptomycetales > Streptomycetaceae > Streptomyces. The sequence continues at coordinate 8,266 of NZ_WWJY01001076.1, read as the reverse complement.
CGCCGAGCCCGGTCGCGAGCGCCCCGGCGCCCAGGACGAGGAGGGACTGGTCGAGCACACGCCGCGAACGGGGGCGTGCCGGTCTGGATTTCAAGGAGGTTCCTCTCACATGCGCGTTCCCGGCCCGGCGCACACAGCGCGCGACGGGGCGGGAACCCAGGTGGGGTGGGCGCGGGGCCGGACAGCGCGCCCGGAGCCACCCGCAGTGGCACCGGCCGTGGGGCCGGCCCACGTTCCTCCTTCGTCATGACCCCCGGGGGCGGGTTGGTCTCCACCGCCCTGTTCCCTCGAACGGGTGGGTCTCCGTGCTGCATATGGTCGAGGCTTCGCCGTGACACGACCGCGCGGCCCGCACCGGGGAGTGTGTCCGGTGCGGGCCGCGCGGTGGGTTCGGTTGTGTGCCTGGGCGTCGGCTGTCGATGTGTCCGCCGGCAGCGCCGGCAGGTCAGCGGGTGAGGAATTCCAGGGTGTCGATCACGCGGTTCGAGAAGCCCCACTCGTTGTCGTACCAGGCGACGACCTTGATGTGACGGCCCTCGACGCGGGTCAGTGCCGAGTCGAAGATCGCGGAGGCCGGATTGCCGGTGATGTCGGACGACACCAGTGCGTCCTCCGAGTACTCCAGAAGACCCGCGAGCGATCCCCGCGCGGCGGCGCGGTACGCCTCCAGCACCTCGTCGCGCGTCACGTCGCGGGCGACGGTCGTGTTGAGTTCGACGATCGACCCGACCGGAACCGGTACGCGGATCGAGTCGCCCGACAGCTTGCCGTCGAGGTTGGGCAGGACATGGCCGATCGCCTTCGCGGCGCCTGTCGTGGTCGGCACGATGTTGACGCCGGCGGCCCGGGCGCGGCGGGGGTCGCGGTGCGGGCCGTCCTGGAGGTTCTGCTCCTGGGTGTACGCGTGCACGGTGGTCATGAAGCCGTGCTCGATGCCCGCGAGATCGTCCAGTACGGCGGCCAGCGGCGCGAGCGCGTTGGTCGTGCACGAGGCGTTCGAGATGATCGTGTGCGAGGCCGGGTCGTACGCGTCGTTGTTGACCCCGTACGCGAGCGTCACGTCGGCGCCGTCCGACGGCGCGCTGACCAGCACCTTCTTCGCGCCCGCCTCGAGGTGCGCGCGGGCGGCCTTCGCGGAGGTGAAGCGGCCGGTCGATTCGAGCACGATCTCGACGCCCAGCTTCGCCCAGGGCAGCTGGGACGGGTCGCGCTCGGCGAGCACGGCGATGCGGTGGCTGCCGACCACCAGTGTGTTCCCCTCGACGGTCACCGGACGGCCGAGGCGGCCCGCCGTCGAGTCGAAGGCGAGCAACCGGGCCAGGGCGGCGGGCTCCGTGAGGTCGTTGACGGCGACGACCTCGAGGTCGGTGTCACGTTCGAGCAGCGCGCGCAGCGCGTTGCGTCCGATGCGGCCGAATCCGTTGATGGCGATACGAGTCATGAGTGGTGTCCCTTCGGTTCACCCGAAGTCTCGCGCGCGGGATCGGCCGACGGCAGCGGCGCGAGTGCCATGGTTCAAAAGGATCACGCCACTGGGTCAGCGGCAGTGTGCTATTCACCTTTGGTGAAGGTGCGACGGTATTCGCTCGGCGTGGTGTCGAGGATGCGCTGGAAGTGCAGCCGCAGATTGGCACCCGTACCGAGGCCGACGTCGGCGGCGATCTGCTCGACGCCGCGCTCGGAGCGTTCGAGCAGCTCACGGGCCAGATCGATGCGGGCGCGCATGACCCACTGCATCGGCGTGTACCCCGTGTCCTCGGCGAAGCGCCGCGAGAACGTGCGCGGGGACACTGCCGCGTGCCGGGCGAGCACGTCAAGGGTGAGCGGCTCGTCCAGCCGGTGCAGCGCCCACTCCCGGGTGGCGGCGAACCGCTCGCCGAGCGATTCGGGCACGGTGCGCCGTACGTACTGCGCCTGACCGCCACTGCGGTACGGAGCCGCCACCAGGCGCCGGGCGGCGTGGTTCGACGCGGACACCCCGAGGTCGCGGCGCAGGATGTGCAGGCACAGGTCGATGCCCGAGGCGGCGCCCGCCGACGTCAGCACACTGCCCTCGTCGACGAAGAGGACGTTCTCGTCGACGCGGACCGAGGGGTGCCTCGCCGCGAGCGCCCGCGTGTAGTGCCAGTGCGTGGTGGCGCGCTTGCCGTCGAGCAGGCCCGTGGCGGCGAGGGCGAAGGCGCCCGTCGAGATGGCGGCGAGGCGGGCGCCGCGATCGTGGGCGGCGATCAGCGCGTCGAGAACGGCCCGCGGGGGGTCGTCGCGGCCCGGGAACCGGTAGCCGGGGATGAAGACGATGTCGGCCCACGCCAGCGCCTCGGGCCCGTGATCGACCCAGTACGACAGCCCGTCACCCCCGGCCACCGGTCCGGGCGCCGCCCCGCACACCCGTACCTCGTACGGCATGCTCGCGCGGGTCGTGAACACCTGCGCGGGAATGCCGACATCGAGCGGCTTCGCGCCTTCGAGTACGAGGACGGCGACGCGTTGCAGGGAGGGAGCGGTCACGGGGGCAAGGGTACGACGCGGGTGCCGGCCGTCTCCCGGGTCGGATCGTCGACGGTCCTCAGGACGTGAGGTCGGCCCTGATCCGTTCCGCCGCGTGTGCGGCGTCCGTGCCCATGCCGTACAGGATGCCGGACGCCCGGTGGGTCATCCACGGGAACCCCACCACGTGGACACCGGGAAGGGATGTCATTCCCCGGTGGTGCTGCGGGACGCCGGTGGGGGTGAGCACTTCGTCGGGGAGCCATGCCGTGTCCGGGAGCATGCCCGTGCACCACAGGACGGTTGAGATCCCCTCGCCCGAGGCGTCGATCTCCGTGGGGGCGGACGGGACGGCGTCGAGGGGCAGCTCGGCGGGGTCGGTGTCCGCCGGTGCCGGCTGTGCTGGTTCCGTTCCCGCCGGTCCCGTCCGGGGCGGGTGGCCTTGGAGGTACTGGTCGACCTGGTTGCGGAAACGTTCCGCGAAGGCGTCCGCGCCGCGCATGTGGTCCGCGAGGTCGTCGGCGAAGTGGAGTCGTCCGCCGTGGATGCCGGTGAGGCGGCCGAGGAGGACGACGCCGTCCCGGGCCAGCTGCTGGAGCGCCAGCGTGCGGCCTCCGTGCGCGCCGCTCAGGGCGGGCTGAGGTGCGCGGCGTGCCTCCGGCGGCGCGTGCTCGGTGGTCTGGTCGAGCATGCCGAGCTGCCGGAGCCAGGTGAAGACGTCCCGGTCGCGGTAGCGCCGGGGGACGCGCCCGACGGCGCTGGTGGAGAGGAGGACGCGCCGGCCCGCGCGGCGCAGCTCGTCGGCGATCTGGGTGCCGGTCTGCCCGCTGCCGACCACCAGCACCGCGCCGGGAGGAAGCTGCTCCGGACGCCGGTAGTCGACGGCGTGCAGCGCGGTGACGCCGGGGGGTACGTCGACGCCTGCCGGGACCTTCGGCAGACGCAGGGCGCCGCTCGCGATCACCACCGCACGCGTGCGCCGATCGCCCTCGGATGTGTCCAGGACGTATCCGTCTCCGTCCAACGCCCTGCGAAGCCCGTGGACCTCGACTCCCGTACGGACGGGCAGGCCGGTGTCGCGCGCGTACCGGTCGAGGAGTTCCACGAACGTGTCGCGGGGCAGGAAGGCGTCCGGGGCGCCGTCCGGCATCCGCAGGCCGGGCAGCCTCACGGACCACGCCGGGGTGACCAGGGTGAAGCTGTCCCACCGCGCCGAGCGCCAGGTCGCGCCGACACTGTCGCGCTCCAGCACGACGTGCTCGACGCCGAGCCGGGCCAGGTGCCAGCTGGTCGCGAGCCCGGCCGGCCCGGCACCGACCACGACGGCGGGGACGCGGGACGCGGAGGCGGTGGACATGGGGGGGCTCACCTGCGCCTTCTCGAAGCGGTGGTGATCTAACCTCTCCAGCCTGCCATCTCGGGCGGATCGCCGCGCTCTGTGGACGCGGCGGGTGTCATGGCCTTTGGCGCGGCGCCGCAACAACCGCTGAACTCCCCGGTGTTGTGAGCACCGGCTTCGCGGCGGCCAGGCTGAGCAGTCTGCCCACCCGAGGAGGAACCGTACGTCCTGCCATGGCCGCGCCCCCGAACATCGCGGATCACCGTGGCCACCATGCCATCCGTCACGTTCCGCATGGGAGGCTGGAGCGAGGGCAGGCGAACGCCATGACGAATGTGGACGAACTTTCCGACCGGTACGCACCCGACGCCGCTACTTCGCTCATCCATGCCTTCATCGAGGCGCTCAACGCCGGTGACCTCGACCGGCTGGCGGGCTGCTTCGCCGAAGGTGCCATCGTCAACGACGCGGGACGTGAGATACGGGGCCGGGAGGCGATCGGATCGTGGGCCGAGCGGGAGTTCCTGGCCCAGGGTGGCCGCATCACTCCGACGCGGATGCACCCCGTGAGCGCGCTCGGTGGTGACGTCGTCGTCGAGGCAGAACTGACCGGCGCCCTTCGCCACGGTCCCACCACACTGGTCGTCACCCTCACGGAAGGCGCGATCGCTCTTCTGCGGCTGAGGGCCTGAAGGGCTGCCGGGCGGGGTGTGTCGTGCGCGGGTGCGCAGGTGTCAGTTCCGGTAAACCGGGCACTCGGACGTCCTCACCCGTCACCAGCCACCGCTGTCGAAACCCGCAGGAGCGTACCCATGGCCGTTCGGCACCAGCTCATCGCCCGTAGGCCCGAGGCCGTCTGGGCCGTCCTGTCGGACGCGTCGCGTTACGCCGACTGGGTCGTCGGGACCTCCGAGACCGAACCGGCCGAGGGCCACTGGCCTGAGGTCGGTTCCTCGCTCGCCTACACCGTGCGCCTGGGCCCCCGGTCGTTCGAGGGACACACGGTCGTCCGGCGGGTGGAACCACCGCGGATCCTCGAACTCGAGGCGCACAGCGGCCCTCTCGGGACCGCGCGGATCGCGTTGGACGTACGGCCCTGGGGCGAGCAGACCCTGGTGATCGTCGACGAACACCCGCTGCGGGGGTGGGGCGCCCTGGCCCACAACGTGCTCCTCGACGCGATGATCCAGCTTCGCCACCGCAGCATGCTCGGGCGGCTGGCGAAAGTGGTCGAGGAGACGTACGAGGCGGCCGAGCGGCCGGCGCCTGCCCGGAAGGGCTGACGACGGCTGACGCCGTGGCCGTCGCCGGGCCAACGGGCTCGTTGCTCGACTGCGGCTTGCGGCTGCGGGCCCGTTCCGGGGCACGGCCTTCGGCCGTATGTGTCCTCAATCGCCGGACGGGCTGGAAGTGGCCTCAGGCCCTGGGTATGTGCGGATCGGCGGCTCCGCCGACCGATACAAAGAAGACGCCTCGGCGGGAACGTGACGGCACCCGGTGCCCCTGATCCGTACGGAAGGGGCCCGGGTGCTCCGTACACCGACGCCAATACCTACCGTCAGCTGCTTCGCCCGCCGTTGCGGATCAGCAGGTACGCGGCCAGCACCAGGCCGGCGGCGATCAGCGGTGCCCGGTTGTTCCGTGCGGTGGTCGCGAACTGGCCGGCCCTCTCGCTGAGGGGCTGCGGGGTCTGGTCCGCCGCGAAGCGCCCGACCCGCGAGGCGGTGTCGCGTACCCGTGCCGCGGCCCCCGCCGCCGTGTCGAGAACAGGCGCCGGTGTCTTGTCCAGGAACAGCCGCGTGGCCTGATCGGTCTTGTCGCGGATCTGATCGCCGACCTGCGTCGCCTTGTCCGCCATCTGGTCCTTGACGACCGCGGCCTTGTCGGTCACCTGGTCCTTGACCACGGCGGCCTTGTCCGTCACCTGGTCCTTCACGACCGCGGCCTTGTCGGCCACCTCGTCCTTGACCGTCGCCGCCTTGTCGACCGCCTGGTCCTTGGCCGCCGCCGCCTGCTCCTTCATCGCGGCTGCCTGGTCCTGGACGCGGGCCTGGACGTCGGCCTTGGCCGCCAGCGCCTCGATCGTCCGGCCGACCTCGTCCCGCGTGTGCTCCACCTGCGCCCGCAACTCTTCGGGAGTCGGGCCGGAATGGTTGCTGTCTCGCTGAGTCATCGGTGTGCCTTCTCCTTGATCTCGGCCACATCGGCCTTGACGCTGTCGATGGTCTGTTCCGGCGTGGGCGGTACGGCCTTCGTGACCTGCCTCTTCCCCGCCACCGCCAGGAGCGCGGCGATCGCCGCCAGTCCCGCGGTCACGACCAGGGCCGAGGCCCACACGGGAAGCACCAGCGCCAGGGCGGCGATCACCGCCACCACCAGGGCCTGCGCGGCCAGGACGCCGACCAGGCCGGCGCCGCCGAACAGGCCGCCACCCGCCCCGAAACGCCTCCCCTTCTCGGTCATCTCCGCCCGGGCCAGCCGCATCTCCTCGCGTACCAGCTGCGAGAGCTGCCGCGTCGCGCGCGTCACCAGGACGGATGTCGTGTCCTCCGCGGCGGCGGAGGGTGCGTGCCGTTCCGCTGTGGTCATGTACCTCTCACCTCTCCTGGACTTCGCAGGGTCCGTGTCCTCGCGGCTACCCCGCAACCCGCCGCACAACCGGCCGGGGGCGTTCGCCGTCACTTCATGCGGCGGCGCTCCTCGTCGGTCCACGAGCGGGTGTCGCGCGGCGCTACATAAGGCTCCTCGTCCGGGGGACTGCCTCCGGCGATCGCGCGCTGGCGGGCCAGTTCGGAGTCGAACTCCAGGCCGAGAAGCACCGCGAGATTGGTGATCCACAGCCACACCAGGAAGATGATCACCCCGGCGAGGGTCCCGTACGTCTTGTTGTACGAGGCGAAGTTGGCGACGTAGAACGCGAAGCCGGCCGAGGCGATCATCCAGATCAGCAGCGCGAGGAAGCTCCCCGGGGTCACCCACCTGAACCCGCCGCCCTTGGCGTTCGGAGCCGCCCAGTAGAGCAGCCCGATCATGATCGTGACCAGCAGGAGCAGCACCGGCCACTTGGCGACCGACCACACCGTCAGCGCGCCGTCACCGATCCCCAGAGCGGTGCCCGCCTGCCGGGCCAGCCCGCCGGTGAAGACCACGATCAGCGCGCTCGCACACGCCAGGACCATCAGGACGACGGTCAGGATCAGACGCAGCGGCAGCACCTTCCAGACCGGGCGCCCCTCGGGCATGTCGTAAACGGCGTTGGAGGCCCGTATGAAAGCGGCGATGTAACCGGACGCCGACCACACCGCCAGGGCCAGACCCACCACCGCGAGGAGCGAGCCCACCCCGCTGCCGTTGCTCCGTACCTGCTCCACCGCGTCGGTGATCACGTCCCGGGCCGAACCCGGAGCGAGCTGCCGCAGGTTGTCCAGGATCTCCCGGGTCGCCGACTCACCGGCGATGCCCAGCAGGGACACCAGGACGAGCAGGGCGGGAAAGAGCGCGAGGACCCCGTAGTAGGTGAGGGCGGCCGCCCGGTCGGCCAGGTCGTCCTGCTGGAACTCCCGTACCGTGCCGCGCAGCGCCGCCCACCACGATCGCGCGGGCAACTCGGTCGGCCGGTCGGGCGCCTCCTCCTCCACCCGCGCGCTCGGACCCACGCCCGCGTCCCGGCCTGCTTCGACGCGCTCCGCCTCGACGCGCTCCGCCTCCACGCGCCGGGCCTCGACGCTGCCTGCCTCGACACGCGCGCCCGGTCGCCCGCGTTCTCGTTCGTCATCCGACTTCAGCGGTTCGGGACCCGGCTTCGGGGAAAGGGCTGCCATACCCTGCGGCTTTCCGCCCTGGCCCCACTCATGCCTCGCGGCGCGCGCCTGGGTCGCAGCGAGCACCGCCATGACGGAGGTGGCCGCGGCGGCGACCGTGAAGCCGCCGTGTGCGCCGTAGGCGTCCACGACCCGTCCGGAGACCGCCGCCGCACCGGCGGCGCCCGCGGCGCTCGCCGAGCTGAGCCAGGTGAACGCCTGGGCCAGAGCGCCCCTGTCCACCGACGCGGTGGTGAGCACCGAGGACAGCACCAGGATCGGGGAGACGGACAGGCCGGTGACGGCGAGCGCGAGCCCCAGCCCCGGGACCGAGTCGGCGGCGAGCAGGGGCAGACAGCTCAGGGCCGACCAGGCCGTCGCGAAAGCCAGTTGTACGCGCGGTGCGCCGCGCCACCGGCGCAGCCCGTAGAGCCAGCCGGCCAGCAGGCTCGCGCAGTTCGACACCGCGTACAGCGGCGCCGCCGCCTCCGCCGTACCGTGCTCCACCGCGAAGGCCGTCACCGAGACCTGCATGGCGCCGAAGTACACGCCCAGGGTGAGGTTGACGCCGACCTGCGCCGCGAAACCCGACCGCAGCAGCGAGCGGCGCGCGCGCCCGCGCGCGGCGGCGCCCACCGGC
>NZ_WWJY01001075.1 GCF_009865405.1 Streptomyces sp. SID3212 | reverse complement strand
CCCCCGGCGCAGCCCGGTGGCGCCCAGGCCCGCGGCGACGTCGTCGGCGAGGGACGCGAGGGCGCCGTACGACAGGGGCACCCGGTCCGGGCCGGCAACGAGCGCCCGGGCCCGGGGCCGGTCACGTACCTGCCGGTCGAGGAGATCTGTGAGTCCTGTGATCGTTGGGGGCCGATACCGGTTCTCGTCGCGCACGGATGCTGCGGTCGGAACCGCCATGACCACCTCCTCCTCGCACCAGGCCTGTTTGAAGACGTCAAGTAGCGAGCGTGCGCGGGCGCGGGGTGCCCGTCCAATACGCGATGGCGAACAGCTGATAGCGCGGGTCTATCAAGCCAGGCGGAGGCCGTGCCGACCCGCCTGTAGGGGGCATCGATAAATGCTGTTTATCGGCTGGTCGCCGATAGGTGTTGGACGGGACGTCCCCCGCTGCCGAAGGTGTGATGAGAAGCCGAACAGGCATGCCTGCCCAAGGAGGACCCCGGACCATGACCGCCCCTTCCGCACCGGAGACAGCGGCGACCGCCGACGCTCGGGACGAGCTCACCGACGGGTACCACTTGGTCGTCGACGCGCTCAAGCTGAACGACATCGACACGATCTACGGGGTCGTCGGCATCCCGATCACCGACCTGGCCCGGCTCGCGCAGGCGCGCGGCATCCGCTACATCGGCTTCCGCCACGAGAGCAACGCCGGACACGCGGCGGCCGCGGCCGGTTACCTCACGAAGAAGCCCGGTGTGGCCCTCACGGTGTCCGCGCCGGGCTTCCTCAACGGGCTCGTCGCGCTGGCGAACGCCACCACCAACTGTTTCCCGATGGTGCAGATATCGGGTTCCAGCGAGCGCCACCTCGTCGACCTCAAGCAGGGCGACTACGAGGAGATGGACCAGCTGGCCGCCGCGCAGCCGTTCGTCAAGGCCGCGTACCGCGTGAGCCGCGTGGAGGACATCGGGCGCGGGATCGCCCGCGCCCTGCGCACCGCGATCTCCGGGCGCCCCGGCGGTGTTTACCTCGACATCCCCGCCGCGGTGCTCGGGTCCATCATGGACAAGGAGGCGGGCGACAAGACGCTGAGCCGCCTCGTCGACCCCGCGCCGCGCCAGCTGCCCGCGCCCGAGGCGGTGGACCGCGCGATCGAGCTGCTCGCGAACGCGGAGCGCCCGCTCGTGGTCCTCGGCAAGGGCGCCGCGTACGCGCAGGCGGACGACAAGATCCGCTCCTTCATCGAGTCGACGGGCATCCCGTACGTACCGATGTCGATGGCGAAGGGCCTGCTGCCCGACAACCACGCGCAGTCCGCCGCCACCGCCCGTTCGCTGGCGCTGAAGAAGGCCGACGTCGTGGTGCTCGTCGGCGCGCGCCTCAACTGGCTGCTGAACCACGGCGAGGCGCCGCAGTGGAACCCGGACGCGAAGTTCGTCCAGGTGGACATCGAGCCCAAGGAGCTGGACAGCAACCAGCCCATCGCCGCCCCGCTGGTCGGTGACATCGAGTCGGTGCTCGACGCGATCGCCGAGCGCACCAAGCCGGGCCAGATCGCGGCCCCCGCCGCCTGGCGCGAGGAGCTCGCGGCGCGGTCGGCGACCAACGTCGCGAAGATGGCCGAGCGCCTGAAGGCCGACCCGTCGCCGATGCAGTTCATGGGCGCCCTGAAGGCCGTACGGGACGTCCTGCACGCCAACCCCGAGGCGTACCTCGTCAACGAGGGCGCCAACGCGCTGGACATCGCACGCAACGTGATCGACATGCACGTGCCGCGTCACCGCCTCGACAGCGGTACGTGGGGCGTCATGGGCATCGGCATGGGGTACGCGATCGCCGCGGCCGTGGAGAGCGGCCAGCCGGTCGTGGCCGTGGAGGGCGACAGCGCCTTCGGGTTCAGCGGGATGGAGCTGGAGACGATCTGCCGCTACCAGCTGCCCATCGTCACCGTCATCATGAACAACGGCGGTGTGTACCGCGGTGACGACGTCAACCCGCTGGAGACCGATCCCTCGCCGACGACCCTGATGCTCGGGGCGCGCCACGACAAGATGATCGAGGCGTTCGGCGGCAAGGGCTACCGCGCCACCACCCCCGCCGAGGTCGCCGCCGCGCTCACCGAGGCGATCGCCTCCGGCGGCCCGGCGCTCATCGACTGCGAGATCGACCCCTCGGCCGGCACCGAGAGCGGCCACATCGCGCACCTCAACCCCAAGGGCATCACCGTCGGCAACATCACGCCGGCGAAGAAGTAGCCGGCGAGGACACCACAGCCACCGCACCGCACTGCCCACCGCACCGAGTTCATGACACAGAAGGAAGCAAACATGAGTGAAAAGCCGCTCGCCGGAATCAAGGTGATCGACTTCACCGGGGTCCAGGCCGGGCCCGCGTGTACCCAGATGCTCGCCTGGTTCGGAGCTGACGTCATCAAGGTCGAGCGCCCCCAGGGCGGCGACGTGACCCGCGGTCAGCTGCGCGACATCCCGGAACTCGACGCGCTCTACTTCACCATGCTGAACAGCAACAAGCGTTCGCTGGCGATCAACACCAAGACCGCTGAGGGCAAGGAGGTCATGGAGAAGCTCATCCGCGAGTCGGACATCCTCGTCGAGAACTTCGCCCCGGGCGCCCTGGACCGCATGGGTCTCGGCTGGGACTACATCCACGAGCTCAACCCCCGCCTGATCTTCGGTTCGGTCAAGGGCTTCAACGACGACTCGTCGTGGTCCGACCTGAAGGTGTACGAGAACGTCGCGCAGGCCGCCGGTGGCGCCGCCTCCACGACCGGTTTCTGGGACGGCCCGCCGACCATCAGCGGTTCGGCCCTCGGTGACAGCAACACCGGCATGCACCTGCTGATCGGCCTGCTCACCGCGATCATCCAGCGCGACCAGACCGGTGTCGGCCAGAAGGTCTCGGTGTCCATGCAGGACGCCGTACTCAACCTGACCCGCGTCAAGCTCCGTGACCAGCAGCGCCTGGAGAAGGTCGGCTACCTGGAGGAGTACCCCCAGTACCCGGCGACGGAGTTCGGCGACACGGTGCCGCGCGGCGGCAACGCGGGCGGCGGCGGCCAGCCGGGCTGGATCCTGAAGTGCAAGGGCTGGGAGACCGACCCCAACGCCTACATCTACTTCACGATCCAGGAGCAGAACTGGAAGCGGACCGCCGAGGCCATCGGCCGGCCCGAGTGGGTCGAGGACCCGGAGTACAACACGGCCAAGGCCCGTCAGCCGCACATCTTCGAGATCTTCGAGGAGATCGAGAAGTGGCTGTCCGACAAGACCAAGTACGAGGCCGTCGACATCCTGCGCAAGTGGGAGGTGCCCACCGCTCCCGTGCTCAGCATGAAGGAGCTGTCGGAGGACCCCGACATGCGCAAGAGCGGCACCATCGTCGAGGTCGACCAGAAGCTGCGCGGCAAGTACCTGACCGTGGGCAGCCCGGTCAAGTTCTCCGGCTTCAAGCCCGACATCCAGGGCGCGCCGCTGCTCGGTGAGCACACGGACGAGGTGCTCGCGAGCCTCGGGTACGACGAGGACGCCATCGCCAAGCTGCGCGAGGGCAAGGTCGTCGCCTGACGCGAACCCCGTCGTCCTGGCTGAACATCACAGCAGCCTGACCGACATCGCACCAGAAGGCGGTACCGGATTCGTCCGGTACCGCCTTCGTGCTGTACGGGTCGACCGGTCGGCCATCGGCGGCCGACGATCGACCGGTCAGCCGATCGTGACGCGGAAGATCCTGTCCGAGCCGGGCCCTTCTCCCCCGTTCGCGTCGGCGTTGGTGGTGGCGAGCCACACCTGGTCGGCGCCCGGGACCTTCAGGACGGTCCGCAGCCGTCCGTACGTGCCGATGTAGTACGCCGTGGCGGTGCCGACGTTCTCCGTGTCACCCGTGATCGGAACCCGCCACAGCCGCTCGCCGCGCAGCGAGGCCATGTAGAGGACGTTGCGGACGATCGTGATGCCGCTGGGCGAGGCCTCGGCGGTGCTCCAGGTCTTCTTCGGGTTGGTCGTGCCGGCGACGTTGCAGGTGCCCTCGCAGGTCGGCCACCCGTAGTTGTTGCCGGACTTGATCAGGTTGAGTTCGTCGGTGGTGGACTCGCCGAACTCGGAGGCCCAGAGGCGGCCGTTGCGGTCGAAGGCCATGCCCTGCGGGTTGCGGTGGCCGTAGCTGTAGACGTACGAGCCGAACGGGTTGCCGGGAGCCGCCGCGCCGGTGGTGGTCAGGCGCAGGATCTTGCCGTTGAGGGAGTTCCTGTCCTGCGCGAGGGCGGGCTGCTGGGCGTCGCCGGTGGAGGCGTAGAGGAAGCCGTCGGGGCCGAACAGCAGCCGTCCGCCGTTGTGGTAGCGGTTCTTCCGGATGCCCTGGAGCAGGACGGTGTAGCCGGTGAGGGTGGTGCCGTTGTACGTCATGCGCGCGACGCGGTTGCCCTCGGAGGCGGTGTGCATGAAGTAGACGTACCGGTTGGCGGCCCAGTTCGGGTCGACGGCGACGCCGAGCAGGCCGCCTTCGCCGCCGGTGGTGACCGTGTTGGGCACGGTGCCGACCTCGGTCCTGGCGCCGGCCGGGGTGACCTTGAAGACCTTGAAGGTGTCCCGCTCGGTGACCAGCGCGGACGTGCCGTCCGGCAGCCAGTCCGTGCCCCAGGGGACCGACCAGCCGCTGGAGAGGGCGGTGGGGGTGCCGGGGACACCGCCGTCGGCCTGGCAGGCGGTGGTCGAGAAGGACACCGATCCGCTCGCGGGCGAGGCGTTGCCCGCCGCGTCCTTCGCGACGACGGACAGGGTGAAGGGCGCGTTGCAGGCGAGCCCGGTCAGCGTGGTCGAGGTGGCGGGCGGGGTGCCCGTCAGGGTTTTCAGTACGGTGCCGCCGCCGCGGATCTCGTACGCCACCACGCCCTGGTCGTCCGTGGACGCGGTCCACCTGAGGTTCGCGGCGGTGGAGGTGACGCCGCTGACGGCCGGGGTGCCCGGGGTCGTGGGCGGCGTGTCGGCGGCAGCCGCCGGGGCAGCGGTCCCGGCCTCCTGGCGGGCGGTGGCGGCGCCCGCCGGACTCGACAGGACGGGTGAGCCGAACAGCGTCGTGGCCGCGAGGGCGGCGGCGACCGCCGCGAGGGCGCTCGGTTTCGTACGGGGTTTCCTGGACCTCATGAGCCGTACCTGCTTTCCTGATGTGGGGGTTTCAGGAGAGAACGGTCGGGCTGGGAACCGCTCTCACCGAACGCGTATCCATGTGGGTGAATCGCGTTCAGTCGCATGCGCCATCGAGCATGGCCGCTCGGCCGACGGCGGTCAATGGTCCGGGCTCGGCCAACTCCCCCTGCTCGCAGGCCTGTTCAGGCCAGGACCGGCGCGCGCTCGTCGAGCAGCCCCTCGGCCCGGAGGTCGGACCACACCTGTTCGGGGATCTCCGCGCCGAACGCCGCGAGGTTGCTCCGTACCTCGTCGGCGGAGCGCATCCCCACCACGATGCCCGCCACCACCGGATGCCGCAGCGGAAACGCCATCGCCACCTGAGGGAGCGTCACTCCGTGCGCCTCGCAGACGTCGGCGATCCGGTGGGTGCGGCGCAGCAGCGCCGGTGAGGCCGGCGCGTAGTCGAAGGGTGCCCCGGCGGCCGGGCGGTGGGTCGCCAGGAGGCCGGAGTTGAAGACGGAGGCCGCGAGGACGGACACACCCCGGTCGGCGCACGCCGGGAACAGGTCGTCCAGCGCGCCGTGCGCCAGCAGGGTGTAGTGGCCCGACAGCATCACGGCGTCCACGTCCGCCTCCCGGACCAGCCGCGTCAGCAGGGTGGTGTCGTACATCCCCGCGCCGACGGCGCCCACCACTCCCTGGGCGCGCAACTCGGCCAGCGCGGGCCAGCCCTCGCGCAGCGCGGCCTCGAAGTGCCGTTCCGCGTCGTGCAGGAAGAGCGTGTCGACGCGGTCGGTGCCCAGGCGGGCGAGGGAGTCCTCGACACTGCGCAGGATGCCGTCGCGGGAGAAGTCCCAGACCCGGCGGTGGGTCGCGGGGACCATGAACGACTCGTCCGTACGCCCTGCCGCGTCCTGGGGCACGAGCACCCGGCCGACCTTGGTCGACAGGGTGAACTCCCCCCGGGCCCTGGGCCGGAGGGCCTCGCCGACGAGGCGCTCGGACTGCCCGAGGCCGTAGTGCGGAGAGGTGTCGAAGTAGCGGATGCCGCCCTCCCAGGCCGCAGCCAGCGCTCCTGCCGCGGTCGCGTCGTCCACCGGTGCGAAGAGTCCGCCCAACGGCCCGCCGCCGAAGCCCAGTTCCGTGACCCGTACCGCGCTCCGCCCGAGCTGGTTCACCCTCATGCCGCGCCTTTCCCTCTTCCCCGCTCCCGGACCCGCGAGCGCGCCGATCCCTGCCATAGCCGGATTTCAGCACACAGAAGGGGCGGACGGCGGTCCGCCACGAGGAGTTCGTGGATCGTGGTGTCACGGACGGGCCGGTCACCGGGGGTGCGCGCGGCGGCCGGCCGCCGTGACGGTCAGCGCGCCGGGCTGCGCCGGGTCACCTTCCCCTGCGCGTCCGCGTCGAGCGAGGCCGTGCCGTTGGGCCCGGTCACCGTGATCCGCACCGCGAGGGCGCCGGTGAGGTGGTCGACGGTGACCTGCCAGCCGCGCGGGGCGCGGACGCCGAGGGTGGTCCTGGCCTCCTCGACCAGGGCGGGGACGCGCGCACACGGCAGGGAACGCACGTCGAACCGGACGACGGGAGTGTCCGTGGGCGCGAACACCACCGACATCAGGTGCTCCTGGATGCTGACGGTGAGCGCCTGGCGCGCGTCCTTCTGCTTGCCCTTGGTCAACACGTCGACGGCCCGGCACAGTTCACCCCGGTCGAGCAGCGACTGGCCGGGGCCGACGGAGACGGTGCCCAGCCCCGCCGACGACGTGACGGTGGTCGACGACGACGTCGTGGAGGCGGAGGGCCCCGAGGAGGACGGCGGTCGCGCGGAGGTGTCGTCGCCGAACAGGTCGCCGCGGAACGTCAGGATCACGGCGGCGGCGCCGAGCAGCAGGCCGACGAGGAGGAGAAAGCCGAACGCGCAGCCCTCCGGGGGCTCCTTCACCAGGGTGGACGCGGGCGCGGAGTCGATACGGGCCTCGGCGGCGCGCTGCTTCCACTCCGGGGCGGGCCGCTCGACCAGCCGTACCTTCCAGGGCCGGTCCGGCCGGTACGCCACCACCACGACGGCCCCCGGCCGGTGGTCGGGGAGGTCGACCAGGTTGATGTCGGCCGTGGTCTCCACGCGGTACGCGGGCACGTCGTCCGGCGCGACCGTCAGGACGAACTGGACGGGTATGTCGCCCGTTTCGCCTCCGACGGCGTGCGCGCTCTCGATCATCGCGAGAGCCGTACGGGACCCCCCGGCCGCCTCGTGGAGGCGCCGCGGCAGCCCGGCGAGGAAGAGCAGCAGGGCGTACCCGACGGGCAGGACCAGACCCGCGACGAACAGCGGGACGTTCTCGATGACACCGCCGACGACCAGTGCGGCCAGTGAGGCTCCGGTCACTCCCCCGGTCAGGAACCCCCTCACGAGGGCCACCGGACGGTGGTGGGTGGGCCGTACGGTCTCCGTGATCGCCATGCGTACGATTGTGTGCCGTCCGGGCGGCCACCGGAATGCCTAAGTCATCACAACGGTGGCGTCTTCCGCGTCGTCGGAGTCCGGCTCCTCCGGCGGGTCGGCGAGTTGCTCGCGCAGGTAGTTCCAGACCACCGCCACCAGCGCCGCCGCCGGCACCGCGAGCAGGCTGCCCACCACACCGGCGAGGCTGCCGCCCAGGGTCACCGCCAGCAGGACCACCGCCGCGTGCAGGCCGAGCCCGCGACTCTGGATCATGGGCTGGAGCACGTTGCCCTCCACCTGCTGGACCACGACGATGATCGCCAGCACGATCAGCGCGTCCATCAGACCGTTCGACACCAGCGCGATGAGCACCGCGACCAGCCCGGCGAACAGGGCGCCCACGATCGGCACGAACGCGGAGACGAAGGTCAGCACCGCCAGCGGAAGCACCAGCGGCACGTCGAGGACCCACAGTCCGAGCCCGATGAACACGGCGTCGAGGAGGCCGATGAGGGCCTGGGACCGTACGAACGCGCCCAGGGTGTCCCATCCGCGCGCGGCCACGATCGGGACGTCGGTGGCGAGCCGGCCGGGAAGCTGACGGGTGAGCCACGGCAGGAAGCGCGGGCCGTCCTTGAGGAAGAAGAACATCAGGAAGAGCGCCAGGACGGCGGTGACCACTCCGTTGAACACGGTCCCCACGCCGGTGACGACGGCGCCCACCGTGCTGCCGATACTGCCCTGGATCCGGGCGACCGCGGCGTCGAAGGCCCCCGCGATCTGGTCGTCGCCGATGTTGAGCGGCGGCCCGGACGCCCACTCGCGCAACTTCTGTATGCCGTCGACCACCCCGTCGGTCAACTCGCCGGACTGGGACGCCACCGGCACCGCGATCAGCGCCACGATGCCCAGCGAGACCAGGAGGAAGAGGACGGTCACCGCCGACGCGGCGAGCGCGGGGGCCCACCCGCGCCGGCGCAGGAAACTGGTCAGGGGCCAGGTCATCGTGGTGAGGAACAGGCCCACCACCAGCGGCCAGACGACCGGCCACATCCGGCCCAGGAGCCACAGCGCCACCGCGACCATGACAAGGACCGCCAGCAGCTCGACGGAGACGCGCGCCGATCTCCGGAGCGCCGCGGCGGTTTTTGTGGAACTCAACGTGGCAGACATGGGGGTCACCCTATGGGCTCGGGTCACGGGTGACTCCCCGCCCCGGAAGCTCACCCGGTGGCCAGGGAACCCCGTACCTCCGGATAGTCCACCTTGTCGGGCAGTTGGTACCCGAGGGCGGTCAGCCGCGCCGCGACGTCCGCCGGGCTCCTTCCCGTCAGGCTCGCGCTGCGCAGGACATGCTCCAGGTGGACGTCGTCCAGGTACGAGCGGTCGACGGTGGCGAGCAGCCGGACGTCCTCCTCGTCCGCGGCCTCGGGCAGGATCGCGTTGCCGTGCAGCCGGTGCCCCATCACAGCCAGCCGCCCGGCGACATCGGCGGGGGCGCGTCCCGTGGCGAGAGCCCCCCGCAGGATGTGCCGCATCGACAGCCCGACGACGGTGTTCTGGGCCAACCAGGGTCCGCGGCCGTCGAGTTCCTCACTGAGGATGACGTAGTCGTCGGCCTCCGGGGTGTCGGGCACGGGCGGCGGCGAGCAGCCCAGCTCCGTCAGCCGGGCGGCGACGTCCGCCGGGGTGCGTCCCGTCCGCCGCGCGACGTCCAGGATGTGCCCGGCGGGCGGCGTCGAGTAGTACCAGCCGGCCCACGAGGGCGGGAGGAGCGGTTCGTCCGAGGGGACGGGGGTGTACGGGAGCCGGAGGCCGAGCGCGAGCAGCCGCGTGGCCGTCGCGTACAGGCTGCGCCGCGTCTCCCAGGCGGCCTCCCTCACACGGTACGCGGGCACCTCGTCGCCCCAGTCGGCCCACTCGCGGTAGCGGCCGCTGCTCATGGTGATCAGCAGGGCGTCGCCGCGATCCGGGGTCTCAGGCAGCGGCTCGCCCCTGCCACCGAGCCGGTAGCCGAGCGCGGTCAGCCGCCGTGCGACGTCGGCGGGGCTCCGGTCGGTCAGGCTGCCCCTTCCGACTATCTGGCGCAGGGGCACGGGCTCGGCGACATCGAGCCAGGTGGGGCGGTACTCCGCGGTGATGTCGCGGAGCAGAACGAGGTCACCGGGCTCGACGCGGTCGGGCAGGGGGCCTTCGGCGACCTGCACGTCGGTGTGGCCCAGGGCGGTCAGCCGTGCGACGACGTCGGCGGGAGCGTGTCCCAGCACGGCGGCGGCGTGCAGCACGTGCCCGTACGGGACCTGCTCGGCGGGGTCCAACCAGGGCCGGCGACCGTCGAGTTCACGGCTGGCGGTCCTCAGGTCGTCCGGGTCCTCGGACTCGGGGGCGGCGTCGTACATGATGGGGCCTTTCGACGGCGGGGAGAGGGAGTACGGGGGTCAGGGCGCGGCGGCTACGGTCATTCGTCCACCGCGACGTAGCGGCCGTCCCCCTCGCCCCATTCGGGATCGACCTCCTCCGGTTCTTGACTGGCCGTCAGATTCACCCGGACTCCGTGCGGTTCCAGTTCCGTCCAGACGCGCAGCATCATGGCGTGGCTGAGGAAGTGGTGCGAGAGGTCCAACTCCCGCAGGTGGGTGAGCGGTTGGCCGGTCAGCAGCGCCTCCGCGCCCTCGTCGCCGAGCGCGCCCATCGACAGGCTCAGCGACGTCAGCCGGGCCACGACCGGCGCCGAGGCCAGCGCGGCGGCCAACTCGTCCTGGATCGGGCTGTTCTGCAATCCCAGGTGGCGCAGGGCGGGCTTGCCCTGCCCGGTGAGGAGCGGCGCGAGGTGCTCGACCGTCGTCCCGCCGCCGTAGTTGTCGTGGCCCAGCCACAACTCCAGGCGCTCCAGGGACGGCAGGTCGGCGGCGGCGATCTGCGCCGCCGCGTCCGGGGGCAGCCCGCCGGACTGGACGCGCAGCACCCGCAGTGACGCATGGCCGGTCACGGGGAACTTAAGGCCCTCCCCGCCGCGTACGGCCAGCTCCCGCAGGCCGGGGAACGCCGCCAGAACGGGCGCGACGTCCTCCAGGTAGAGGGAGGAGATCATGGACTCGTCGTCCTCCAGGTCGCCGAGGAAGAGTGCTTCAAGTCCGGTCAGGCGGGGCGCGAGGTCGGTCAGCCAGTTGTCGTCCGCGTACCCGGAGTCGCCGTACCAGGGCTCGCCGAAGACCATCGCCCGTACCTTCTCCAGCTCGACGGACTCGGTGAAGCGCGCCCAGTAGACCTCGGCGCGCCCCCGGTGGTCGGCCTCGCGGGGCAGTTGCCCGCACTGGAAACGCCAGGCCACGGAGGCCGGGTCGGGCAGGTCCACGGGGTTCACGTACGGCGAGAAGGTGTAGGCGGGCAGTCCGTGGAACTGCTCGACGTGGTGCACATACGACAAAACGTGGCTCCCGACACTCCGGACGCGGCGGCTGTTCCCACGGTTCTAGCAGCCCCGTCCGTCACACGGGCCACTTCAGTGTCATTCCGTCACGTACGTACAGGGTCCCGGAGCTTGCCGGGAAATCGAGGGCGGTCAGCGACCGCCCCGCCTAGGCTTCCTGCCATGCCGCTTCACCGGACATTACGGATGACCATGGTCCTCGCCGCGACCCTCACGCTGTCCCTCACCGGGGTGGTCGGGGGTGGTACGGGCACGGCGCGGGCCACCGAGGAGACCAGGCGCCCACTGACGGGCCGTCAGTTGCTCCACTTCAACCACGCCTACGGGGTGCTCGACCGGGAGACCGCCGACGCCGTCGAACACTCGGGTTATCTGCGGGACTTCGCCAACTTCCAGATCCGCACCACGACCGGGGCCGACGGACAGACCTGGACCGGCCGCTATCTGATGGGCCGGGAGACCTACCTCGAACTCTTCGGGGTCGGCGACCTGCCCGGCCAGGACGGCGTCCTCGGCGCCGCCGGGATGGGGATCTCGACCGAGCGCGCCGGTGACCTGCCGACGGTGGTCCAGCGGCTGAAGGACCAGGGGATCGCCGAGCCCGTCGAGTTCCGCCAGACGCGCGACTTCGGCGACGGCGTCCCGGTGCCGTGGTTCGACGCCGTCTTCACCACCCTCCAGTACGACGCCTTCGGCGCCTGGGCGATGGAGTACCTGCCGGAGTACTTCGCCGATCCGCGCGGCAACACCGAACCGGCCGACCACCCCGGTGACGTCGGCCGGGAGCGTTACCTGTCCGACGACTACCGCACCCGTCCGATGCGCGACGTCACGTCGATCCGCCTCGCCGTCACGGAAGGCGACCTCGCCGACACCGTCCCGCTGCTGCGGGCCGGCGGCTTCTACGTCACGACCACGGCAACCGGCGGAGCCGTCGCCCGGCGCGGCGGCACCACGATCCACCTGGCCGCCACCTCACGCGACGAGGCGGGCCTCCAGCGGGTCGAACTGTCCCTCAACCGGGCGGTGAAGCACCGCCACAAGGAACGGATCGGCCGGTCGACCCTGGTCGTCGGTCCGGGCAGCACGGCGGTGTGGACGTTCAACGACGCTCGGTAGCGCCGTCGGGGCGTACCCCGCTGCGTCCGTACGGGTGGTCGTGGGCGCGATCCCCCTCGCCCCGGCTCCTCCGGAACTACGTTGCTGGGCGACCAGCCGCCACTCCCCGGAGGACACACTGATGGCGATCCCCGCCCTGGACCACTCGACCACCCGCTACTCCCTCGCACACGCCTACTGGATGGCACGGGCGGCCGGGCTGGCCACGCTGGACCCGGCCGCCGTCGAGGCCCAGGCGACCGCGTGGGGCTTCGACGAGGTACGGCACTTTGAGTCGAGCCACCGGATGCCGTTCCCGATCGAGGACACCCAGGCGTACGTCATGGCAGGCGACCGCATGATCGTCGCCGGTTTCCGCGGCACCGAGGTCCTCAAGATCTACGACTGGCTGACCGACGTCACCACCCCACCGGTTCCCGGCCCGGCGAACAGGGGCTTCGTCCACTACGGCTTCCACCAGGCGCTCCAGTCCGTCTACCCCGGGATCCGGGACGCCATCGACGAGTTGCGCACGAACGGGCAGAGCGTCTGGTTCACCGGCCACAGCCTCGGCGGGGCCCTCGCGATGCTCGCGGGCACCCGGTGGTACCTGGAGGAGCCACGGCTCCTGCCCGACGGTGTGTACACGTTCGGCCAGCCCCGTACCTGCGAACGGCTCCTCGCCGGCGTGCACAACAAGGCCTTCACGAACCGGTGTTACCGCTTCGTCAACAACAACGACATCGTCCCCCACCTCCCGCCGGAACCGGCGTACACCCACGTCGACACACTCCGCTACTTCGACGCCGACGGCAGGCTCCGCGACACCATGCCGCTCAAGGCCCGGCTGCTGGACCGCGCCAAGGGGCTGGGCGCCGACCTCTTCGCCCCCGAGACCGACGCCGTCAAGGACCACCACCTGCCGAACTACCTGGCCGCGTTCGAGAAGAACCTGGCGACGTCCGGCTGACCGGCCCACCGGGAAACGCCGGGGCCCGCACGCCGGTCGCGGCGGGCGGGCCCCGGGGTGCTTCTACCAGGCGACGGGGAGGGTGACCGGGCCTCTGATCAGGGCGTCCTGCTGGAAGGCGACCTCTTCGGCCGGCACCGCCAGACGCAGGCCGGGGAAACGGGCGAAGAGCGCCGGCAGCAGCACGTGGGCCTGGACGCGGGCCAGGTGCGGTGCCACGCAGTAGTGGGGGCCGTGGCCGAAGGCGAGGTGGTTCGGCCCGGGGCGGTCGGCGTCGATCTCGGCCGGGCACGCGAACACGTCGGGGTCGCGGTTGGCGGCCCAGTACTGGACGTAGACGAAGTCCCCCGCCCGGATGGTGACCTCGCCCACCGTGACGTCCTCGACCGCCACCCGGGGCTGCCCGATGCCGTTCTTGTGGGGGATCCAGCGCAGCAGTTCCTCGACCAGCAGGGGTACGGAGAGGTCACCGGCGCGCAGCGCCTCCGCCAGGTGGGGCCGGCGCAGCAGCGCGAAGACCATGTTGGAGAGGTTGTTGCGCACCGGGTGCCAGCCGTTCAGCGCGGTGAGGGAGGCCATCGCGAGTGCCTCGTCGGCGCTGACCCGTTCCTCGTCCACGGCGCGGGCGACGTCCGTCATCAGGTCCTCGCGCGGCGCGGCGCGGCGGTCCTCGATCACAGCGCCGAAGAACTCGGCGGCCTCGTCGCGCAGTGCCCGCACCCGCGCCACGTCCGCCTCGTCGCGAGGGCGTACGAGAATGCCCTGGGCCCAGTTCCGGATCCGCGGCAGGTCGTCCGGGGCGAAGCCGAAGATCTCCCCGACCAGGGTCAGCGGCAACGGGGCGACGACGGCCTCGATGAGGTCGGTGGGCGGCCCGGCGGCTTCCAGGCCGTCCAGCAGCTCGGCCACCAGCGTCTCCACGCGGGGGCGCAGCGCCTTCATACGGGCCTCGGTGAAGGCCGGGGTGACCACGGAGCGGATCCGCGTGTGGTCGGGCGGATCGATGAAGCTGACGCTGGCGCCCATCGGGATGAGGTGGCGGTTCATGGTGGGGAAGGGCCGGCCGGTGATGCGCCGGCTGAAGCGGGTGTCGGACGTCACGAACCGGACCTCGTCGTACCGGGTGACGAGCCAGCACTCGGTCAGTTCCCCGCCCTGGGGCAGCAGGATCTTCATCGCCGGTCCCTGCTCCAGCGCGTGGGCCAGGAACGGATCGAAGTCGAGACCGGGCAGATCGGGTGGCCCGTACTCGGGCGGACTCATCAAGGACACGCCATACCTCCGGCACATGAACGGCTCGGCCGACACGGCTCGGGAGCCCGGTCGGTTTCGGGCATCGTGCCGCACCCGGCCCGTCCCACGCCCGGGTCGGTGGGTCACCACGCTGGTTGTCACCCGCGTGAGTGACGGCGGTACGAACGGCGATGACGCGGGCGGGTGACGGCGGGCGCGGACGGGTGACGGCGGGCGCGGACGGGTGACGGCGGGCGCGGAAACGGAGGTACGGGCGGCGGTACGGGTGACGGCGGTACGGGCGGCGGTACCGGTGACGGTACGGGTGGCGGCGGTAAGGGCACGGTCAGCCCGGCCCGGCCGCGGCTGCCGGAGTACGGGCCGTCAGGAGGCGGTCCTCGTAGGCGTGGTGACGGCGGGTGCTGGTGCGGTGGTGCAGGAGATCCGCTGCCCGGACGTGTTCCCCGGCGTCCACGAGGGCCCGGGCCAGCGTGTCCTGGACGATCTCCCGCTCCACCCGTACCCCGCCGATCCGCTCGGCCTTCTCGCCCAGGGCTTCGAGCTCGTCGGCCGCCGCCCGGGGACGGCCCGTGGTGAGGGCGGCCAGCGTCCGGACCACGGGGGCCAGGACGTCGCGGTAGTCGGGGCGCGGGTCGGCGGCGGCCCTGCGGGCCAGTTGCTCCAGGTCGTCGGTCGCGGCCTCCACCGCGAGGGCCAGGGCCAGGTTGAACGTGTGGAAGACCTCCGCCGTCCCGCCCGGCGCGGTGAGCAGCTCCCGTACGTGCTCCGGATCGCTCCGGCCGGCCGGCTCCTGCCCCACCAGCAGGAGGCGCCAGTTCGTCGCCGCCCGCATGCCGACGTCCTGGCGGGGCAGTGCCGCGTCCGCGCGGCGGCGGGCGTCCTCGAAGTCGCCGCACGCGATCGACTGCAAGGCGGCGTGCCAGCTCAGATGCCGTACCTGTACCGCCCCGGGGTCCGCCGTCAGCCACCGGTCCAGGAACGCGGTCGACGCGGGGCCCGTACCCAGCTCGTGCTCGGCGTGCGCGAGGGCGTGCACGGCGACGCCCGACCGGGGGTACCGGGCCAGGGCCCGCTCGGCCAGGTCGTGCGCCTCGCGCACCCGGCCCTGCTCCGCCCTGGCCGAGGCCAGCCAGCCGGTCCACGGCCAGTTGTCGGGACCGGCCAGCGCGGCCTGCCGCTCCACCAGCGTGTCCCCGAGGGCCCGGTAGGCGGCGTCCTCGCAGGCGGAGAAGGCGCCGATCATGAGCCCGGCCAGTTCGTCGGCCGGCCACCGCTCGAAGTGGGTGACCAGGTGATCGGCCGTCAGCCGGTACTGCCGGTGCGTGTGGAGGAACACCCCGTACACCAGGCTGGCCTCCCGCTCCCCGGCCGTCCGCGCGTCCCGGTGGGCGAGGGCCAGCTGTTCCTTGAGTACGGAGTCGGCCATGCGGTCGCCCGTCGCCAGGGTCAGCAACCCGCGCGCCACACCACAGCCCGGATCCCCGCCCACCCACTCCCGCAGGAGGGGCAGCGCCCGCCCGCTCAGGGCCAGCAGCGCGATCGCCGCCCGGTCCCCGACCGTCGTCCCCGTGGTTGTCCCCGCGGTCACCGGACCCACCGCCGTCACCGTTCCCACCGCACAGCCGACACCTCGCCGCTCGCCGGCCCCCTCACACCGAGGACATGAAAACGGCGGTGCAGATGATGCCGCTGTTGCCGCAGTGGTTGCGCGGGAGATCCAGCGGCAGACCGACGTGGTTGCCGCTGCCCAGACCGGCCCCGCCCACCGTCGCACCCGCCGCCCGCGCGTCGCCCTGGTTGACGCAGGTGTTGCCGAACACGGCGTTCCCGATCCCGACGACGTTCGCCTGCGCGGCGCCGGCCGGAAGCAGCGCCACCCCGGCGACCGCGCCCAGCACAGCGGCCCGCGCCATCGCGTGACCAGAACCACGTGTCTCCACGCCCATCGTGCTCCTCCTTCGCCAGGGACGACGTCCCCGCTGGTGTCCGATCGAACTCAAGCCGGACATAACCGTCTGTCCCTCGCATCAACGACAGAAACCGCCACCCGACACGCGGCTACCGCTTGACAGGACCCCAGAAACGATCCTGCGCGGCGACGTCACCTCGTACCCGGCCGAAAAACCTCGGCGGCCGATGTCGAGAACCCGTGGTCCGCTCCGTCCCCGGGGTGAACGCGACGACAATGGAGTCGCACCGGCACCGAGGAGAACCACCATGGCCAAGTACCTGCTGCTCAAGCACTACCGAGGCGCCCCCGCACCGGTCAACGACGTACCGATGGAGCGGTGGACGCCGGAGGAGATCTCCGCCCACGTCCAGTACATGAACGACTTCGCGGCCCGGCTGGAGACGACCGGCGAGTTCGTCGACAGCCAGGCGCTCTCTCCCGAGGGGACCTTCGTCCGCTACGACGGCGAAGGGCGCCCGCCCGTCACCGACGGCCCGTTCGCCGAGACCAAGGACGTCATCGCCGGGTGGATGGTGATCGACGTGGACAGTCACGCGCGGGCCGTCGAGCTGGCCGGTGAGCTGTCGGCCGCCCCCGGGGCCGGCGGCAGGCCGATCCACGAGTGGCTGGAGCTGCGTCCGTTCCTCGGCGCGCACCCCACCGTCACGGAGTGACCACCGAAGTGGACGAGGCACTGCTCCGGAGCCTCACCCCGAGCGTGCTCGGGGTCCTCGTCCGCCGCGGAGCCGACTTCGCGGCGGCCGAGGACGCCGTACAGGACGCGCTGGTCGACGCGGTACGCGTCTGGCCCGCCGACCCACCGCGCGACCCGAAGGGCTGGCTGGTCACCGCGGCCTGGCGCCGGTTCCTCGACGCGGCCCGGTCGGACGCGGCCCGCCGCCGGCGTGAGGACCTGGTGGAGGAGGAGCCCGTACCCGGACCGGCGCCCGCGGCCGACGACACGCTCCAGCTCTACTTCCTGTGCGCGCACCCGTCGCTGACCCCGGCGTCCGCGGTCGCGCTCACGCTGCGCGCCGTCGGCGGGCTGACCACCCGGCAGATCGCCCAGGCCTACCTGGTGCCCGAGGCGACCATGGCGCAGCGCGTCAGCCGGGCCAAGCGGACCGTCTCCGGCGTACGGCTCGACCGGCCCGGCGACGTCGCGACCGTGCTGCGCGTCCTCTACCTGGTGTTCAACGAGGGCTACTCCGGCGACGTCGACCTCGCCGCCGAGGCGATCCGGCTGACCCGGCAGCTCGCGGCCGCGATCGACCACCCGGAGGTGGCGGGGCTGCTCGCCCTGATGCTGCTCCACCACGCCCGGCGCGCCGCCAGGACCGCGCCGGACGGCAGCCTGGTGCCGCTCGCCGAGCAGGACCGGGGCCGGTGGGACACCGTGGCGATCGCCGAGGGCGTCGGGATCCTCCAGGCGGCGCTCGCCCGCGACCGGCTGGGCGAGTTCCAGGCGCAGGCGGCCGTCGCGGCGCTCCACGCCGACGCGCCCACCGCCGGGGAGACCGACTGGGTCCAGATCGTGGAGTGGTACGACGAGCTGGCGCGCCTGACCGACAATCCGGTCGTCCGGCTCAA
>NZ_WWJY01001074.1 GCF_009865405.1 Streptomyces sp. SID3212 | reverse complement strand
CCGAGGCGCCGCCCGCCGCCGAGGGGGGCGGTGAGCTGCGGCTGCGGCCGAAGCGGTCCGTGTCGGAGGCGTACAAGGACCCGGAGTCGCTGACACGGCGGGCGTTCGGCGCGATCGCGCCCCGGGCGGACGAGAACGATCCCGCCTACCGCGCCGCCGAGCTGCCCGCCGGGGGCGGGATCTCGACGGCGCGGGCCCTGGCGCGCGTCTACGCGGCGATGCTCGGACCGGTCGACGGCCACCGCCTGTTCGCCCCCGCCACGCTCACCCTGGCCCGCACGGAGGAGTCGGCGGGCCCGGACCGGGTCCTGGTCGTCGCCACCCGCTTCGGCCTGGGCTTCATGCTCCACGGCCCGGCGGCCCCCCTCCTGGGCCCCGGCTCCTTCGGCCACCCGGGCCGCGGCGGCGCCCTGGGCTTCGCGGACCCCGAGTCGGGCATCGCGTTCGGCTACGTCACGAACGGCATGCGCAAGGGCGTCACGGCGGACCCGAGGGCACAGGCGCTGGTGCGCGCGGTACGCGCGGCGCTCTGACCGCCGGATCAGGGGGCCTCGGCCCATCTGGGGAGGGGGCGGGAACTGGGTGGCCGAGGACCGGAGAATGTACGTGGTCCCCTGCTGGACGTCGGTCACGACGGCCTTCCTGTCAGTGGCCTTCATCCTGACCGGCGGAAACACCAATGATTGCGCCGAGTCAGACCCCGTCATGATCAGCATCCGCGTAGCGCGCAACGAGCCGCCTATTGCCAAGCCATGCATCCTCGCCTGCACGGTGGGAGCCTATGCGCCGGTACGCCCGTCCTGGACGGAGATCCGGTCCGCGAGGGGGATCGTCGGACCTCGGGCGGCACTGTAGAGAGCCCCCTTGGTCTACGCCGTGCGAAAGGCCTCGCCAAGTCGGCGCGACCATCTTCTGCAACCCCCCATTCGGAGACCTTCGGCCGGCAGAAGTGACCGGCCGCCGCCCGGCCCTGGTGCGGGAGGTGCGTTCGGCGGCATGATCGCCGGACCGCCGGCCGGATGGGTCGGGTGGCCGGACGGAGTGAGTGGCATGCGACAGGTGGATCAGCCGGAGGCGGGACGGACCGGGGACGAGTCGGTGGGGGAAGTGCCGCCCAGGGTGCGGCGGTTCGGTGGGTACGGGGTGCTGATCACCGGGGCCGGGCGGGGGATTGGAGCGGCCACCGCGCGGCGGCTGACCGCCGAGGGGGCCCGCGTCCTCGTCACCGATCTGGATGAGGAGCGGGCTCGGGCCACGGCCAGCTCTCTGCCCGGTGCGCTCGGGTACCGGTGCGACGTGGCCGACCGTACGGAGGTCGAGGCGGCGGTCGCGTACGCCGTGGAGCAGTTCGGCTCCCTCGACGTCCTCGTCAACAACGCGTACGCCTGCGCACCCGACGCACCGCTCTTCGAGGACGAGCCGGACGACGTCTGGGCGCGGGACCTCGACATCACCCTGACCGGGGCGTTCCGCTGCGCGCGGGCCGCGCTGCCGCATCTGGCGGCCTCGGGGCGCGGCGCGATCGTCTCCATCGGGTCGGTCAACGGCGAGCAGGACTTCGGCAACCACGCCTACAGCGCGGCCAAGGCGGGCCTCGCGAGCCTCACCCGTACTCTCGCGGGCCATGCCGCCCCCCGAGGGGTACGGGTGAACCTCGTCGCCCCCGGCACCATCCGTACGGAGGGCTGGGCGGGCCGCGAGGACGCGCTGGACCGCGCCGCCGCGCACTACCCGGCGGGCCGGGTGGGCACCCCGGAGGACATCGCGTCGGCGGTGGCGTTCCTCGCGTCCACGGACGCGGCGTGGATCACCGGCGTGACGCTCCCGGTCGACGGCGGCATCCTGACGAGCAACCTCGGCCTGCGACGGGCCCTCGGGGGCGAGGACTGAGCCCGTCGTCCGGTACGTGGCGGCCGGGGACGGCCACCTGCCGCCGCGCCGCCCTCACGCGTCCCCGTACCGTTCCCCCATGCCCGAACTCCAGCGCCTGCGCCCCGACCACGCCCCGGCCCTCCTCGCGTTCGAGCGCGAGAACCGGGCCTACTTCGCCGCGTCGGTCACGGACCGCGGCGACGCGTACTTCGCGCACTTCGACGCCCGCCACGACGCGCTGCTCGCGGAACAGGCCGCCGGGCTCTGCCACTTCCACCTGCTGGTGGAGCGCGGGGGAGAGGTGGTGGGGCGCGTCAACCTGGTGGACGTGGCGGACGGCTCCGCCGAACTGGGCTTCCGTATCGCCGAGAAGGCCGCGGGGAGAGGGCTGGCGACCGTCGCGGTCCGCCGGATCCTCAGGCTGGCCGCCACGGAGTACGGACTGACCTCCCTGCGGGCGGGCGCGGCGCGCGACAACCTCGCCTCGCGGGCCGTCCTGACCCGCACCGGATTCACCCCTACGGGCGAGAGCGTCCTGGGCGGGACGGGCGGGAGGCCGGGGATCACGTACGTACGGGAGTTGGCACGCCCGTCGATCGGTACGGGTCCCTGACCGGGGACGCCCGCCGTCACGTGTGCAGGCGGGGACCCCCGCCGTCACGTGTGCAGCATCAGGCCGATCCCCACCACCATCAGCCCCGCCGCCGCGATCCTCGGCGTGCCGAAGCGCTCCTTGAAGAACACCGCCCCTATCGCCGCCCCCACGATGATCGACGACTCCCGCAGCGCCGCGATCGGGGCCAGCGCCGCCCGGGTCTGGGCCCACAGGACCAGCCCGTACGCCATGACCGACAGGAAGCCGCCCAGCAGGCCCAGCGCGGCGTGCGGGCGGAGTTGGAGGAGAAGGACGCGGGCGCCGCGCACGTGGAGCGCGTACGCCGGGATCAGGACGCCCTCCAGGATCATCAGCCACGCGAGGTAGCTGACCGCCGAGCCCGAGTTCCGTACCCCCACCCCGTCCACGACGGTGTACGCGGCGATCGACAGGCCCGT
Source organism: Streptomyces sp. SID3212 (assembly GCF_009865405.1). Lineage (GTDB taxonomy): Bacteria > Actinomycetota > Actinomycetes > Streptomycetales > Streptomycetaceae > Streptomyces. Next base: position 11,750 of record NZ_WWJY01001074.1, on the reverse strand, counting down.
CGCCAGCGCCGCCACCAGCGCGGGCCAGTGGGGCTTGGTGCGCGAGCCCTTGACGCCCCACAGGGCCACCCCCACCAGCCCCGCCGACGCCACCGCCACCCCCGCCGCCTGCCAGGCGTCGAGTTTCTCGCCGACGAAGAGCGCGGCCAGCACGGTGACCACCAGCGGCGCGGTCCCGCGCGCGATCGGGTACATCTGGCCGAAGTCGCCCAGGCTGAACGACCGCATCAGCAGCGCCTGGTAGGCGATGTGCAGCGCCGCCGAGACGAGGAGGTACGGCCAGGCCGCCGCGTGCGGCAGCGGGGCGAAACACGCGGCCACCACGCCGAGCGCCGCGCCGCTCCCGGCGATCAGGGTGAAGGCGAGGAGCTGGTCGCGGATGGTGTGCGCGATGGCGTTCCAGCTCGCGTGGGTGAGGGCGGCCACCAAGACCGCCACGGCGACGAGCGGAGTCACGCCTTGCGCTCGCGGACGTCCACCAGGGTGCCGCCGGCGTGGGCCACCAGGGACGCGGGGTCCATCGGGAAGACGGTGTGCGGGGTGCCCGCCGCCGCCCACACCACGGCGTGGTCGAGCAGGCCCCGGTCGGCGAGGACGGTGGTCTTCGTACGGTGGCCGAAGGGCGGGATGCCGCCGATGGCGTACCCGGTGGTCTCCCGTACCCGGTCGGCGTTCGCCCGGGTGACGGCCGCGGCGCCCAACTCCTGCCGTACCCGCTCCAGATCGACCCGTGAGGCGCCGTCCATCAGCACCAGGACCGGGACCCCGTCGGCCTCGAAGACCAGGGACTTCACGATCTCGTCCAGCGCGCAGCCGACCGCCGCCGCGGCCTCGGCGGCGGTGCGGGTGGCGTCGGGGAAGCGGCGGATCTCCCCGGCCAGGTGGCCGAGGCCCAGCTCGCGCAGGGCCTCGGCGAAGCGGGGGTGCGCGGCGGTGGCGGGTGCCGCGGCCGGGGCGGGTGCCGCGGTGTTGGGCCCCGGGGGGTGAGGCGCGGTGGTGGGGGCTGCCGTGGTGTCGCGTTCGTTCATGGCCGGCACGCTAGTCGGCGGGGTACGGGCTCCGCGAACGGCTTTCACGCCCGCGAGGCCTCCGGCCGGCACCTCCGTGAGCCCCGGCACCTCCGTAGGCCCCGGCACCTCAGTGAGCCCGCCACCTCCGTGTGCCCCGGCCCCTCAGTGAGCCCGCCACCCCCGTAGTCCACGCCACCTCCGCGAGCCCGCCACCCCCGTGAGCCCCGGCCCCAGTGAGCCCAGGCTCACCCCGCTCCCAGCACCGCCGCCACCACCGGCCCCGCCGCGTCCGCCCCGTGCCCGCCGGACTGGACCACCGCCGCGGCCGACAGGTCGTCCTGGTAGCCGGTGAACCAGCTGTTCGAGTCGGCCTGGTTGTCGACCTCGGCGGAGCCGGTCTTCGCGCCCTTGTCACCGCCGAGCCCCGACATCGCCTGCGTGGCGGTGCCGTACGAACTCGTCGCGGTCAGCCGCATCATGTACCGCAGGTTCTGCGACACGGCGGACGGCAGCGAGCGCTGCGCGTACGCGATCTGCCGGTCGTCCAGCGTCTTGGACACGATGACCGGCTGCCGGAACGTGCCGTTCTTCGCGGTGGCCGTGATCGACGCCAGGTTGAGCACGTTCATCTGCACCGTGCCCTGCCCGATGTACTGCGCCGCCGCCTCGCCGCCCGCCGCGGCCGGCACGCTGCCGTCGAACGACGTCACGCCCGTCTGCCAGTTGAGCCCGATGCCGAAGACCTCCTGGGCCTCCTTGCTCAGCGCGGCGTCGTCGTGGGTGTCGTCGATGAAGTGGATGAAGCCGGTGTTGCAGGAGCGGGCGAAGCTCTGCGCGAAGGTGCCGCCCGGGATCGAGAAGCCGTCGAGGTTGGTGAACGTACGCCCCTGGTAGAGCACATCGGGGGAGCAGTCCGCCGCGCCGTCCGGGCTCGCGAGGCCCTTCTCCATCAGCATCGCCGCCGTCATGATCTTGAGCGTGGAGCCGGGCGCCTGCTTGCCGAGCATCGCCGCGTTCCAGCCGTCGCTCCGGTTGTTGGCGACCGCGATGATCTCGCCGGTGCTCGGCTTGACGGCCGCGACCGACGCCTCGCTGAACTTCTTCACCGCCGTCTCCGCCGCCGCCTGGACGTTCGCGTCCAGCGTCGTGCGCAGCTTGCCGGTCCTGCCCTTGGCGAGCGTGAGGAGCGTCCGGTTGGGCGTGGTGGCGTCGTCGCTGGCCAGCGACAGCTCGATGCCGGGCGTGCCGCCCGCGTCCTCGCCGTACTTCTTGCGCAGCTCGTCCAGGATGCTCGCGAGCGACGGGTACTTCTCCGCCGTCAGCACAGTCCCGTTGCGGTCGACCGCCTCGATCGGCGGGACGGACGCCTCGCCCGTCACCAGCGACGTGGTCGCGGTCAGGTCGGGGTGGATCACGCTCGGCGCCCAGTCGACGAGCGGCTTGCCGGTGGTCAGGCCGCGCACCACCGTCAGTTCGGAGCTGTACGACCAGGGCTTGCTCTTGCCGTCGAACGTGACGGTGGCCTTGACGGTGTACGGCACCTTCGCGCCGACCGGGGTCCCGGGGGTGATGACGGCGGAGGCGACGTGCGCCGTGTCCCGGTAGTCGGTGAGCACGGACTGGGCCTCGGCGGCGTTGTTGGTCAACTGCGCGGCGGCGGCCGGGTCCTTGCCGCTCGCCCACGCGGCGAGGAAGTCCTTGGCCGCCGTGTCGATCTCCTCGGCGCTCAGCGGCCCGGTCTTGACCTCCTCGGACTGCGAGGCGGTGGTGGTGTCACCCGTCCCGCCCTCGCCGAGCCCGTTGTAGACGTTGACCGCCCCGTACCCCACCCCACCGACGACCACGGCGAACACCCCGCCGACGATGGCCACTTTCGCTCCGCTGCGCATCCTGCTGTCCCCTCCCCGGGGCCTCCTTTGAACACGTTCAAGGAGGCAGTCGGGGGAACTCTACGGGACAGGAGTGACAGATCGGCCGGGTGTTATCGGACTGCGACGATGACATTCGGGCGGCGTGCGGCCGACATCCGGACGGCGTACGGCCGACATCCAGGCGGCGTGCGGACGACATCCGGGCAGTGTGCGGATGCCGTACGGGCGGTGTACGGATGCCGTACGGATGCCCCGTACCCCCCGCGTCGGCGGTCCTCCCTACGCGGGCGCCACCCGCAGATCCAGCTTGAGCAGGGCGTTCTCGACCAGCTCCGGCATCGCGGGATGGATCCAGTACTGACCGCGCGCCATCGTGCGCGCGTCGAGGCCGAAGTGCATGGCCTGGATGACCGGTTGGATCAGGGTGGGCGCCTCGGGGCCGATGAGGTGGGCGCCGAGGAGGAGGCCGGTGATCGGGTCGGCGAGGAGTTTGACGAAGCCGGTGGTGTCCTCCATCGCCCAGCCGTACGCGATGTCCGCGTACGCGTGCGTCGCGCAGACGTACTCGATCCCGGCGGCGCGCGCCTGCTCCTCGGTCAGGCCGACCGAGGCGATCTTCGGCGCGGAGAAGACGGCGTGCGGCACGTACCGGTGGTCGGACTCGATGGGCGCGCCCGGGTTCAGCAGGTTGTGCTGCACCACCCGCGCCTCGTGGTTGGCAACATGCTTGAGCTGGTACGGGGAGCTGATGTCGCCCAAGGCCCAGACGCCCTCCACGGACGTGGCCTGGGTGCTGTCCGCGTACACCCGCCCGTCGTCGGTGAGCTTGAGCCCGCCGGCGACGGCGTCGATCAGGTCGGTGTTGGGGACGCGGCCGGTGGCGACGAGGAGTTCCTCGGCCTCAAGGATCTCGGGTCCGTCGGGGCCGTCGACGTACACCCGTACCAGACCCCCCTCCCTCTCCACGCGCGACGCGGTCCGGTCCATGCGCAGATCCCAGCGCTGACCGGCGAGGTCGGTGAAGCGGCGGGCGATGTCGGTGTCCTCGTGGCGCAGCAGCAGGTCCGAACGCCCGATGACGGTGATCTCGACGCCCAGGGCGGAGAAGACGTGCGCCAGCTCGACGCCCACGAACCCCGTGCCCATGATGATCATGCGCGGGGGCAGTTCGTCCAGGCGCATCACGGTGTCGCTGGTGAGGTAACCGGACGTGTCGATCCCCGGCAGCGCGGGGACGGCGGGCCGGCTCCCGGCGGCTACGACGACCCGGTCGGCCGTGACGGCCTCGGGCCCGGCGGCCGTCTCGACCACCAACTCCCGTACGCCGGTGAAGCGGGCGGTCCCCTTGAGCAGCGTCACATTGGGGCTGCCCTCGGCGCGGTAGCGCTCGCCGCCGGCCGCGATGGGGTCGATGCGGCCGAAGATCCGGTCCCGGATCTCACCCCACCGCACGCCCCGCAGCTCCAGATCCACCCCGAGCCGGGCCGAACCGGCGGGCGTACGGGCGGTGTCGGCCGCGTGCACGAACATCTTGGTCGGGATGCAACCGACGTTCAGACACGTCCCTCCGTACACGGAGCCGGGCCCGATGCCCTTCTCCACGATCGCCACGTCCCACTCGGCGAACCGCTCGTCCACGATCGAGTTCCCTGAACCGGAACCGATGATGACGAGGTCGTAATGGCGCATCCGCTGATCCGTCCTTGCTGTTCTGTTCGTCACGCTGCTACAGACTCTCCAGAGTCTCTCCCGCCCCCAGGCTGGGCACCAGCCCCGGGCCGGCCTCGGGCCGACCCCGGACCGACCTCCGACCACCGATCGAGGAGCACCAAGCCGTGACGAACGTCGAGATCTCCCCGCGCTTGCGCGAGGCAGCCACCGAACTCGGCGCGGGAGTTCCGTACGCCCTGAAGGTCCTGGCCGGGCGGCTGGCCGAGGAGCCGGAGCTGGGCCGGCCCATGGGACCGCCCGGCGTCCTCACCGTGATGGTGGACGGTGACCTGTTCGAGGACTGCCCGACCCTGGCGGTCGACTACCTGCGCGGTCCGGACCGGATAGAGATACGGCAGGCGACCCCGACCCGCGCAGCCACTCCGGCCCGGTCCCGGGACCAGGCGGTCGACCCGGCCGCCGCGGCGGCCGCGGAGGCGCTCACCGTACGAGAGGTCAAGGACGCGTGGCAGCGCGTGACCCACTGGCTCCTGCGCCACGCCCCCGCCTCCCACGAGGCCCTCCGGCCCGGCGCGGACCCCGCCGCCCTCACCGCCCTGGAACACGACCTTGGCACGCCGATACCCCCCGCCCTGCGGGCCCTCTGGTCCCTGACGGCGGGCGACGACGGGGTGGGCGGCCGGGGATGCCTGCCGGGAAACCGGGCCCTGATGACCCTGGACGCCGTGGCGGAGTCGTACCGGCACCGCATGGACGCCCGTGGCGCCCACCGCCCGGAACCGGAATACGACCGGTTCACCGCGTGGCGGGCGACCTGGATCCCGGTGATCTCCCGGGCCCCGGCCGACGGCACGTCGGGCCTGTACCTGGACACGTCGACCGGCTTCCTGGGCGGCTGGTCCCGCTACAACGAACCTCCGGCCGACGAACTCGACACGTTGGTCACGTACTTGGAGGAGACGGCCGACATGCTGGAGGCCCCGGCCCTGGCGACGAGGGACAGGCCGGGCCTGAGGGACGGGGCGCTGGTGTGGGGCGGGGAGGAGGACGACTGGCACCCCCTGACGGATTGACGCCCCACAAGACAAGAGGAGCGGACAGGACCACGACCCGGACCGCTCCCGCACCGGACCGCTCCCGCACCGGACCGCTCACCCGGCCGCTCACGCACCGGGCTTTTCCCCACTCCCCACCCGGCGCTGGGACATCTCCCCCGTGACGGCGGCAACTCCGGCGCAGACGACGGCACCCAGGGCGAAGCCCACGACGACCGGATTGACGTAACCGGGAACGGCATCGGCGGCGAAGCTCCCACCCCCCGTCGTCTCGCAGACGAAGCGAAGGGGTACGTAGTCGACGTCGTAGTCGATGACGTGCAACGCGCGCTCCCACTGCCCGGGCGTCCGGCAGGGCCGGAGCGGCGCGGAGTCGGTCCCTCCGTCCTCCGCCTCCAGAACCGCACCCGCGAGAAGGAGCAGCCCCCAGGTATAGACGGCGACCGCGCCCGCACCCAGCAGCGAGCCGAGACACCGCAACCACATCTCCCGCCCGGCCCCCCGAACCCCGACCCGCCCGAGCCCGCCGAAGCCGTACCCGGCAAGGCCGAAGGCCGTGATCAGACCGACCGGAATGAGCAGCAGAAGCACCATCCGCAGAGTGCACCAGCCCACCCCCACCCCGCATGTGACGGACCCCACAATTCCAGCAACAGGCCTGTCACAGTCCCCACGGCCGTCGCATCCCGTGTCTGCGGCGAGACGGCCCTACGATCCTGGTCATGACGACTTCCGCCTGCTACGCGTGCGCCCAGGAAGCACGGTTCGACGAACTCCCCCCGAGGGAGCGCGTCGCCTTCGACCAGCACTGGCGGGTGGCCCACGCCCTCAACACGGCGTTGCCCGGCTGGCTGGTGCTGCTGCCCCGCCGCCATGTCACCGCGGTCCACGACCTCACGGACACCGAGGCCGCGTCACTGGGCACCTGGCAGGTCAAGCTCTCCCGGGCCCTGCGCGCCGCGACCGGGTGCGTAAAGACCTACGTGGTCCAGTTCGCCGAAGCCGAAGGCTTCGCCCACGTGCACTTCCACATCGTGCCGCGCCCGGCGGACCTGCCTCCGGAGCACCGCGGACCAGGCGTTTTCAGCCTGCTCCAACTCCCGAAGGAACAACAGGTGACGCCCGACCGGGCCGACCACCTGGCCCACTCACTCCGCCCCCACCTCGGCACCTGAGCCCGAACCGTACGGCTCCGTCAGCGCCCGGCCGGAAAGCCGTTCGCCCATGGCGCGCGGTGCGCGAGGATCGCTGGACCGCGGTGCGCGAGGATCGCTACACCCACGTGTCGAACCACATCCTGTTCCGCCACGAGTCCACCGGGATCGACGTCCCCGTGTACAGCGGCCAGAAGTAGATGAAGTTCCAGACGATCAGCAGGACCAGCACGCCCGCGCCCACCGCGCCGACCGTGCGGCGGCGTTCGTCCGAGCCCGCCGGGCCCGCCATCGCGCCGATCATCATCGCGACCGCCAGGCACAGGAACGGGACGAAGATGACCGCGTAGAAGAGGAAGATCGTGCGTTCCTGGTAGTGGAACCACGGCAGCCAGCCCGCCGCCACCGCGCACGCGATCGCGCCCGCGCGCCAGTCGCGGCGGAAGATCCACCGCCACAGCAGGAAGAGCAGCGCGAACGCCGCCGTCCACCACAGCAGCGGCGTGCCCAGCGCCAGGACCTCGCGGGCGCACTTGCCCGTCGTCGTCGCCGGGCAGCCGTCCGTGCCGGCCGCCGGGGACTCGTAGAAGTACGAGACGGGCCGGCCCAGGACGATCCAGCTCCACGGGTTCGACTGGTACGTGTGGCCCGAGGTCAGGTTCGTGTGGAACTGGAAGACCTCGTACTCGTAGTGCCACAGGCTCCGGATCGAGTCCGGCAGCCACGTGAAGTGCCCGCCCCTGCCCTCGCCCTTGGTCGCCCAGTCGCGGAAGTAGCCGTCGTCCGTGACGAACCAGCCCGTCCACGACGCCAGATACGTCGCCACCGCCACCGGCACCGTCGACACGAACGCGGGCAGGATGTCCCGCAGGATCACAGCCCGGTACGGACGTACGGCTCCGGCCGTGCGGCGCGCGCCCACGTCCCACAGCACCGTCATGACCGCGAAGGCGACCAGGACGTACAGCCCGCTCCACTTCGTCCCGATCGCCAGCCCGATCATCACCCCGGCCGCGAGCCGCCACGGCCGCCACCCCAGCCGGAGGTTCTCCGCGATCCTGACGTCCGGACGCAGGACACCCTCCGCGTCCTCGGGCAGCGCGGCGGCCAGCTTGCGCCGGGCCCAGTCGCGATCGATCAGCAGGCACCCGAACGCGGCCAGCACGAAGAACATCAGGATCAGGTCGAGCAGCGCCGTACGGCTCATGACGAAGTGCAGGCCGTCGACGGTCAGCAGCGCCCCCGCCAGGCACCCCAGGAACGTCGAACGGAACAGCCGCCGCCCGATCCGGCAGAGCAGCAGCACCGACAGCGTGCCGAGCACCGCCACCATGAAACGCCAGCCGAACGGGTTGAGGCCGAACATCTCCTCGCCCAGCCCGATGACCCACTTGCCCACCGGCGGATGCACGACATAGCCGGGATCCGACGGCACCGTCACGGACGACGGGTCGGCCAGGATCAGCTTGTCGACGTCCTTGACCTTCCAGTTGCCCTCGTACCCCTGGTGCATCAGGGCCCAGGCGTCCTTGGCGTAGTACGTCTCGTCGAATATCACCGCCTTGGGTGACCCCAGGTGCCAGAACCGCAGCAGCCCCGCCACCAGCGTGATCAGCAGCGGCCCGCCCCACGCCGACCAGCGTGTCAGCCGCGCCGCCAGGACGGGCGGGCACGCGAGCACCGCCCACAGCCGCTCGGAGGGCTCGGTGTACGGCGGCACCAGCCGCTCGCGCAGCCCGATCACCGGCCGGGGAACATGGCCGAATCGGCGCAGCCGCTGGGGCCATGAGGGCGGCTTGTCGCCGGCGTCGGGCCCCTGGAGGGCTTCTGGCGCAGTACTGGTCACCGCGCCATCGTAGGGAACGCCGCTGTGAGTGGTGCGCGTCGCGCCCTGCGAGGATGACGGATGTGAACGGAACGCAGGCAACGCCGGGACCGAACGAGCCGTATGAAGCGTACGAATCTCATCCATTGAGTGCGCCGCACGAAGAGGAAGATGACGACAGGGAGGGAGAGGGAGCGGGACCCGGAGAGGGAACGGCAGAGGGAACGGGAGAGAGCGACGACGACCTCCCCCTCGAACCCGGCGCCTACGCCACCCGCCCCACCGGCGGCGTCCTCGTCCTCGCCGGCACCCCCATCGGCGACTTCGGCGACGCCCCGCCCCGGCTCACCGCCGAGCTGGAGACCGCCGACGTCATCGCCGCCGAGGACACCCGTCGGCTGCGCCGCCTCACCCAGGCGCTCGGCGTGCAGCCCCGTGGCCGGATCGTGTCCTACTTCGAGGCCAACGAGTCGGCCAGGACCCCGGATCTGGTCGAGGCCCTGGCCGGCGGCGCGCGGGTGCTGCTCGTCACGGACGCGGGCATGCCGTCCGTCTCGGACCCCGGCTACCGGCTGGTGGCCGCCGCGGTCGAGCGTGACATCAGGGTCACCGCCGTACCGGGACCGTCCGCCGTCCTGACCGCGCTGGCCCTCTCCGGCCTGCCCGTCGACCGCTTCTGCTTCGAGGGCTTCCTGCCCCGCAAGGCGGGCGAACGCCTCACCCGGCTCAGGGAAGCCGCCGGTGAGCGCCGCACCCTCGTCTACTTCGAGGCCCCGCACCGGCTGGACGACAGCCTCGCCGCGATGGCCGAGGTCTTCGGCGCCGACCGCAGGGCCGCCGTGTGCCGCGAGCTGACCAAGACGTACGAGGAGATCAGGCGCGGCGGTCTCGGCGAGCTGGCCGCCTGGGCGGCGGAAGGGGTACGGGGAGAGATCACCGTCGTCGTCGAGGGCGCGCCGGCCCCGGGGGCCGGTGACCTGGCCCCGGAGGAGCTGGTGCGCAGGGTGCTGGTGAGGGAGGAGGCGGGCGAGCGGCGCAAGGAGGCCATCGCCGCCGTCGCCACCGAGGCGGGGCTGCCCAAGCGCGAGGTGTTCGACGCCGTGGTCGCGGCGAAGAACGCCGCTCGGGAAGGTAAAGGACGACCGTGAAATGCAAAGCGCAGACCGGGTGCCGGGCCATTTGGGCATGAGTAGGCCAAGACCGCTCCATTAATCGACAGGGCCTGGTGCGCTCCCGCCGTAATAGGCGTCCACTGGAGAAGTGGAGAGGAGCTGGCATGACTGAGATTACGGGCGCCGCCGTCGCTCACGAGGCATATGCGTTCTGTTGCATGCGCTGTGGTCATGGGTGGGAACAGGCCTATGACATAGAGCACCACGTCGACGGCACGGGCCACAATTTCGTCGTATACAAGGCCGGCGGAGTGCGGGTTCCTTCCCCGCTCTCCAGCCCGTCGTGCAGCAACTGCGGGGGACACGTCGTCCGGATCATGAGGTCCGGGCAGGTGTCGTCGGTGAGGGCACTGGCGATGCAGCACCACGAACCCGCGAGGACGACCAAGGCGGCCAGGACCGGCAGGGCCGGGAAGGCGTCCAAGGCGGACAAGAACGGCAACATACCCGCGCAGGGCGACGGGTCGGAGCCGGGGGACGGGGGCACGGGGAGGCCCGTCCACCACTGGCACCTGTCGGACCTGCTGCACCCGTTCCATCACCGCAGGTGAGCCACAGCAGGTGAACCGCACCACCGCACCCGCACGTGAACCCATGGGCGTGGTCCTCTCGTAGGATCGCGCCCATGAGTTCGAAACAGGCCGCGCCACCGTTGCCCGAGCCCCTCCGGGTGCCGGTCGCGGATTCGCACACCCACCTGGACATGCAGGACAGCACGGTCGAGGACGCCCTGAAGAAGGCCGCCTCGGTCGGTGTGGCGACCGTGGTCCAGGTGGGGTGCGACCTCAAGGGGTCCCGGTGGGCCGCCGAGACGGCAGCCGCGTACGAGAACGTCCACGCGGCGGTGGCCCTGCACCCCAACGAAGCCCCCCGGATCGTGCTCGGCGACCCCGACGGGTGGTCGCGCCAGGGCGCGCGCCCCGGCGGCGGCGACGCGGCGCTGGACGACGCGCTGACGGAGATCGACCGGCTGGCCGCGCTGCCCCACGTACGGGCCGTCGGCGAGACCGGTCTCGACTATTTCCGGACAGGCCCGGACGGCGTCGCCGCGCAGGAACGGTCGTTCCGCGCCCACATCGAGATGGCCAAACGGCACGGTAAGGCGCTGGTCATCCACGACCGCGAGGCGCACGCGGATGTGCTGCGCATCCTGGCCGAAGAAGGTGCGCCGGAGCGTACGGTGTTCCATTGTTATTCGGGTGACGCGGAAATGGCCGAAATTTGTTCGGCGGCCGGTTACTTTCTGTCTTTCGCAGGCAATGTGACATTCAAAAACGCTCAGCCGTTGCGTGACGCGCTCACAGTAGCGCCATTGGAACTCATCCTTGTCGAGACAGATGCGCCCTTTCTCACACCGGCGCCCTACCGGGGCCGGCCGAATGCGCCCTATCTGATTCCGGTCACTTTGCGCGCGATGGCTGAGGTGCGTGGGATCGGAGAGGACACGTTGGCGGAGGCGATCGCGCGCAATACGGCGCGGGCGTTCGGTTACGAGGCGTCCTGAGGCCCTCGCGCGAGCCGCGGGCGGCCCTGAGGCGACGCGGCGCGCAGGGTAGCGTCCGCGACGTTGAGTGGTCGAGTCGCTTTGGAGAGTGACCGAAGCTCCGCTAGTGTCCCGGCCGCACCGTCGATCGCGGCGGGGCCGACCGGATCCCTCTGGAGCGTCGTGAGCAATGCGCAAGGCAGTCACCGGGCCGCACGCGGCGGGCACCGCGGTGCCATGGCCGTGGAAACGGCCGAGCCGACCGAGCTGATGGAGACCCTGGACCTGAGACGGGTCGCGCGGGTGCTGCCGTTCGGGGGACAGGTGCCTGTGCCGTACGGCGGCGGGTACGAGGCTCCCGAGGCGTACGACACGCATGACGGGTACGGCACCCATGACACGTACGCCCCGAACGCCCCGTACAGCACGCACGACCCTTACAGCGCATCCTCCGCCGGCCCCGACGCGTACGCCCTGGAACCCGGACCCACCCCCGCCCCCATCCCCAC
>NZ_WWJY01001073.1 GCF_009865405.1 Streptomyces sp. SID3212 | reverse complement strand
CGGACCACCCCCGCCTGCGCGGGGAGAACACTTCATGAGCTGCGAGTTTCGAGGGGCTTTGCAATCCCTTGACTCGGGCGTCGTTGGCTCATACGGACAGTGTGTCAGAGGCGGATGGTGCAATTCGTGGATCTGCAAACGGTTGGCGTGGAGGGGGAGACGTGGTCGATGTTCGGGTGTGGGGTAAGGAGCGAGGGCTCGGGGTGCCTTATCCGCTGATTGGGCATCTGGTGGATACAGGCGTGGTGGCCGGGGAGTTGTGGGACGGGTTCCTGGCTGGGGCGCAACAGCGGGCGGTCGCCGGAGTGTTAGGGGTGGCGCCCGGCGAAGCGCGGTCGGTGGTCTCGTTCTGGGCCGGGTTGCACGATGTCGGGAAGATTCAGCCGGGGTTCCAGTTTCAGAGGGAAGTACTCAGGCACGCGTCGGCCGCTGCGTTGATGGGTGACGAGGCATTCGCGGGTCGGGTGGCGGGGGACGATGGCGTCACGTTGCTGGGGCATCAGGTGGCGAGTGCGCGGGTGTTGCCCGAGTTGCTTGTGAGGGTCGGGTATCCCGAGGTGAGCGGCCCGCTGGCGGGCCGGTTGGTTGTGCGGGTGGCGCAGATGTTGGGTGGGCATCACGGTCGCTATCCCGAACTGCCGCGAGGGCGGTACGCGTTCGATCCGGTGGGGGATCATCCGGAGCTGGGGGTCGGGGGCTGGGAGGCGCAGCGGCGAGAGCACGTGGCGGCTTTACGAGAGGTGTTGGGGCATCCGGCTGCTGTGCCGGCCGGAGCGCGGCTGCCGGTGGAGGTGGCGGTCGTGGTGGCTGGCCTCGTGGTCGTGGCGGACTGGCTGGCCAGCCAGGACAGCTTCGTGGTCCGGCAGCAGTCCGACGCCACCGCCGGGGGCGGCCTGGGGTCGCTGGACGCACTACGGGACCACGCCACTCGCGCGGCGGCGGAGGCCCCCGCCCTGCTGAGGAACGCGGGCCTGGGCCGGGCGCGGTTCACAGTAGGGGGGTTTCGCCGGCGTTTTCCGGAGATCGAGCAGCCGCATCCCTTGCAGATCAGTGTGGACGTGGAGTTGGCGGAGGCAGGGGTGTTCGAGGGTGGGCCCGGTGTGTTGCTGGTGACGGCTCCGCCCGGGGAGGGCAAGACCGAGGTCGCGCTTGCCGCAGCAGCCTCGATGGGCCGGGCAGCGGGATGCCCCGGGATCGCGTTTCTGCTTCCGACAAGAGCGACAGCCGATCAACTCTACGGGCGAATGGCCGCGTTCGGCCGGGCCAACCTCCTGGGGGACACGGCGTTGACGCTGCTCCACGGCGCCGCCGATCTGAACGAGCAGTACGCGCCGGACGACCTGTCCGAGCCGCGCACGCTGACCGATGAACGCGACACGTCACCACGCGACGCATCTTTGTCGGCCGGCTCGTGGCTCCGCACACGCGGGCGGGGCTTGCTGGCTCCCCTGTCGGTCGGCACGGTCGATCAGGCGCTCATAGCGGTGCTCCCGCTACGGCACAACGCGTTACGCCAGTTGGGCCTGGCCGGCAAGACGGTAGTGGTCGACGAGGCGCATGCGTACGACGCCTTCACCCACGCCCTGCTGCTGCGGTTGCTGGTCTGGCTCGGGGCGATGAAGGTTCCGGTAATTCTGCTGTCCGCGACGCTGACCGGCCGTACCGCCACGGGGATGGTGGAGGCGTATCTCACGGGCGCCGGACGGAAGCCCGGTTCGTACGAGCTGCCCGCGCCCGCATACCCCGGGTGGTTGTACGCGGACGCCGTCACCGCCACGGTCACGCTGCCGAGCGGGCCGATCGGTACGAACCGACCCTCCCGCCTCGCCATCGACCTGTTGCCCGTGGCCCACTCCTTCGACCCGGCAGTCGAGAACGGCAGACTGGCCACGCTGCTGCGAGAACTGAACCCCGTTGTGGAGGCCGGCGGTTGCGTTGCCGTGATCTGTACCACGGTCGGCGAGGCCCAGCAGACGTTCAGTGCCTTGCGCGACCATTTCGGTCGGCGGTACGGGCCGAACTACCAGGGCTGGGACGACCGGGTTGTGGACGCGGGAGACACCCTGTCGCAGGAGGGTCCCCGGCTGCGGCTTCTGCACGCCCGGTTCCCCGGTCGGCGCAGGACCGAGATCACCGGCGAGGCCGAGGCGTGGTTCGGACGTGTCGGCAAGGAGGGCGTACGGCGTCCCGCACCGCCGCGTGGCACGATCCTGGTCGCCACTCAGGTCATCGAGCAGTCCCTGGACCTGGACTTCGACCTGATCGTCTCCGACCTTGCGCCGATGGCGCTGCTGTTGCAGCGAGCCGGCCGGGTCTGGCGGCACCGGACTACCGCTCCGTACCGGCCCTCCTGGAGCCGGGGCCCCCGGCTGGCCGTGCTCGTCCCGCTAAATGGGAAAAGTGAGTTCGTCACTCCGGAGTCCTGGGGGGACGTGTACGCCCCGTCGCTGCTGCGCCGCACCCTCGAACGGTTGGAGGACAGGGCCGGTAGGCCCGTGGAGGTGCCCGGCGATGTCCAGGAACTTGTCGACGGCGTCTACGACGCGGAATTCGCGTCGAAGGTCCCCGAGATCCTGTTCCGGGAGGACATCGAGCGGCTGACCGACACCATGGCGCGCGAGGGACTGGCAAGGTTGGTGACCATCCCCATGCCTGACGACGTACGCGCGTTGGACGACCTCACCAGCAGCCACGCCGACGAAGACCTCATCGCGACGCGGCTGGGAGCGGACACCGTCCTGACCCTGCCGGTGTTCGAGGACGCGGAACAACGGCGGTGGCTGGACGAGCACCACAAAGTCCCGCTGCCGGAACACGGTGACGTCCAAGGCGGACGCTTCTCCAGGGCACTGGTACGCGAACTCCTGGGATACGTCGTGCCATTGGCACACGGCGACTGGCGTCGGGCCTGTACGGCAGCCAACGAACCGCCGACCGAATGGCGGGACGAGCCCAACCTCGCCGGCGTCGTGCTGTTGCCGCATGCCACAGGTCCGGAGGGGGCGAAGGGGCCAGCGCTGGGGAAGCGGCGGCTGACGCTCCACCATGAGCTGGGGTTGGTGACCGAGCGGCCCAGCTGATGGGGAGTGCCGCGCTCGCCTTTAGCATCTTAGGGCGCGCCCTTAGACATCTTTGATGAGATTCGCCAACTCTCCTGCGCGTGGGGTCCGTTCAGGTCTAACGTACGTATTGGAGGCCGAGGCCGAGGCCAAGCCGCCCGCTAGGGGTCCGCCCGACAGCCAGTCGGGCGGACCCCTAGCGCCCCACCTGCGCGGGGAGTGGCCTCGGCGGCCAATTGGCGCACCCTTGTGCATCGGCCCACCTCCGCTCGCGCGGAGACCCATCCCACCCTACGCGCCGGCCTGATCGACGCACCTCCCTGTTCGACGTGACGACGACCGGAGTGACCCGCCCGTGTCTACCCCGCTTCCCACCGCGCAGCTCAACTCACCCCACCTCTACGACCTTCAAATCGAGCCGTTCGTTCCGGTCTTGACGCTCCCCACCGACGGCGAGCCGGCCTACTCTCGCGGCCTCGGGTTTCTGCGACTGTTCCTGGACGCGCACCGCATCCTCGGACTCGCCGTCGCGCTGCCGCCCGCGGCTTCCGGATTGTTGCGGGTGCTCTACGCCATCGCGGCACGGATCACCGGTCTCCACAGGGCGGACAACGCGGGGGAGTGGAACGCCCGCCGGTACGAACTGCTCGACGAGCGTCGACAGTTCGATCCGGGAGCGGTGAAGGCGTACTTCGCCCGCTATGCAGGCCGTTTCCGCCTCTTCGATGCCGAGCGGCCATGGATGCAGGATCCGCGGCTGCGCGAGGAGTGTCCGAGTGGCTCGGGGGTCAACAAGCTGGTGATGGCCCGGCCGGCGGGCAACAATCAGGTGTTCTTCGGGCACTTCACCGATGCGGAGCAGGTTTCCCTGGCGTCCGCCGACGCGGTGCTGCACCTGCTGGCGCAGCTCTACTACGGCCCGTCGGGCCAATGCACTCCGCGGACCGTGGCGGGGCAGCGGTTCGGCAACGCCTACGCGGGGCCGTTGCGGAAGGTGCTCTCCTACCATCCCGTGGGGCGCTCGCTGTTCGAGACGTTGCTGCTCGGGCTTCCGTATCCGAACACATGGTCCGGGGGGCATGATTCCGCGACCGACAACTGTCCTTGGGAACGTGACGAGTTGGGTGACCCGCTTGCCGTGCCGACGGCACCGACGGGTCCGCTGGGCGCGCTCACCGAGCAGCACCGGCACGCGGTCCTCCTGACTCCCGGCCCTGGCGGCCGCAGCGTGGTGGATGCGCACATCACGTGGGCACTGCGCGTCAACCGGCCCCCGCACGAGGACCCGTACCTCCTCTGGGACGAGGGAAAGGATCTGCTCAAGCGCCCCCGGGAGGCCGACGCGGACCGGGCGTTATGGCGGGACCTTGACGCGCTGGTGAACGAGGCTCGCGACGATTCGGGCCACCGGCCCTCCGTACTCAGCGACTTGAACAGCCAACTGCCCGAGGACATCGAGGGCTCGCTGCGTGTGCAATCCCTCGGCTTCGACCAGGACGGTCAAACCCGTGACCGTACGTACTTCAGCGGCTCCACGCCGCCGCTGTTCGCCCTGCTCAGGATGTCGGGCGATGATGCGGACAAAGAACTCCGCCTGGGCCTCAGCAGGGGCCGTGAGGCGGCGGAGAAGGCGGCCAACCGTCTGGAGTACGCGTTGCAGACAGCGTGGCGCTCCTATACCAGTCCGTTCGAGAACAACCGTCCGGGCGGTACTGCCAAGGAACGGCGCAAACGCGGCGGACCGTGGCCCGCGCTCGCGCTGGCTGCCTACTGGCCTGCCGCAGAACAGCGCTTCTGGGAGTCGCTCCACGCCCGGGATTTCGCGAGAAGTGCCCAGGTGTTCGGGCGGATCGCCCTACGCGAGTACGACGCGGTGACTCTTCCGATCGCCGCCACTCCTCGGGGGGCCAAGGCCCGCGAGACGGCACGCGGACTGGTGAGGAGCCTGCTGCGCGCCCCCGACCGCGCCTGAGCGGAACACCATCTGCGGGTTCACACCCCGAAGCGGGCGGACCAGGTCCGACAAACAGCAGCACTCCCACCACAACTGACGGCGGAATCGATGAGCGAAGCGAAACCCGCACGAGACCACCCCCCGACCGACCCCAAAGACACAAAGGTGTTTCAAGCATCGTCCACGGAAAAGCAACCGACCTCACGCGAAACAGAATTGGCCAGATACGGCGAATTCGTCGACCGAGTTCGCAAGCTGTGCCGAGAGTCGCCGGGAGCCCAGTCCGCGCTGAGAGCGGGGCTGGGCAAGCCGGTCACCGAGGTCCCGGCCCGCGTGCACGCGGCCCTGCTGCGACCCGGGCTGATCCGGGAGGACCCCACGGGCCGGGGCTACGCGGACAAAGAGCGCGCGTATTACGCGGTCGCCGCGCTCATCGCCGACCGGCCGCGAGCCCAACGCCTGTTCGAGGATGCCGCCCACGCGGATGCCGCGGAACCCGGCGTGCGAGGAGACCAGGTGGGGGAGGAGCGCGACAAGCCCGGGACGACACTCCTTCTGCCTGGCACCAGCCTCGGTGAGAGCATCGCTCTCGCGGTCCGGCGGCGCAGTCCAGACGAGCTCAAGTCGGGCGCTGCCGAATCACGCCTGCACTTGCTCGTACGCCAGGACCTCGACGGCGCCCACCGGATGCTGCCGGGCGTGTTCCGCTGGCTCGGTTCGTCCAGCGTCATCCCCGACTACGCCTGCCTGCTGTACGACCTCAGCAGGTGGCGCTACGGGAGAGATCCCGTCGCCACGCGATGGCTCCAGTCGTTCTACCGGTCCTTGCGCCGTCTGGAGACGGCCGCCGAGCGAAATCCCACGGTTTCGCCCACGTAGTACCGCGCGGCAGCGCGCTCCCTCCCCGCGTACGCCCTCCGCCCGTACGTCCATGTCCACTCCCGTCAGAAGGATCATCGCCGTGCCCACCGCACCCGCCGTCACCCCGGCGCCCCGCTTCCTCGACCTGCACGTACTCCAGGCCCTGCCCTACAACAACGTCAACCGGGACGATCTCGGTTCGCCCAAGGTTCTGACGTTCGGCGGTGTCACCCGTACTCGCGTCTCCAGCCAGGCCTGGAAACGGCCCGTGCGGCTTGCCGTCGAGGAGAGCATCGGAGAAAAGGCGCTGCGTACGCGGCGGCTGCCCGAGCAGGTCTTCCGGGAGCTGGCGCAGCGCGGCTGGCCGGAGGATCTGGCCGCGATGGCCGGCGCGCAGGTGATCCGTTCGACCGAGACCAAACTCGCCCTGGAGAAGGGCGACCGCACCACCGCGTCGCTGTTGTTCCTGCCCGACAGCGCCGCGTCCGCCCTCGCGGACATCGCCGAGGAACACCGGGACGTCCTGGCCAAGGCCCTCGGCAAGGCCGCCGCGGCGAAACCGCTGCTCCCCAAGGACGCTCTCCACCAGATTCTTCGTTCGCGCAACGGCTCCATCGCGCTGTTCGGCCGCATGCTCGCCGAGATCCCCGGGGCGGGAGTCGACGGTGCGGTGCAGGTGGCGCACGCCTTCACCACGCACGCCACCTCCGTACAGGCCGACTTCTTCACCGCCGTGGACGACGTCAACCAATGGGCCGAGGACGCGGGCAGCGCGCACATGAACACCGGCGAATTCAGCACCGGCGTCTTCTACCGCTACGCCACCCTCGACCTGCGCGACCTCGCGTCGAACGTGGCCGCCCTCACCGGCCCGCAGGACGGAACCGCCCCCCCGACCGACGCCGCGTACCTCCGGGACGCCGCCACCCTGCGCGACCTCGCCACGGCCTTCGCCACCGCGTTCCTGGGGACCGTGCCTGGCGCGAAGAAGACCTCCACGGCACCGCACACCCACCCGGACCTGGTGTACATCGCGGTAAGGCCCGACCGGCCGCTGTCCCTGGCCGCCGCCTTCGAGGAGCCCGTACGCGCCAGGGAACACGGCTGGGGACTGCCGTCCCGACAAGCGCTGAGCGAGTACGCGACCCGTATCAACCGGCTGCTGGGCACCACCGAACTTCCGTATGCCGCTCATGCCGGCCTGGACGACAAGCCTCTCACCGGGCTCGGCGCCGCAGCCTCCTCCTACCCTGCTCTGATCGCGGGCGCGGTTGACATCGCGTACCCCGCCGCCGCGGCGGCCAACGCATGACCGGGTTCCTCCTCCATCTTGCCGCACCCCTCCAGTCGTGGGGCGAACACAGCGCCTTCACCCACCGGGACACCGCTACCCACCCCACCCGCTCCGGACTGATCGGCCTGCTGGCCTCGGCCCTGGGCATCCCCCGCGCCGAGGCCGTCGCCGACGGAGCTGACCACAAGGCGTTGTTCGCGCGGTTGACCCAGGTCAGCTTCACGGTGCGGGTCGACCGCCCTGGTACGGTCATCGGCGACTTCCACACCGTCGGAGGCGGCTACCCGCAACACCTGACCGTACCCACCGCGAAAGGTGGCCGCCGTAGCCCGGACGCGGCGACTATCGTCTCCACCCGCTACTACCTCTCCGACGCCGTATTCACCGTCGCGGCCGACTTCACCGACGGCGGTCTCGCCCGGCGCTGCGCCGACGCCGTGGCCGCGCCACGCTGGCCACTCCACCTCGGACGCCGCTCCTGCCCGGCCGGCGCGCTGCTGCTCCTCGCCACAGGCCTAGATGACCCGGTCGCCGAACTGAGCCGGGTCCCGCTGGCCCGTCGCCCCCCGCTGACGACGCCACCGTCCGGCACGGTGAATGTCCGCTTCGTCAGCGACCAGCCCCTTCCGGCTGATCCTCGCCCGGCCGATTCCGTCGCCCCGGACAGCCCCTCCACGCCTGTCGTCGTGACCGTTCTGAACGACGAACCAGTCCGCCTCACCGCCCGTGACCGTGTCCACCGGGCGCGCTCCGCCCACAGCACGACCCGGCCCCTGCCGGTGGATCTGTGCAAGGGCTACGGCACTACGTACCTGGACGCCATCGCCAACCACTTCCCGCCACGAGGAGTCACGTCGTGACCACCACCGACACCGCAGCAACAACGGCAACACCTGCCCCACAGCGCGCCCTTGAGCCAGCGACCGGGGAAGCGTGGCTGACGCGGCTGCTGCTGAACCCCCGCAGCCGCGCCGTCCAGCGCGACCTGCGTAACCTCACCGACCTGCATCGCACGGTCATGAACCTTGTACCCGACCACCTCGGCGATGCTCCCCGTGCCCAGGCCGGCGTTCTCTTCCGGCTGGAGACCGACGGCGCGGGCGACCCGGTCCTCCTGGTCCAGACCCGCACCCGCCCCTCGACCGACCGGCTTCCCAAGGACTATGCGCGCGCGGAAGTCCGCCCCATGGACACACTGCTCACAGCCCTGCGCCCAGGCCTCCTCGTCCGCTACCGGATCGCTGCCAACGCGGTACGCCGCTGCGGCCCCCACAGCACCGCGGGCCGCTGGAAACAGGCCATCCCCCTCCACGGGCCCGAAGCCGACCAGTGGTGGATCGACCGCGCGACCACCGCGGGCCTCGCCGTCCGCACCCTGGTGTCCCGGTCCGCCGACGCGGCCACGACCTGGCACGCCCCCGTCCGGCCTCCGACGCCACCTTCTGCTCCCTCGCCATCCCCGCCCACCGCCTCAGGCGAGAACGCGGGGGCCAAGGGCCGCACGGGCCGTCGTATCGACAGGGCGGTCACCCTCTTCGAAGGTATCGCGCTGATCACCGACCGGGACGCGCTGCGCTCCGCGCTCCTCGACGGCATCGGACGGAGCAAGTCCTACGGTTGCGGCCTGCTCAGCCTCGCCCCCGCCGGTCCAGGAGCGTGACGCGCCGTGGCCGCCGCCCGTTCCTCCCACACGCCGACCTCCGCCCGTCGCCGCGTCGCCTCACCCACCCTAGCCATGCTGCCGCGCGTCGGTGACTCGCTGTCCTTCCTGTACGCGGACATCGTCCGTATCGTCCAGGACGACACCGGCGTCTGCGCCGAAACCACCAGCGAAGCCGGCGACGTCACCCGCGTCTACCTGCCCACCGCCTCCCTGAGCTGCGTGCTACTGGGCCCCGGAACGTCCATCACCCAACCCGCGCTGGCCACGTTCGCGCGCCATGGCACGACTGTCGTCTGCACCGGATCGGGCGGTGTGCGCTGCTACTCCGGCACGGTGCCCACCGCTCTCACCACCCGCTGGCTGGAGCACCAGGTCCATCAGTGGAGCGATGCAGACCGCAGACTCGCCGTTGCCCGGCGGATGTACACATCCCGATTCCAGATCACCGTCCCCGGTACAACCACACTGGAACAATTACGCGGCATGGAGGGCCAGCGCATGAAGGCGCTCTACAAACTCCTCGCCCAGCAACACCGTATCGGCCGCTTCCGACGCTCCTACGACCCCGACTCCTGGGACACACAGGACCCCGTCAACCTCGCCCTGTCCTCGGCCAGCACCTGCCTGTACGGGATCGTCCACTCCGCACTCGTCGCCCTCGGCTGCTCGCCGGCCCTCGGCTTCGTCCACCAAGGCACCCAACTCGCCTTTGTGTACGACATCGCAGATCTCTACAAGGCCGAACTCACCGTCCCCCTCGCCTTCTCGCTTCACGACCAGCCGAACCCCGAAGCTGCGGCCCGGCGCAGCTTCCGCGAACAGCTCCGCCTGTTCAAACTCCTGCCACGCATCGTCGCCGACGTCCAGGCTCTCCTCGCCCCCGACGAGGCCGAACCCCTCGCGGACGGCCACGCCGTCGACATGGTCAACCTCTGGGACCCCACGGCCGGTTCCGTCCCCGCAGGAGTCAACTACGCACCGCAGGAGGCCCCCGATGCGCCATGACCCCGCCTGCCACACCACCGACGTACAGGTCCTGCCATGCCGGCCATGACCATCCTGTCCACGACCGCCGTCCCCGATCATGTACGTGGCGCCCTCACCCGATGGATGATCGAACCCACCCCTGGGCTCTACGTCGGCACTCTCTCCGCTCGCGTCCGAGACGAACTCTGGGCCATTGTCGCCGCGTCCGTGGGTCCCGGCGCCGCTGTGCTCGTCCATCCCGAAGCCAACGAGCAGGGGTTCGCCCTCCGTACCGCAGGCGACCGGCGCCGCACTCCCGTCGACTTCGACGGCCTTGCCCTCATCGCCTTCCGGCCGCAGGACGAGGAGACTCCACCTTCGCGTCCGTCCGGCACCATCAGCCCCGGGCGCCGGCGGTAGGGGTATCCGGAGCCGGTGACCGGGCCGGGCCCGGCTTGTTGAACCTGGGCGTACACGTACTCAACGAAGCCCTGGGCGGGTGCTGGTCCCGGGGCTTCGTGCTGTTGATCGATAGGTCCCG
Organism: Streptomyces sp. SID3212; assembly: GCF_009865405.1. Classification (GTDB taxonomy): domain Bacteria; phylum Actinomycetota; class Actinomycetes; order Streptomycetales; family Streptomycetaceae; genus Streptomyces. The sequence continues at coordinate 10,097 of NZ_WWJY01001073.1, read as the reverse complement.
GCTCAGCGCGGCCAGGCGGCTGGCGTGCCCGGTGGCAGGGGGATCTCGTCCAGCCGCAGCCACTGCCCCTGGCATCTCTGGTCAGGCAGGTGGAACCGGACGTCCTGCGCTTCGCCCGAACGTAGGGGCGTCTCGGACCGCCTGCAGCAGGGCACGCAGCCTCTGGTAAGGGGCCTGCGTCGCCCTTTTCGCGTACGCCCTTGGCGCGTAGGGCGGCCAGCGTGAGGGACGCGGTGTTCACTTCGGTACGCCGGTGGCCGTCGGCGTGAGTGATCGTCTCGGGGTGTTCCACAATGAAGGCCAGGGCCTCGGGGCCGGCAACGATGTAGTCACTACCACTACCAGGTCGCCTCGCTGCAGCATCACCTGCGCGCCCGGCTCTACCAGCGAGCCGTTTTGGCGGGTCGACGTGGCCACCTTGCCGACTGGCGGATGTCCATTTTCCGGACCTCGTCGAACTAGCGTGTGCCTATAGAGGCGGTTGCTGGAGACGTACCGGGGCTGAGGATTCCGCTCCATGGAGCCGAGGATGCGCTGGACCGGGGGGTTCAGGAGGGCGGTTCGGTGCTCCGGCTGAGCCTCGTAGACACGTTGTCCATGAGAAATAGACATCGGCTCCTTAGCGTCATCCCCGTTCGTCATTCGTCGTTCGTCGTCGCGGAAGTCGCCCGACGGGACGTGCGACCTTTCCGGATGAATGGGGATGGCAATGGAGCAGGTCTACGACCACGTCATCATCGGTGGGGGGACCGCCGGCGCCGTGCTGGCCGCCCGGCTGTCGGAAGACCCTGACGTCCGTGTGGCCCTCCTGGAGGCCGGAGCCGGGGACGGGCCCGCGGCCGTGCCGGACGCCGATCCCTTGTCGGCGATCGGTCCGTGGGGATCATCCGCGGACTGGGACTACCGGACGATGCCTCAGCCGGCCGGCATGGTTCACCTGCGCGGCCACGCGTCGGGCTACGACGCTTGGGAGCACCTGGGTGCCGTGGGCTGGAACTACCGGGAAATGCTGCCGTTCCTGATGCGCAGCGAGCGGGCCGAGGGCAGAGATCCGCGTTTCCGGGGGCAAACAGGCCCCATGACCATCGAGGAGCCGCCCGCCGCCGGTCCTCTCGCGCAGAGCCTCCATGACGCGGCGGCCGACTCGGGCTTCCCTCTTTGTGAGGACGGCAACGCCCCCCGGGCCGAAGGGGTGTTCTGGGCCGAGAGGAATGGCGTCGGAGGCCGCGGGCAGAGTGCCGCCGAAGGCTATCTCCTGCCGGCGCTCTCACGGCGCAATCTCAAGGTCGTCACGGATGCGCGGGTGCGGCGGCTCCTCATCGACAACGGGCGGTGCCTGGGTGCCGAGTACGTCCGGGACGGCAGGCCGCGTACCGTCCGCGCCGAGCGGGATGTCGTGCTGAGTGCGGGAACCGTCGGATCCCCGCGACTGCTCATGCTCTCAGGCATCGGCCCTGCCGCCCATCTGCGGCGGATCGGGATCCCGGTTCGCGCCGATCTCCCTGGAGTGGGCGCCAATCTGCACGGCCATCCGCCGGCCCGGATCTCCTACGGGGTGAGGAGAACCCCGGTGCCCGGCCCGTCGCGGCAGGCCATGATCCTCACACGTACCGGCCGGTGCGGGGACCCGGATGTGCTGATGACCCTCACGTCCGCGGCGCCGGGGCCGCGAGGGGAGGGCGGCCGGGAGGGCTTCTCGATCCATCTCGCGCTCGCCACCCCCGCAGGCCGGGGGAGTGTGCGGCTGCGCAGCGCGGACCCCTGCTCTCCTCCGCTCGTCGCCCCGGCGTACGTGGCCGAGGGCGGGGACCTGGACCGTATGGTCACCGCCTTGCGCACGGCGCGGCACATCGCGCGGGCCGACGCCCTGTCGGTCTGGCGTGGTGACGAGATCCTCCCCGGCGGCGAGGTGGTCACCGACGACGAGTGCCGTGCGTACGTACGTCACACCGCCGGCACCTGGTTCCACCCGGTGGGCACCTGCCGCATCGGCACGGACGGCGAATCGGTGGTCGACACGGCCCTGCGCGTCCACGGTGTCGACGGGCTGCGGATCGCCGACGCCTCTGTGATGCCGTTGAGCGTCTCGGCGAACACCAACGCGGCCGTCCTGGGCATCGCTGAGCGCGCCGCGCACCTGATCGCCCCCGAGCGCTGTTCGCCGGACGGTCGTCGCCGGGACCGCTCCGTCGAATCAGCCGGTCCGCGCGGTTGAACCAAGGGCAGCCCCAGTTGATCAAGGGCGGCCTCGGAGGCGCCCGGCGCGGTGAGGCCGGCGCAACGGTGACTCTCAGGGGCGGGGTGACCCTCAGGGACGGTGCGCGTGATCGCGGAAGCGGCGCGGATGTGCGGGGTAGACGCCCAGAACGCGTACCTCGGAGGAGAAGAAGCGCAGTTCGTCCAGGGCGTGGGCCACGTGGGTCTCGTCGGGGCTGCCCTCGATCTCGATGTAGAAGCGGCTGGGCCGCGTCCCGGCCCCGAGCTGGTAGCTCTCGATCTTGGTGAGGTTGACGGCGTTGCTGGCGAATCCGCCCAGTGCCTTGTAGAGGGCGCTGGGGATGTTGCGGACCAGGAAGAACAGACTGGTCACCGTCGGAACGCCGGCCTCCGGCGCAGGTCCCGGATCGCGCGAGAGGACGACGAAACGCGTGGTGTTGTCCGGGTCGTCCTCGACACCGGACCTCAGAACGCGCAGCCCGTGCAGCTCCGCCGCGGCCGGAGGGGCGAGGGCGGCCTGCCGGGGATCGCGCGACTCCGCCACCTCGCGCGCCGCCCCCGCGGTGTCGTCGCTGACGAGGGTCCGCCAGCCGCCCTCCCGCAGGACCTTCCGGCACTGACTCAGCGCGTGGACGTGGCTGCGTACGGTCTCGACCTGCTCCAGCGATCCGTCCGGTACGCCCATGAGGTCGAAGCGGATGTCGAGGAAGTACTCCCCGATGATGGACAGACCGGAGTCCGGCAGCAGGTGGTGCACGTCCGCCACCCGTCCGGCCGCCGAGTTGTCCACCGGGATGACCGCGAGGTCGGCGGACCCCAGGAGCACGGCGTCGAGCGCCTGGTCGAAGCCGGTGCAGGGCAGCCCTTGGCTCCCCGGGTACAAGTGGGCCACTGCGGTCGCCGAGTTGGAGCCCGGTTCGCCCTGGTAAGCGATGACTGTCATAGGTGGTGCCGTGTCCTGTTCAGGAGGTTGTGCCGGTCGCGGGGAGAAGGCTGGTGGTGAACCGGGCGTGCTGGAGGACCGGCACACTCCCTGTCATGATCGATTCAAGGGGGTGAACGCTCCGGGCGCGCGGCAGCGCGTACTGGTACGCCGCCGCGTACACGTCGCGCACCAGATGGTGTGATTCTTCCACTCCCTCGGCGATGCGCGGGGCCGCAGCCCCGGCGTCCGAAGCCGCCGCGAGCGTCAGGTCCCGTCGTACGGTCTCCCGCCTCCGGTCCAGCGCGGCACCCAGGTTTACGGTGGGCGCGCCGGGCGGTACGGGCCCGGGGGTCAGCCGTGCGGTGGTCTCCAGCAGGTGCCTCGCGGCCCCCATCGCCATCGCGGTGACCGCGACCCACAGGAACTCCGCCTCTTTCGCCCGCAGCTCCCGGCCCGCCGCACAGGCGGTCAGCCCCGCCGGTATGAACAGGTCGCGCAGCCGTATCAGCAGAGCGTCGTCGTCGACCGCGCCCGAGCGCTCCAGCGCCCCGACCCCCACGACGTACAGCGGACGGCACTCCGCCGGGCGGCCGTCTCCCGCAGGCGGAGTCCGCAGGGCCAGCCACCGTGCCCGCCGGTACGCCGGGGGCAGTCGCCATACCCCGGAAAGCAGCCGGCCCCCCTCGGTGGGCCGTGCCGACGGGACGTGGTCGCCCGCGCCGTCGGCGGGAGAAGCCCGGGGGAAGGGGGCGGCCCAGTTGTGCGCCCGGCAGAACGAGTCCCACGCCCCGGTCGGATCGGCGTGGCCCAGACGCTCGTACACGTCGAACACCCGAGGCAGGCCCGCATCCGGTCCGGCCGGGCGGTCGTCCGGCACTCCCGCCGCGTTCGAAGCGCTCGGCCAGGGCGGATTCGTCATCAGTACATCCCGATTGTCGAAACAATGATCTTTCGCGCAAGTGCCACTCTTCGGCGTCGGCGCAGACAAAACGCATATGCGGCATGCTGGTCCGGCCCCAGGGCCGCGCCCGCCCGCACTGCCCGCCCTCCGTCGGACGGGCGGATGCCTTGACGGTTTCTCCCTATTAGCCTAGCTTGCTATGATATTGCGTTCACTCGACGAGCAGAGGAACGGCGTGGTGGCGGGGCAAGGCGTGAGGTTCTCTCTCCTGGGTCCGGTCCGCGCGTGGCGCGACACCGCCGAGCTCGCTCTTGGACCTCGTCAACAGCGGGCGGTGCTCGCCGTGTTGCTGTTGAACAACCGTTCCCAGGTCTCGGTGGACCAGCTTGTCGACGCCTTGTGGGGAGGTCGCCCGCCGGCCTCCGCCCCGGCTCTCGTACGCACCTATATCACCGGACTGCGCAAGGTCCTGCCGTCGAGCGACTGCCCTATCCGGACCCGGAGCGGCAGCTACGGTCTCTCGGTGCCTCTCCAGAGTGTGGACGTGGAACGCGTTCGGCGGCTGATCTCGCTCACCCATGAGGCTCGGGATCCCGCCGACCGGATCGCCGCCGCCGCCCGGCTGCGCGAGGAATCCGGCCTCTGGTCCGCCGGCCCCCTGGGTGACCTCGGCAACTCCTTCGCTCCGGCGTTGCGCGGTACGTTGGAAGAGCTGCGCCTGCTCGCGGTCGAGGAGTGCGCGTTCGCGGACGTGGAATCCGGCCGCCACGCGTCCGCAGCAGCCGAACTCGTCGGCCTGGTCAGGGCCCACCCCCTGCGCGAGCGCCTGCACGAACTCCTGATGCTCGCCCTCTACCGGTCGGGACGCCAGGCCGAGGCGCTCGCGACCTACGACCAGGTGCGGCTCCTGCTCCGGGAGGAGCTGGGCGTGGATCCCGGCCCGGGGCTCCGGACGCTGCACCTCCAGATCCTCCAGGCCGAACCGGGACTGTCCCTGCCGGAGGTGGAGCCGGACCGGCACAGCGTGAGCTCCCGGGTCCGGGAAGCCGTATCCGGCGAAGAGCCCGCAGGAGAAGCCGGTTCACCGCCACGTCCCGCGCAGCTGCCCCAGGATCTGACACTGTTCGTGGCCCGTACCCGGGAGTTGGCGTACCTGGACGCCCTGGTTCCCGGCCCCGGCGCTCCCGCCGACGCGGTCACCGTCGTCACCATTGACGGATCTCCCGGGACGGGCAAGTCGACACTCGCCGTGCACTGGGCCCACCGGGTCGCCCACCACTTCCCCGACGGCCAGCTGTACATCGATCTCAAGGGCTTCAGCGGCACCCGGCCGGTGCGTCCCGCCCAGATCCAGCAGAACTTCCTCCACGCGCTCGGCGTACGGCCCGAATCCATGCCGCCCGCGGGCGATCCACGGACCGGCCTCTACCGCAGCGTGATGTCGGACAAGCGTCTCCTCCTGATCCTGGACAACGCCCAGGACGCGGAGCAGGTACGCACGCTGCTGCCGGCGGCGCCGGGGTGCCGGGTCGTGGTGACCAGTCGTAACCGTCTTCCCGCCCTGGTGGCCGGAGCGGGAGCACATCCGCTGACCCTCGACCTCTTCGATCCCGACGACGCCCGGGAGAGCCTCACCCGCAGGATCGGACTCGCCCGCAGCGGGGCGGAACCGCGGGCGGTCGCCGAGATCACCGCACTCTGCGCCCGACTGCCCCTGGCCCTCGCGGTCGTGGCAGCCCGCGCCCAGGCGCACCCTCACTTCCCGTTGGCAGGCATCGCCGCCGAACTGCGCGGCACCCACGGGAGCCTGGACGCCTTCACGGGCGACGGGTCCGTCGACGTCCGCGCGGTCTTCTCCTGGTCCTACCACCAACTCAGCGCACCCGCCCGGGAGATGTTCCGGATGTTCTCCCTCCACCACGCACCCGACATCTCCACGGCCGCCGCCGCCAGTCTCACCGCCTCCTCCCCGCGGCAGGGCCGCGCGCTGACCGGCGAGTTGTCCCGTGCGCAGATGATCTCCGAACCGCATCCGGGACGCTTCACCCTGCACGACCTGCTCAGGGCGTACGCACTCGAACTCAGCGAGGACGAGGACTCCGAGGCCGAACGCGCCGCGGCCCTCGGGCGCCTGTTCGACCACTACCAGCACAGCGCCTACAGCGCCCACCTGCGGCTGCGCCCGCACAACCCCCCGCCCCCGCCGCCGGCGCCACGGGCGGGCGTCCTGCCGGAGAACCTCCGTGACCTGGACGCGGCCCGCGCCTGGTTCGACGCCGAGCGGCTGGTACTCGCCGCCACGGTCGAACACGCCGCCGATGCGGGCGCGGCCGGGAGCGCCTGGCGGCTCGCCCTCAGTCTGGGCCTGCACCACCAGCGCAGTGGCCGGTATTTCGACTGGGCGACCACCATGCGCCTCGCCCTGGAGGCCGCCGAGCGAAGCGGGGACCGGACGGGGCAGGCCCATATGCACCGCAGCCTCGCCGGGGCCCGTCACTACCTGGGCGACAGTGATCAGGCCCTCGTACACCTGCGGGAAGCGCGGGACCTGTTCACCGAGCTGGGGTGCGGCCGCGAGCGCGCCTACGTCCACAGCAATGTCGCGACCGTCCTGGCCGACCAGGGCCACCACCGGCAGGCGGAAGAACAACACCGCCACGCGCTGGAGCTGTACCGGAAGGAACACCACCGCGCGGGTGAGGCGAACGCCCTGGAAGGCATCGGAGCCTGCCGAACCGCTCTGGGACAGCATGCTCAGGCCATCGAACTGGTCCAGGAAGCCCTCGATCTCTTCCAGGTGCTCAACGACCGCAACGGCCAGGCCGTCTGCTGGTCCTCACTCGGCGACGCCCACAGCGCACTGGGCCGCCATCAGGAGGCCGACGGGTTCTACCGGCGCGCCCTTTCGATCGACATCGAGTTGGGCAACCGCGCCAACCAGGGAGAGGTCCTGCTGCGGATGGGCACCGTCCAGCTGGAGACGGACAAGCCGGACGGCGCGCGGCGGTGCTGGCTCGAAGCCCTGGCGATCATGGAAGAACTGAAGCATCCCAAGGCCGCGCTGGTGCGCCAGAAGCTCGCCGCGCTGTAGCGGGGCCCACGGCCGGAGCCACCGTTTCCGACAGGACTCTTGCGGGACGCGGGGACGCCCTTTACTCTCCCTTCAACTGTTAGGAAAACTTCCTAACAATTCTCTCCGGTTGTTTCCGGGTTTCCCGTCAGCCGGGTTTCCCGTCAGTACGCCACAGCACGTCGATCGACCCTCGTGGAAGAGAAGCCATCATGGAAGGGGATCGGATTCGCATGGGAGCGAGAAGCAGAAGGCGAAGTGTGTTCGTTGTCGCCGTGGCCGCCGTCCTGTCGCTGTTAGGAGGTGCCGGGGCCGCGACGTCCTCGGCCCGGGTGGCGCAGGCCGCCGATGTCCTGGTGTCCCGGGGCAAACCCGCCACAGCGTCGTCGACCGAGGGAAGCGGCTTCGAGGCGGCACGGGCCGTCGACGGAAGCGCGACCACCCGCTGGGCGAGCGCGGAGGGAGTGGATCCGCAGTGGATCAGCGTCGACCTCGGCGGTACGTACACCATCTCCCAGGTCAAGCTCAACTGGGAGGCCGCGTACGCCACGTCGTACCGGATCCAGACCTCCGCCAACGGCTCCAGCTGGACGGATGTCCACACGACGACCACCGGCGACGGAGCGACCGACGACCTGACGGTCAACGGCACCGGCCGCTACGTCCGGGTGTACGGCACCGCTCGAGGAACCGCGTTCGGCTACTCCCTCCTGGAGTTCGAGGTCTACGGCACCGGCGGTGGCAGCGGGAGTGACACCACCGCTCCCTCGGCCCCGGGCGATCTCCGCTCGGCCGGCACCACGTCGACCAGTGTGTCCCTCGCCTGGAACCCCTCCACCGACAACGTCGGAGTCACCGGCTACCAGATCCACCGCGGCGGCCAACTGGCGGCGACCACCGCCGGTACCACCCACACCGATTCCGGGCTCACCCCGGCAACCGCCTACAGCTACACCGTCCGCGCCGTCGACGCGGCCGGCAACACCTCCCCCGCGAGCGCCACCCTGACCGCCACCACCCGGCCGGGCGGCGGCGGGACGACGATCGACGTCGCGACCTCGGCCCAGCTGGTGGGTGCCCTCGCCGCGGTCCAGCCCGGACAGACGATCCGGCTCGCGGCCGGTGAGTACCGCGGAGCCTTCGCCACCCAGCGTCCCGGTACGGTGTCCGCGCCGATCACCCTGACCGGCCCGGAGAACGCCGTCCTGGTCAACGACGGCCCGTCCGGAGAAGCCCCCGACTGCCCCGCCCCGACGGCGGGCTGGGACTCCGGCTACGGCCTCTGGCTGTACGGCGCCCCGTACTGGAAGCTCAACGGCTTCACCGTCAAGGACTCCAAGAAGGGCATCGTCCTCGACAACTCCCACCACGTGACCCTCGACGGCGTGTACGTGCACCACGTCGACGAGGAGGCCGTGCACTTCCGGCGTTCGTCGTCCGACGGCGTGATCCAGAACTCCCGGATCACCGACACCGGGCTGGTTCAGAAGGGGTACGGCGAGGGCGTGTACATCGGATCCGCCGGCTCGAACTGGGGCTGCCACGGCAACACCGGCGGGGTGGACCGGGCCGACCGCGTCCAGGTGGTCAACAACCGGATTGGTCCCGGCATCGCGGCCGAGCCGATCGATGTGAAGGAGGGCACGACCGGCGGCGTCGTCCGAGGCAACACCTTCAACGGCACGGGCATCAGCGGGCAGAACTCTGCGGACTCCTGGGTGGACGTGAAGGGCATCAACTACCTCATCGAGAACAACACCGGCACCTTCGCCCCGCCCGGCACCTTCGCCAACGGCTACGAGACCCACAACCCCTCGACCAGCCCGTCCTTCCAGAACGGCTGCGGCAATGTGTGGCGGGGCAACCGGTCCGACCTCGGCGGCGCCGGAGCGTACGCGATCAAGATCACTTCCACGTCCCAGTGCGCGGGCAACCCGAACGTCGTCCACGCGAGCAACACGGCCACCAACGCCCCGTCCGGCCTGACCAACATCCCGGTCACCCCCTAGGGTCCGCCGAGCAGCCCCCGGACAGCGTTTCCAGACACCGGCCGGGCCCCGCACGGGCCCGGCCGGTACAGGCGTCCCGCCCCCTCGCGCATACCGGCGCCCGGCATCACCAAGGTTGCGGCCCCGCGCTGTTGAAGAAGCCGCCCGTCGGCCCGTCCCCGCCGGCCGAGGCCATCCGGACGACGATCTCGGCCCCTTCCCCGACGGTCCTGTCGCCGCCCCCTCCGTTGAAGTCGGTCACGGTGTAACCGGGGTCGACGCAGTTGATCCGCATTCCCGGGTACGCCTTCGCGTACTGCACCGTGATCATGTTGAGCGCGGTCTTGGACGACTGGTAGGCGAGCACGGCGAACGAGGACGCGAGCGTGTCGGGGTCGCTGTTGAGCGCCAGCGAGCCGAGCGCGCTGCCGAGGTTGACGACGACCGGCGCCGCCGACTTCTCCAGAAGCGGCAGGAAGGCGTGCGTGACCCGGACGACGCCGAACACATTGGTTTCGTACACGTGCCGAACGGCCTCTGCCGTGACGTCACCCACCGCCTCCGTACCACCGAGGATCCCCGCGTTGTTGACCAGAACGTCCAACTCCCCGACGGTCGCGACCGCGGCGGAGACCGATGCCTCGTCGGTGACGTCCAGCTGGACGAACCGGGCCCCCAGTGTGTGTGCGGCGGCAGCTCCCCGTTCCGGGTCCCGCGCCCCGATCCACACGTCGTGACCAGCGCCGATCAGCTGGCGCGCGGTCTCGTACCCCAGCCCTTTGTTGCTTCCGGTGATCAGTGTTGTCGTCATGTCCTCATGCTCACCGGCCAGGGCCGGGAACAGCAGGTACTGCCAGTACCACCAAGGCCGCCTCCCCACCCCCGGGCTGCCCCGGGCGTATATTCGAGGGCTATGGAGTTCGGCAGAGAGCTGCGCCGCTGGCGGGAGCGGACCCGCCCGGAGTCGGTCGGCCTGCCGCCGCCGGGCCCGCGCCG
>NZ_WWJY01000105.1 GCF_009865405.1 Streptomyces sp. SID3212 | reverse complement strand
CGGGCCGCGCCCGCCCCGGTCGCGCGCCCAACGCGCCACCTGCGCCACCCGCTTGACCACGAACTGGGTGTCCAGGATGCCGAGAATCCCGGCGAGCTGGACGGCGACCTCGTGCTGCGACGCGCCGTTCTTGATCCGGGCCACGATCGGCGCCGCCTCGTCCAGGGCGGCGGCGCGCCCCGCCGGGGTCTCCAGCGCGTAGCGCGAGACGATCTGGCGGATCGCGAACTCGAAGAGGGGCGTGCGCGGTTCGACCAGGTCCTGGACCGCTTCGTCGCCCTTGGCGAGGCGCAGGTCGCAGGGGTCCATGTTGTCGGGGGCGATGGCGATGTACGTCTCGGCGGCGAACTTCTGGTCGTCCTCGAAGGCGCGCAGCGCGGCCTTCTGGCCGGCCGCGTCCCCGTCGAAGGTGAAGATCACGCGTGCGCTGCCGTTGTCCATCAGCAGCCGTCTGAGGATCTTGATGTGGTCGGCGCCGAAGGCGGTGCCGCAGGTGGCGATGGCGGTGGTGACGCCGGCCAGGTGGCAGGCCATCACGTCGGTGTAGCCCTCGACCACCACGGCCCTGCTGGCCTTGGCGATGTCCTTCTTCGCCAGGTCGACGCCGTACAACACCTGGGACTTCTTGTAGATCGCGGTCTCGGGGGTGTTGAGGTACTTCGGACCGTTGTCGTCGTCGCGCAGCTTGCGCGCGCCGAAGCCGACCACCTCGCCGGAGATGTCCCTGATGGGCCACATCAGCCGGCCGCGGAAGCGGTCGATCGGGCCGCGGCGGCCGTCCTGGGAGAGACCGGAGAGCAGCAACTCCTTGTCGGAGAAGCCCTTGCCGCGCAGATGGCTCGTGAGGTGGTCCCAGCCGACCGGGCTGTACCCGACGCCGAAGTGCTCGGCCGCCGCCTGGTCGAAGCCGCGCTCGGCGAGGAACTTGCGGCCGATCTCGGCCTCGGCGCCCGACAGCTGCTCGGCGTAGAACAGCGCGGCGGCCTTGTGGGCCTCCACCAGCCGGGTGCGCTCGCCGCGCTGGCCCGCCGGGTTGTAGCCGCCTTCCTCGTACCGCAGGGTGATGCCCGCCTGGGCGGCGAGGCGCTCGACCGTCTCGGAGAAGGAGAGGTGGTCGAGCTTCATCACGAAGGCGATGGTGTCCCCGCCCTCCTGGCAGCCGAAGCAGTGGAAGAGACCCTTGCTCGGACTGACCTGGAAGGAGGGGGACTTCTCGTCGTGGAAGGGGCAGAGCCCTTTCAGGTTTCCGCCGCCCGCGCTGCGCAACTGGAGGTATTCGGACACGACGGCGTCGATCGGGACCGCGTCCCGAACCGCCTTCACGTCGTCATCGTTGATCCTGCCGGCCACGCGTGGATTCTACGGTGGCGCTACGACACCGGCCGACAGTGCGGTCGGGAGGAGGCGCTTCGGAACGGCCGGGACCGGGGCCACCGGAGGTGTCAGGTGCCGTCGGTGGCCAGCGAGGCGAGCGGCACCGACGGGTCGGCGAGCGCCTCCGGGTCCAGCCGGGCGCCGGAGCGGATCAGGCGCTGGATGTCCTCGGTGACGTCCCACACGTTGACGTTCATCCCGGCGAGCACCCGGCCGTCCTTGGTCCAGAAGGCGATGAACTCGCGCTTTCCCGCGTCGCCCCTGACCACCACCTGGTCGTACGAGCCGGGCGGCGCCCAGCCCGAGTACTCCAGGCCCAGGTCGTACTGGTCGGAGAAGAAGTACGGGATCCGGTCGTACGTGACCTCCTGGCCGAGCATCGCCCGCGCGGCGGCGGAGCCACCGTTCAGGGCGTTGGCCCAGTGCTCGACGCGCACCCGGTCGACGGGCAGGCCCTCGCCCCAGCCGGAGAGCGGGAACGCGGCCACGTCCCCGGCCGCGAAGATGTCCGGGTCCGAGGTGCGCAGCGAGGCGTCCACGGCGATGCCGCCGCCCGTGGCGCGGTCGGCGAGGGTGAGGCCGGCCGCCTCGGCCAGGGAGACCCGGGGAGCGGCGCCGATCGCGGCGAGCACGTCGTGGGCGGGGTGCTCCTCCCCGTCGTCCGTACGGGCCGCCAGGACCATGCCGTCCTGGCCGACGATCTCGGTGAGCCGTACCCCGAAGTGGAAGCGGACTCCGTGCTCGCGGTGCAGGTCGGTGAAGAGCTGGCCCAGCTCGGGGCCGATGACCTGGTGCAGCGGGGTGGCCGCGGACTCGACGACGGTGACCTCGGCGCCGTACTCCCGGGCCGCCGCGGCGACCTCCAGGCCGATCCAGCCGGCCCCGGCGACGACCAGGTGGCCGTTGTCCCGGCCCAGGGCGGAGAGCACCTGGCGCAGCCGGTCGGAGTGGGCGAGGCGGCGCAGGTGGTGGACGCCCACCAGATCCGTACCGGGGACGTCGAGGCGGCGCGGTTCCGAGCCGGTGGCCAGCAGCAGCTTGTCGTAGTGCACGGAGGTGCCGTCGCCGAGGTGCACGCAGCGGGTGCTGCGGTCGATCGAGGTGACCGTCTGGCCCAGGTGCAGCTCGACCTGGGACCGCGCGTACCAGGCGGGCTCGTGCACGAAGACGCTGTCGCGCTCGTCCTTGCCGGTCAGATAGCCCTTGGAGAGGGGTGGGCGCTCGTAGGGATGGTCGCGCTCGTCGCCGATCAGGATCACCCGGCCGGTGAAGCCCTCCGTCCGGAGGGTCTCCGCGGCCTTCGCCGCGGCGAGCCCGCCGCCGACGATGACAAATGTCCGATGTGCGTCGACCACTTGATGCCTCCTTTTTGCTCAGCCGCCATCTGCGAGCGTCCCGTACGGAGCGTAGTGGCGGAAGAGGGGGCGCGCCGGTGCTGTGCGGCGGGCGGGGGGTGAGGGGCCCCGTCCGTGCGCTCGTCCGTCCTCAGCGCCCTCTTCCGTGGAGGCCGCCGTGCAGGGAGCGGGCTGCCGCGTCCGTGAGGGAGGCGATCTGGTCGACGATCACCCGCTTGCGGGCACGGTCGTCCCCGGCCGTGTCGAACAGCGCGCGGAACTGCGGGTCCAACCCCTCCGGGGCGCCCGCCGTGAGCGCCTCGGCCAGCTCGGCCAGGACGATCCGCTGGTCGGCGCGGAGGGTCTCCTGCTCGGCCCGCTGCATGACGTAACGGTCGGCGACGGCCTTGAGGACCGCGCACTCGAGGCGCGCCTCGCGCGGGACGACCAGCTCGGCGCCGTACCGGGTGAGCGGGCCCGTGCCGTACGCCTCGCGGGTGGCGCCCTCCGCGGCCAGGCAGAAGCGGCCGATGAGCTGGCTGGTGGCGTCCTTGAGGCGGCCCTGGGCGACGGCGGAGCCGTCGTAGCCGTGCGGCCACCAGCGCTGTCCCATGAGGCGGTCCAGCGCGGCGGACAGCTCGGCCGGGTCGGTGTCCGCGGGGACGTACCGGCCTGTCGCGACCGCCCAGATCGAGTCCCGCTCGGTCGCGGAGGAGAGGGCGGCCGGGTCCACATGGCCGGCGTGGAGCCCGTCCTCGAAGTCGTGGACCGAGTAGGCGACGTCGTCGGACCAGTCCATGACCTGCGCCTCGAAGCACGTACGGCCCGCCGGGGCGCCTTCCCGGGCCCAGGCGAAGACCGGCAGGTCGTCCTCGTACACGCCGAACTTCGCGGAGGCGGGCTCGGTGGGGTGGGCGCCGCGCGGCCAGGGGTACTTCGTCGCGGCGTCCAGGGCGGCCCTGGTCAGGTTGAGGCCGACGCTGACCGGCTCGCCCGTCTCCTCGGACACGACGAACCGCTTGGGCTCGATCCGGGTCAGCAGGCGCAGCGACTGCGCGTTCCCCTCGAAGCCGCCGCAGTCCTCGGCGAAGTCGTTCAGGGCCTGCTCGCCGTTGTGGCCGAAGGGCGGGTGGCCCATGTCGTGGGACAGGCAAGCGGTCTCGACGAGATCCGGATCGCAGCCGAGGGCCGCGCCCAGCTCGCGGCCCACCTGGGCGCACTCCAGCGAGTGCGTAAGGCGCGTGCGCGCGCTGGCGTCCCAGTCCTGGTTACGGGTGCCCGGGGTGACCACCTGCGTCTTGCCCGCCAGGCGGCGCAGCGCGGCGGAGTGCAGCACGCGGGCGCGGTCGCGCTGGAACGCGGTCCTGCCGGGCCGTTTGTCGGGCTCCGGGGCCCAGCGCTCGGTGGCGGCGCTGTCGTAAGGGGTGGAAGGGGTCGAGGGGGTCGCGGGGGCCGGGGAGTGGGACGAGGTCGTGCCGGTGGTGCCTGCCATGTATCGAAGGTAACCGGAGGGACCGACAGCGGGTCCCCCCGGGCCACGGCGTATCGCCCGGAGGGGCCCGGACCGGCTCGGACCGGCTCGGACAGGTCGCTGGGGGTGGAAATGGAATGGGGAGTGGATTTCCCTCCTGCGGCGGTGCGCATTGTGCGCACATTGTGGCCGAGTTGCGATTCTTAATTTGCGAAAAGATTCCGTAAGTGATCGAACACACCGTGTAGTGTGCAATGGACCGCGGTGGGGGCTGCTTCATGGAAAGCCTCACGCTCCACGGGGAAGTCCCGTGGAGGAAGGGGGATCTGTGGAAACGACGTTCGCTGCCGCTTTACAGACCCGCCCGGCCCGCCCGACACGTCCCGCCGGCCGTGTGCCCCGTACCACCGCCGCGTCCTCGGCCCACGTCCGTGGCACCGGCGTCGCGAGGGGCTGAGCATGGCGGAAGGCGACTGGCGCCCGGTGATGCATCCGGCGGGCGCCGACACCGAGTTGAGGGTGGCCCTGGAGGAAATCGCGCTGGGCCGGTGGATGTCCATGCGGACGCTGCTCGCGCGTACGGACACCTCACGCTCCTGGGCGACCTGGACGTACCGCAGCCAGGTTCTCGCGGCCTCCGCCGCCGGCACCGACGTCGTCGAGGCGTGGGCGGACGACGAACCCGACGCCACCGCCACGGTGATGCTCGCGCGTGTCGCGTCCGAGCGGGCGCTCCGGGCGTTCCGGGGCGGGCATCCGAACGCGGACAGCCTGTGGCACACGGCCCTCGGCGCCTGCCGTACCGCCGTACACGCGGCGATGGACAACCCCGTGCCCTGGACCTGCTTCCTGGCCCTCGCCGTCATCGACGAGGACCAACAGGCCGGCGAGCACCGGGTGAAGGCCTCCGACCCCATGCTGCCGGCCGGACCCTGGGGGCTGTTGCGGCGGGCGGACGCCCTGGACCCGTACAACCGCGAGGCGTACCACCGGATGCTCCAGTACTGGCTCAGCCGGCCCGACGCCTCCGCGGTCAGCCACGCGGACGGCTACGCGCGGTGGGTGCTCAGCCGGGCGGAACAGCCCGCGGCGGCGGCCCTGCTGATGCTGCCGGTGTACGTACGGGTCGAGCGGTGGCTGCGGCTTCCCAGGGAAGCGCTCGACATGCACTGGCTGAACAGTTACGCGATCCAGGACGCGCTGTCCGCCTTCCACGGATGGTTCGCCCTCCGCACGGAGGGCGAGCGTTCCGTACAGGACCTCAACTACCTCGCACACGCGTTGTGGGCCGGCCAGCAGTACGAGGAGGCGGGGAGGGTGTTCCAGGCGATGGGACGTCACATCACGCCGCGCCCCTGGCAGTTCCGGCTCGCCGACCCGGGGGACAAGGACGCGCTGGTCGACCACATCGCGCGCTGCCGCAGCCAGTGCCTGAGTGTCGCCGAGTCGTCCGCGCGGACGAGCCCGGCGCGGTTCGGCAGACACCGGCACCGGCCGGCCACCTGACCGCGTCCGGTTCTTCTTCGCACCCTCTCCGTTCCCGCCCCCCCCATCCCCCCACCACGGCAGAAGGACGACCGTTGTCTTCCTCGACAGGCACCTCACCGACCGGTTCGCCGACCGGGACCTCCGGCACCTCCCGGACCCCCGCGATCGGCGACCGGGGCGACACCCCGGACGCGCAACGCCTCAAGGAACTGGGCTACCAGCCCGTTCTGGCCCGGCGCATGGGCCCGTTCGGGAACTTCGCCATCAGTTTCAGTGTCATCTCGGTGTTGACCGGTTGCATGACCCTCTACGGATACGGCATGGGCCACGGCGGCCCGGCCGTCATGATGTGGGGCTGGGTCGGCGCCGGGGCCATGGTCCTGGTCATCGGGATGGCCCTGGCGGAGGTGACCAGCGCGTACCCCACGTCGGGGGCCATGTATTACATGGCCCGTATCCTCGGCGGACCGCGCTGGGGGTACTACACCGGGTGGATCAACCTGCTCGGCATGCTGGGCGGTCTGGCCGGCAGCGGCTACGGCGCCGCGGCCTTCCTCGGCGCGCTGCTGAGCCTCCAGACGGGCTACAAACCCACCCCCGGCTCGACGCTGCTGATCCTCGCGGTCATCCTGATCGCCGTCGCGGCGATCAACCTGTGCGGGGTGCGGATCGCCGCGTTCTTCAACGACCTGAGCGTGTGGTGGCACCTGGTCGGCATCGTGACCATCGTCGGCACGCTGTGGATCCTGCCCGACAGCCACCAGTCGCCCGGTTTTGTCTTCGGTGAGTTCGTCAACGACACGGGCTTCTCGAATCCGCTGTACGTGTGCGCGCTGGGCCTGCTGCTCACCATGTACACCTTCACCGGGTACGACGCCTCCGCGCACCTGTCGGAGGAGACCACCCAGGCCGCCGTCTCGGCGCCGCGCGGCATCATCAAGTCCATCGTCTGGTCGTGGATCGGCGGGTTCATCCTGCTGGCCGGCCTGACGTTCGCCATCCAGGACTACGCCGCCACCCAGGCGACCGGGACCGGGGTGCCGCCGGCCCAGATCCTCATCGACGCGCTCGGCACCGACGGCGCGACGCTGATGCTGCTCCTGGTGATCGGCGCGATGTTCTTCTGCACGATCGCCGTGACCACGTCGGGTTCGCGGATGGTCTTCGCCGTCAGCCGCGACGGCGAACTCCCCTTCTCGCACCTCTGGCGCCGCATCAGCCGCCGCACTCTGGTGCCGTACTGGGCGGTGTGCATGACGGTCGTCGCGGCCTTCGCGCTGACCCTGCCGTCGCTGTGGTCGACCACCGCGTACGGCGCCATAACGGCGATCAGCGTCGTCGGAATCACGCCGGTGTACATCATCCCGGTCTTCCTCAAGCTCGTGCGCCCCGAGCGGTTCACCCCCGGCCCGTGGCACCTCGGCCGCTGGAGCAACCTGGTGGGCTGGACGGCGGTGGTCTGGGTGACCTTCTGCACGGTGCTGTTCTGCCTGCCGCAGAGCTACCCCGTCACCATCGACACGATGAACTACGCGGTGGCCGCGCTGGCCGGGGCGCTGCTGCTGGCGACGGCGTACTGGCCGTTCGCGCGCCGCGTCCAGGAGACCCGTACCCACTCCCACTCGCCCCGGGACATCCAGCAGATGGAGGACATCGTCTGACGCGGGGACACCTCGGAGTTCCCGCAGCTCACCGGCCCGATCGGGCCGATGTCAGACCCCCCGCCTAACGTGGTGATCAGTTCGAGAACCAGAAGGTCGGGGAGGGGTCCTGCCATGGGTTGGATCGAAACGGCGGGCGGGTACGCCGTCTCGCTGGAGGGCACGCGGGTGCTGTGCCGCAATGCCGCCGGCAGGGCGCTGAAGCAGGTGCCGCCGAAGCTCAAGGACGACGTCGAGGTGGTCCGGCTCCGGCAGTTGGCCGAGTGGCTGGCGCGGCACGAGAGCGAGTGCCGGGAGCAGGTGGACGCCTGGCTGGTGCGGTCGCTGCCGGTGCCGGTCGCGCTGCTGGCGCGGGTGTGGCCGGACACGGCGTGGCAGGCGGCGCTGCGGGACCTGGTGGTGGCACCGGTGGGCGCGGACGGGGCGGCGGACACCACGCGCGCCGGGTTCCTGCGGGACGCGGATCCAGTGAGGGGGCTCGGGATCGTGGATCTCGACGGGGACTCGGTGTGGCTGGACCCGGCGGAGGTGACGTCGGTGCTGATCCCCCATCCGGTGCTGCTCGAAGACCTGGCGGAGCTGCGGGAGTTCGCGGCGGAGCTGAAGGTCGAGCAGGGTGTGGAGCAGCTGTTCCGCGAGGTGTGGCAGCGGCCGGCGGGGGTCGGCGGCCCGACCGGCGCGGACACGGCCTGGAGCGCGTACGCGAACGGGAAGTTCGCCCAACTGCGGCACGCCACCGGGCGGGCGCTGACGCTCGGTTACCGGGTGCGGGGCGGTCAGGCGCTGTGCCGGCTGGTCGAGGACGGGCGGCAGTTGGAGGCGGCGTACTGGCTGGGGGGTGACTACCCGGACGCGGAGGCGCGGACGGGGGCGCTGGAGTGGCGGGACGGTACGGGGCGGCGGCTGCCGCTCGGTGAGGTGGGGCCGGTCGCCTGGTCCGAGGGTGAGCGGATGGCCGCGCTGGTGTTCGCGGGGCGTGTGGTCGAGAGCGAAGAGGAGGGGGCGCTGTGAGCGGGGGTGCTGTGAGCGAGAACGCGGTGCGTGGGGGCGCTGTGAACGGGGGCGTGGTGAACGGGAACGCGGTGGATGACGGGCGACCGCCGGAGGCGGGTCTGCCGGCCGCGGATCTGCTGGACGCCGGGGCGGTGCTGCCGCTCGGAGCGGAGGGCGGGGCCACGCTGGGCGATGTGCTGACGGCGAGGTCGTACGGCCATCCCGTGCTCGACGGGCGCACGGTGGTACGGCTGGTGCCCGGCGCGATCGGGGCCGCCGAGGATCTCTCCGTCGAATATCTGGGCTTCTCCGCCGCGGAGGTGGCGGAGGTCGGCCGGGTGAAGCGGCAGTCCCTCGGCTTCCCCGCGTGGGCGCTCGTGAACGACCCGGGCAACGGGCATCACGCGCTCGCCGTGGTCAAGGAGATGGAGCGCCTCGCGCGGCTCGTGGCCACCAAGCCGGGGCTGGCGAAGGAGGGGTTCGACGAGATCGGGGAGCGGCTCGACCGTTCCGTACCGCACTTCCTGCCCACCTTCTACGAACAGGTGGCGCGGCTCTTCCTGGCCGTCGAGTCGACGGCGCAGGCGGCGACGTTCTTCGGCAAGGCCAGGACGGCCGAGCAGCGGTACGCGCTGGCGGTGGACGAGGAGCGGCTCCGGGAGGTCTTCCTGGAGTTCGCCGCGGCGGGCGCGCTCAGCGGGAAGGCGCTGCGCGAGCATGCCAGGGGGCTGACGGTACGGCTGTCGCCCGAGGAGGCGTACGCCCAGTTCAGGACCCTGTCCGTGGAGCGGTGCGCGTCCGGACTCGCCCCCTACGCGGGGATGCTGGAGGATCTGCGCCGGCTGTCGAAGGGCGCGGGGCTCGACGCGCGCGCCGAGGAGCGGTCCCTGCTCGCGGAGATCATCCACACGGGCGCGATGAACCGCGCGGCGGTGAGTTTCTGGCAGGCCGCCCTGCCGGCCCTGTCGGACGTGGCGACCGAGGACCGGGCGGTGCGGGAGCGGCTGTTGACGCTGATGCCCGCTCCGGGCGGCGACGCGGCGGCGTTCGACGAGTCGTGGCTGGCGCTGCTGGAGCGGTGCGGGGCGGTGGACCTGCTGCTGGACGGCTCGGTCCCGGCGGCCGGCTGGGTGACGTCCTGGGCGGCCCACCGGCAGCGCGGCTGGGGGCAGACCCCGCGGCTCGCCGCCGAACTGACCCTGGTGGAGCGGCTGGTGGGCCGGCTGGTCGCGGACGCGGTGCCGGTCCGGCTGAGCAGCGGGACCGGGTGGCGGACCGGGGTGGACCTGGACCTGCTGGACGCCTGTCTGTCCTGGGGCGTGCCGGTCGAGGATCTCTCCGACGAGGGGAGAGGAGTGCACCTGGGCAGTTGGGTGTCCGACACGGGGGAGGGCCGCAGGGATCTGCTGGCGGTGACCTCGGAGCCGCGGTTCGCCCGGGCGCTGCGGGGCGCCGTGGAGCAGGAGGCCGGCCGGGGCGGTGCGTCCGAGCTGCTCGAATCGATGGCCCGTCACCCGGCGCTGCGCACGGTGCTCGCGGGCTGGCTGGAGGAGCGGGCCGACGACCTGGCCCGGCCGTTCGGGCTGCCCGAGCTGAACGACAGGCTGCACCGGTTGTCGCGCTTCTCGTCGCCGTCCGTGCTGGCCACGGCGCCCGAAGCGGTCCGGCGGATCACGGCGGTGTCCCCCGCCCCCGCCCTGGCCAGGACCCTGCGCGCCGGGATCCTCGACGAGCTGGGCCATCAGGGGTTGGAGGAGGCCCTGCCGCACCTGGGGAAGATCGCGAAGAACGCGGCTCCGGGCGGCAGGGTCAGGGCGGGCACGGACGAGACGTACCGGCTGACGGACGCCTGGCCCGCCCTGCTCGTCCGGGTCGGCCTCCAGGTGGCGGCCGTCGGTCCCGACCAGGTGCTCGACCGGCGGACGCTCACGCTGCCCGCGGTCTCGAAGACCTCGTGGGACACGACCAACATCGCCTACGTGGACGGTCAGTGGCTCGTCGTCAACGGATGGGGTGACGACCGGCGCGGCGTGTGGTCGGGCCGTCCCACCGAGATCTTCAAGCCCCAGGGCCAGATCCACGGCCAGGGCAACGGCGGCGGCACGCCCTCGCTCCCCCTGGCCGACGGCAGCCGGTGCTACGGCGGCCGGCCGGTCCACCCGGGCGACATCTCGTTCGCGGACGAGTGCCGACCGGTCGCCTCGGACGGCATCTCCGTCTGGGTCCTGCACGAGGACCAGTGGTGGGAGTACGACCCCGCGTCGGCCCGCCGGGGCCGCGTCTCCGTGCCGGCCTTCTTCGCGACGGCCCTGACCGGCGACGCGATCCGGCTGCGGGAGAACGCCTGCCGGCTGCTTCCCGTACGTCCCGGTCTGGAGTCCTCCCCGTTCGGGACGAAGGACGGGCTGCTGGGCTGGTACGTGACGTACGACCCGGACGGGCGGACGCTGACGGCCTGTTCGGTGGACGGCAGCCGCGGTCCGGCCGTCCCGGAGCACTCCGGAATCCCGCTGCCGCCGCTGCGGCTGCCGGGCGGAGCCGTCCTGCACCCGCGTGAGAAGGCGGCGTACGGCGGGGCGCAGATCGACCTGTACGACGGCGAGGGGACCTGCGTCGCGCGGCACACCGCGGGCGGCACGGAGGGGCCGTACGGAGCGGGCACCCCGCTCGTCCCGCCGACCTCGCACTGGCACGCGCTGCGGCCCCGCGACGAACGGGGATCGGCCGCGCTGCGCGCGGTGACGGACGCGGACGCGGAGGCGTTGCTGTCGGCCGTCGCCGGCGGTTCGGAGCCGGACGCGGCGGTGCGCGCGCTGCTGCCGGAGGTCACCCACCCGGGGCTGGTGGCGGGGGTGGCCGGCGTGGTGAAGGAGGCGGCCCGCCACGCGGAACGCCTCGCGAAGCTCGCGGAGCGGGCCGAGCGGGGTCCCGGGGACCTGACGGCGGACGGGCCGACGGTGCGTCATGCGTACGACAAGGTGCTGGAGGAGGCGTTCGGGGGCCTGGCGCCCGACGGGTACTACTTCGGCTACCGGAACAACTCCCAGGACTCGACGGCGATCTTCGACCAGATCGGGCGGTTGTCGGCGCTGCTCGCGGCGGACGGCGTCCCGGGGCGGCGGACCGAGGCCGCCGCCGAGAGCGGCGGCTGGGTGCCCGTGTACGGATCCACGCTGGTGGCGCTCGCGGTCCGGGCCGCCGTACCGGTGACACCTGAGCCGCAACGCGAGGCCCTGTTGGAGCTCTTGGACGCGGCGCTGGCCGTGCGGGTGGGAGGGGAGGAGGCCGGATCCGGCGAGGGCTCTCCCGGTGAGGGCGTTCCCGGCGAGGACGATGGTGCGGCGATCATGGTCGACCCGCGGGGGCGGCTGCGGATCGTGGAGCTGCGGATGCCGGTCGGTCCCCAGGGGGACGCCGACGAAGACGAAGACGAAAACGCCGCCGACAACGCCGCCGACCGGCTGCGCGGCGAGGTGCGGCACGCGGGCGCGCGGCGGCTGCTGCTCGTCGGTTGTTCGCGGGCCGACGAGAAGGAGCGGTACTGGCAGTGCCTGGAGTACGACCCGGCCAGCGTCTTCGGGGCCTGGGAGGGCACCACGGTGACCAGGTCCCAGGTGCTGGGCGCGGCGGACGACCCGGTGCGGGCGCCCGCGGTGCGCCGCCTGGTGGAGGCGGTGCGTGAGCGCGGGCCGCTGCCGTACCGCCCGGAGCTGGGCGTGGAGTTCGCGGAGCGGGTGGGGATCACACCGTCGGCGGGCGTGCTGTTCCAGCTGGGCTGCCCGGGGCTGAACCGCTACCGGGGGAATCAGGTGCCCGCGGAGTACCTGGAGCCGCTGGACGTGAAGAAGCCCGAGCTGGAGTGGGCGGTGTCCCTGCTGAGCGCGCTGGGCGGCGAGCAGCGGCGGTCGTTCACCGCGCTGCTGCTGCCGGCCGACCCGGAGCGGGTGGCCGACCTGTGGACGGCCGGGTTCCCGGCGGAGCCGCTGGTGGGCGAGTGGATCGCGACACGCGGCAAGCGGCGGGTCCTGCCTCCTGCCGTGATCCGTGGGGTGGCCGCCGAGCTGCACGCGAGTCAGGCGGTGGACGCGGTGCTCAACCCCGCGTGGCAGACCGAGCTGACGGGGCGTACGGAACAGCGCCCGGTGGAGGGCGAGCTGGCACCGGTCGACCCGGCGCGGCTGCTCACCGGGGGCGTGCTGGGCAGCTGGGTCGAGGCGCTGCGCTGGCTCGCGTACCGGCTTCCGTTCGGCGATCCGCTGCGGACGGTGCTGCCGGAGACGGTGCTCGGGCTGCGGGAGCGGCTCGCCGACCCGGGTCTGCTGTTGGACCTGGGGGTGGACCGGGACTCCGCCTACGACCCGGTGTCGCCGCGTCTGCGGGAGGCGTACGGACTGGGGCCGAAGCGGGCCGCCGGCGACGCCGAGATGTTCGAGCTGTCGGCGGCGCTGGTCCTGAGGCCGACGCGGTGGGGGACGGGCGAGGAGGTGTGGGTGCGGCCGTCGGCCGTCCTGCCCGAGCCGGGGGCCGACGGCGGGGGCGGCGGCGGTCCCGACCACCCGGACCTCAAGCTGCTCGTGGCCACGGCGGGGAAGGCGTCGGGGCTGGAGGCGCTGCGGGCTGTCCTGAGTGACGAGTTCCTGGCGCTGGTCTCGGCGGACGGCCCGGCAGGACCGCCGCAGAACCCGCAGGTGAGCGTGGAGGGGCTGGTGGCCGATGTCGCGCGCCGGTCCGGGATCTCGGAGGACGCGTCGGCCCTCTACCTGATGCTGCTGGCGCTGCCCGATCCGACGGACCGCAACCAGGCGGCGTGGACGGGGTGGAAGCCGGCCCGGTTGAAGAAGGCGCGGGCCGAACTGGCCGCCACGGACCTGGTGGTGGAGGGCAGGCGCGCACGCGCGGGACGCACGCTGTTCCTGCCCGGCGGCTGGCTGGAGGAGAAGGACGCGCCCCGGCTGCCCGTGGAGAGCTGGAAGACGGCGCTGCTGCCGTGGGACAGGCCGGGCTTCGTGGTGCCCGACCTGCCGGTGCCCGCGCTGTTCGAGGCCGCGTGGCGGCGGTTGGGCGACGGCGACGTGCCGGCGTTCGAGGAGTTCAAGGGCCGTGGCGGCCGGGGAGGCAGACGATGAGGGAACAGACCGTACCGGCGGCGAGGACGGGCGGCGCCCGGCAGGTGGAGCTGCCGGAGGACCGCTTCGCGGCGGAGCTGGCGTTCCTGGCGTCGTACGACAACGGCCCGCGACCGCCCGGCTGGAGGCTGACCCCTCGCGCGGTGGTGCTGTTCGTGTGCGGCACGGACGGCGAACAGCTCAGGGCGCCGGACGGCGGGAAGCTCGCGGTGTCCCGGAAGTTCGTGGGCGACCGGTCGCTGGTGGAGCGGTGTGTGGTGACGCTCGCGGGCGAGCGCGGGCTGCTGCTCGTGGGCGAGCCCGGGACGGCCAAGTCGATGCTCTCCGAGCTGTTGTCGGCCGCCGTGTGCGGTACGAGCACGCTCACGGTGCAGGGCACGGCGGGGACCACGGAGGACCAGCTGCGTTACGGCTGGAACTACGCGATGCTGCTGGCCAAGGGCCCGAGCCGGGACGCGCTGGTCCCCTCCCCCGTCCTGCGGGCCATGACCCGAGGCGCGGTGGCGCGGATCGAGGAGGTCACGCGCTGTCTGCCCGAGGTGCAGGACGCGCTGGTCTCGCTGCTCTCCGAACGCCGGATGTCCGTGCCGGAACTGGCGGGCGGGGAGGACGGCGACAGCACGGTGCACGCGGCGCCCGGTTTCACGCTGATCGCCACGGCCAACCTGCGCGACAAGGGCGTCTCCGAGATGTCCGCCGCGCTGAAACGGCGCTTCAACTTCGAGACGGTGGGCCCGATCGACGACCTGGACGCCGAGACGGCGCTGGTACGCGGGCAGGCGACGGCGGCACTGGTGCGCGGCGGGGCGGAGTTCTCGGTGGACGACACCGTGCTGGAGGCCCTGATCACCGCGTTCCGGGACCTACGGACGGGGAGGAGCGCGGAGGGCTGGGAGGTGGAACGCCCCTCGACGGTCATGTCGACGGCGGAGGCGGTCCAGGTGGCCACGGCGATGGGCCTGGGAGCGGCCTACCTGGGCGACGGCCGCGACGTGCTCCGCATGCTGCCCGGCCACCTGCTGGGCACGGTCCAGAAGGACGACCCGGCCGACCACGCGAGGCTGCTGGGCTACTGGGACGGCCCGATCCGCCGCCGCGCGGAGGCGGGAGCACCGCTGTGGAGGACGTTGTGGGAGCTGCGCGATGAACTGGGGTGAGGGGGCGGGGCTCGGGGAGGCGCCCGCGCCCGGGAAGGCGCTGAACCGGCTGGCCGACTGCACGGAGCCGTATCTGATCGGGGTACGGCACCACTCCCCCGCGTTGGCCGCCGCCGTACCGGCGATGCTGACGCACGCGGCACCGGAGGTGCTGTTCGTCGAACTGCCGGAGGAGTTCGCGCCCTGGCTGCCGTATCTCGCCGACCCGGCGACGGTCCCGCCGGTGGCCCTGGCGGGCGGCCGGAGCGACGGAACGGGCGGCGGGCTGGTGTTCCTGCCGTTCGCGGAGTTCTCCCCGGAGCTGGCGGCGATCCGCTGGGCGCGGGAGGCGGGGGTGGAGGTGGTCGCGTTCGACCTGCCGCTGGGGGCACGGGAGGAGCGGGTCCCGGGCGGCGGCGCGGAGGGGGACGGTCACGGCGGGGCGTTGAGTGCCGCGTTGCGGGCGCGGGTCGGGGGGCGGGGCGGGGACGATCTGTGGGACCGGCTGGTCGAGACCATGGCCCCGGGTTCGGGACCGGAGGCACTGCGGCGGGCCGCGCTGCTGGTGGGCTGGGCGCTGCGGGCGGACGCGGGTGCGGTGGACCCCTACGACCTCCGCCGGGAGGCGAACATGCGCCGCCACCTGGCCGAACGGGCCGGCCGCCGTACGGCCGCGGTGATCGGGGCCTTCCACGCGCCCGCGCTGGTGTGGGATGGACCGGACGAGGCGGGGGCCGCAGGGGCCGATGCGGCCCGGTCCGTGGGGGCCGACGCGGCGCGGGCCGCCGGGGCAGACGCTTCGCGATCCGCAGGCGCTGACGTGGCGCGGGCCGCCGGGGACGGGGAGGCGCGGTCTGCGGGAGTCCGCGTGGACCGGGCCGCCGGGGACGGCGTGGTGCGGGTGGTGCGGGCGGTGGGAGGTGACGCCTCGGCATCCGCCAAGGGTGGGGGTGCGGTCACCTCGCTCGTGCCGTATTCCTATGCCCTGTTGGACGAGCGGTCCGGGTATCCGGCCGGGATCAGGGATCCGGAGTGGCAGCGCGGGGTGCATCTCGCGGCGGGCGATCCGGTGCTGCTGGACGACCTGTTGACGGCGACCGCCGTACGGATCTGTGTGGCCGTACGGGACGGCGGTCACCCCAGCGGCCCCGCCGACGCCCGTGAGGTGGTCCGGGTCGCCCGGGACCTCGCGGCGCTGCGCGGGCTTCCGGCCGCCGGGCGCGGCGAGTTGGTGGAGGCGGCGCAGACCGTCCTCACGCAGGGGCAGTTGTACGGGCGGGGCCGCGTCGTGGCCGCGGCCATGGAGAAGGTCCTGGTCGGGACCCGGCAGGGACGGCTCGCGCCCGGGACGCCGCGTTCGGGGCTCGGACCGTCCGTCGAGACGCTCCTCGGTGGGCTGTCACTGCCCACGCCGACCGCGCCGGCCCGCCGGGAGCTGCGTCTGGACGCGCACCGGAGCGACCTGGACCGGCGCCGGGAGCTGGCCCTGCGCCGGCTGGCCGCCTGCCGTGTCCCGTACGGGGAGGAGGGCGGCGTCGCGGGCGTGGGCGACGCCGCCCCGCTGACGACGCGGTGGACGGTGTCCTGGTCTCCGTCGACGGCCGCGATGCTCGATGTGACCGGTGTGCGCGGAGTGACGCTGGAGCAGGCCACGGAGGGGACGCTGCGGCAGCGGCGGACGAGAGAGCGCCTGCTCGGTGGTCCGACGGCCCCGGAGGTGCTGGCGGGTCTCGAGGAGGCGGCGCGGTGCGGACTGCCCGGCCTCGCCGCGGAACGCCTTGCGGAGACCGCCGAGTTGCTGCCCGCATCCGGGACGCTGCCCGAACTGCTCACCGGGCTCAACCTGTTGGACCGGATCAGATCCGGTCATCTGCCGGGCCTGCCCGACGGGTGGGAACGGGCCGCGCTCACCGAGGCGTACGACGACCTCACCGCGGCGGGGGTGCGCGCGCTGGACGGGCTGGCGGGTTCCACCGACGCGGAGGACGCGCGGGCGCTGGTCGCCCTGGCGGGGCGGGCCGCGGCGGCGCTCGGTGGCGGTCTGCGGCTCGACGCCGCGCTGGTCCGGCTGGAGGCCGATGGCACGGCGCTGATCAGGGGCGCGGCGGGGGTGGCCCGGGTACTGCTGGGGAGCGGGGACGCGAGGGAGTTCGGGGTCCGGCTGGCGTCCCGCGTGGACGGCGCGACGACGTCCGTGCTCCGTACGGACCTGGGGGAGTTCCTGCGCGGGGCGCTGCTGGCGGCGGGTTCGCTGATGGAGACCGGTCCCGCTCTGTACCCCCTGATGGAACGGGTCGAGGCGCTGCCCGACCGGGATTTCCTGGACCGGCTGCCCGCCCTGCGCGCCGGTTTCGACACGCTCTCCCCGGCGGCGAGGAGCCGGCTCCTGGCGACGGTGGAGGACCGCACGGGCCTGGCGGCGGGCACCTTGCCGGGCCCGATGACGGACCCGGCGACGCTGGCGCTGCTGGCATCGGCGGACCTGGCGGGCCGGGAGGCCCTGACGGCGAGGGGATTGGTTCCGGACCTGACGTCCGACGTGGGCGCCGACCTGAGGGCCACGTCGGAGACGGACCTGGCGACGGGCGTGACGGCGAGCGCGGCAACGGGAGCCACCGGCGCCGCGTACGGGAGGATGTCGGCGGCGGACGGACGAGCACCGCTGCTCGGCCCTGCCGGCGGGAGCGCTTTGGGTGGTGTTCGGTGGGATTCGGCGGGGGCAGGGCAGGGCGTACTCGCCCTCTCTCCCGGTGAGCGGTGGCGGTTGTTGCTCGGGAGGGGGCGGGAGTTGCGGGGTGGGGCCGGGCGGGTGGGCGCCGCCTTGGACGAGTTGTACGGCTTCGGGCGCGGTGAGGGGGCCCGGGGCGAGGAGGGACGGGGTGGTTCGCGGGGCGGGGACGGGGCGCCGTACCCCGATGTGCGGTCCTGGTCCGAGGAGTTGACCGCGTTGTTCGGGCCCGGCGTCCGCGAGGAGGTGCTCGCCGCTGCCGCCGACGCCGGGCGGATCGACGCCGCCATGGAACTGGACCCCGCGGCGGCCCGCCCCTCCGTGGAGTTGCTGCGGACCGTCCTGTCGTACGCGGGCGGCCTCCCCGAGCACCAACTGGCCCGGCTCCGCCCCCTGGTGGCGAGGCTGGTGGCCGAGTTGACCGAGGCGCTCGCCAACCGGCTGCGCCCCGCGCTCACCGGCCTCTCCCATCCGCGCCCCACCCGCCGCCCGGGCGGCCCGCTGGACCTGGCCCGCACCATCCGGGCCAACCTGGCGACCGCCCGCCGGGACCCCGAGACCGGCGCGTTGACCGTGCTGCCGGAGCGGCCCGTGTTCCGTACCCGCGCCCGCAAGACGGCCGACTGGCGGCTCGTCCTCGTCGTGGACGTGTCCGGCTCGATGGAGGCCTCGACGGTCTGGGCCGCGCTCACCGCCGCCGTACTGGCGGGAGTGCCCGCGGTGAGTACGCACTTCGTGGCGTTCTCCACCGAGGTCGTCGATCTCACCGACCAGGTCGACGATCCCCTGAGTCTGCTGCTGGAAGTCAGCGTCGGCGGCGGGACGAACATCGCGCTGGGGCTGCGCCACGCCCGACAGCTGGTGTCGGTGCCGTCCCGCACCCTCGTGGTCCTGATCAGCGACTTCGAGGAGGGCGGCCCGGTCTCGCCGCTGCTCGCGGAGGTACGGGCCCTGGTCGACGCCGGGTGCCACGTGCTCGGCTGCGCGTCGCTGGACGACGAGGGCAGGCCGCGCTATTCGACGGGGATCGCGGGCCAGTTGGTCGGGGCCGGCATGCCGGTCGCGGCGCTGAGCCCCTTGGAGCTGGCCCGCTGGGTCGGCGAACGCGTAGGAGGTGCGCACCGATGACCCCATCCGCTGCGGTACTGCCACCGGTTGCCGCTGACGTGGCCGCCGCCGCGCTCGATCTGCTGCCCGTACGGCTGCGCAAGCGCGTGGACGGGGCGGTGGCGAAGGTGGCCGGCTGGCCGGTGGAGGCCACGGACGACGGCGTGCTGGTCCGGGTCGCCGACGACACGGTGGTGACGCTGAGGCTCACGGCGGGGATCGTCGCCGAGGCGGCCGACGCCGTGTGCGGCTGCCTGTTGGCGCCCGCGTGTCTGCACCGCGCGGCCGTCCTGTCGAGCGCGCCGCTGGCGGC
>NZ_WWJY01000012.1 GCF_009865405.1 Streptomyces sp. SID3212 | reverse complement strand
CGGCCGGCGCCAGCAGGACCGGGGCGCCGGGCTCGGCGAAGGTGACCTTGGAGCCGGTGTACGGCGCGAGGAGCGAGCGCAGGTCGCACGGCTCCTGTACGCCGGCGTCCGCGCCGGACGGGCCGGCTGCCGTACGGAGGAACGCGGCGCCCCCCGGGCCCGCGTCGTGCGCGGCGCGGGCCGTGGGGACGAGCCCGCTGGAGACCAGGGTCCGCAGCGCGACCTCCTGCTCCCCCGCCATCCTGCCCAGTTCGGCAGCCTCGCCGCCCAGGGCCGTACCGCGCCGCTGCACCATCGCCAGCACCTGGAGGACGCTGTCGTGGATGTCACGGGCCAGCCGCTCGCGCTCGCGGGTCGCGGCCTCGATCTCCAGGGCGCGGGCGAGGATGCGTTCGGAGGCGCGGGCCACCTCCACGATGTAGCCGATCGCGATCGAGGCGATCCACACCAGCAGCACGTTGTGGAGCGTGTCCCTGCTGGGGTGCGCCCGCTCGACGAGGTTGGCCACGGCGACGAAGGTCGAGGCGAGCGCCGCCCACCGCCAGCCGCCCTTGATCGCGAACGCGAGGACGGAACCGGCCGCCCATATCGTCGGCAGGGTGGGGCCGTCGACCTGCTGCGCCTGCTCGTCGGCGAGCGGGGTGAGCAGGATCCCGGCCACCGCGACGGTGAGGTCCGCGACCAGGAACCGCTTCGTGCAGCTCGCGGCGTTCGCCACCCGGGGCAGGGTGACGGCGGTCCAGACGGCGAGGAACGCGAGGAAGGCGACGGCGATCCAGGGGCGTTCGAACTTGTCGCGCTCGAACACGAACAGGAGGATCGCGTAGACGGCGGTCAGCACCCGGTAGCCGGTCAGCGCCCGCCACAGCGGCTGCTCGACCGACATCCGTACGACACGCTCCCGCTTGACCATGGCCCCCGCCCCCCGTTCCGCGGCCCCCCGGCCACGCCCGCCGTCACTCGACGGACAGACTCTTCTCCTTGGCCGCCTCGGCCAACTGCCGCTTCGCGGCCGTCGCGTAGACGTCCACGTACTCCTGACCGGACAGCTTCATGATTTCGTACATGACCTCGTCGGTCACCGAGCGCAGGATGAACCGGTCACCCTCCATGCCCTGGTACCGGCTGAAGTCCAGCGGCTTGCCGATCCTGATGCCCGGGCGCATCAGCTTGGGCACCACCTTGCCGGGCGGCTGGATCTTCTCCGTGTCGATCATCGCGACCGGGATGACCGGCGCGCCGCTGGCGAGCGCCACCCGGGCCAGGCCGCCGGGCTTGCCCCGGTAGAGCCGGCCGTCGGGCGAGCGGGTGCCCTCGGGGTAGATGCCGAACAGCTCCCCCTTGGCCAGGACGTCGACACCGCTCTTGATCGCCGCCTCACCCGCCCCGCGCGCCCCGGAGCGGTCCACCGGCAACTGTCCGACGCCCTTGAAGAAGGCCGCCGTCAGCTTGCCCTTGATGCCGGGCGTGGTGAAGTACTCGGCCTTCGCGATGAAGGTCACCTTCCGGTCGAGAACGGCCGGAAGGAAGAAGGAGTCCGAGAACGAGAGATGGTTGCTCGCGAGGATCGCGGGCCCTTCGGCGGGAACGTTCTCGATGCCCTCCACCCAGGGTCTGAAGGCGAGCTTCAGCGACCCTCCGACGGAGAACTTCATTGCACCGTAGATCAACTCGGATGCCTCCTGTGTGCTGTCCGACTGACCTTAACGCCTGGGCGTCCCGCGCTCTCCTTCCTGGGGGCCGGACGCACCTGGTCGGTGTCGGTCCGGTCGCGTACGGTGAAGTACATCTTCCGAGCCTCACGAACAGGAGACCCCGGTGCCGGTCCTTCCTGGAGCCGAGCCGTACCACCACGAGGGCGGCGAGGTCGGCGTCCTCCTCTGTCACGGATTCACCGGTTCCCCGCAGTCGATGCGCCCCTGGGGCGAGTATCTGGCGGAGCGCGGGCTGACGGTGTCGGTGCCGCTGCTCCCCGGGCACGGCACCCGCTGGCAGGACATGCAGTCCACGCGGTGGCAGGACTGGTACGCGGAGGTGGACCGGGAGCTGCGCGAGCTGCGGGAGCGGTGCGCGCAGGTCTTCGTCTGCGGGCTGTCCATGGGCGGGTCGCTGACGCTGCGGCTGGCCGCCAAGCACGGGCCCGCGATCAGCGGGATCGTCGTCGTCAATCCGGCGGTGAGGATGCACGGGGCGGCGGCGTACGCCCTGCCGGTGCTCCGGCACGTGCTCCCCTCGGTCGGGGGGCTGGCGAACGACATCGCCAAGGACGGGAAGGTGGAGCTGGGGTACACACGGACGCCCCTGCACGCCGCCTACTCGCTGGGGAGGCTGTTCCGTCTGGTGGACGCGGCGCTGCCCCAGGTGACCCAGCCGCTGCTGCTGTTGCGCAGTCCGAAGGACCATGTCGTGCCCCCCTCCGACTCCGCCCGGGTGCTGTCCCGGGTCTCCTCGACGGACGTCCGGGAGATCTTGCTGGAACAGAGCTACCACGTCGCGACGTTGGACCATGACGCGGAGCGGATCTTCGAGGAGAGTCACGCGTTCATCGGCCGGCTCGCTCCGACTGTCGGGAAGAAGGGGAGCACCACCGGTGGCTGAGCAACATGACGCGGACCGCGAGCCGCAGCCGATCGACGAGGACGCCGCCTGGGCGGCGATCGTGGCGGGGTACGGCGACGAGCCGGCGGACCCCCCGGGCGCCAAACCGTTCAAGTCGGTGGACGGACTGGCCCTGCTGGAGGGCGGGAAGAACAGCACGGCGGGCGGCCCCGAGCCGTCCCCGGAGAAGGGCGCGAAAAGCTCTGACGACAGCGCGGGGAACAGCCCGGAGAAGAGTCCCGGGAAGACCGCCGGGAAGAGCACGGAGGACAGCCACGACAGTGGCGCGGAGAGCGGCGCGGACAGCGGTACGGACGAGGCGAGGCCCCCGCTGGGGGGCTCGGTGATCTTCGCTCCCGGGGTGGGATCGCCGGTGGCGGGCCCGCGTGACTACGAGGCGCCCGACGACCCCGACGACGAGGGGCACTTCGTCCCGCCGGAGCCGCCGCCGCTCCCGGAGGCCGACGTCACGGCCAAGTTCGCCTGGCTCGGGGTGGTGGGCGGCCCGGTGCTGATGCTGGTCGCCGTGCTGCTCCAGTGGGACATGACGTGGTGGCTCACCACGATCTGTGTGGGCGGCTTCCTGGGCGGCTTCGCCACGCTGGTGGCGCGGATGAGCCACGGCGACGACGAGGACGACGATCCGGGGCGCGGCGCGGTGGTGTAGGCGTACGGCAGGGTGTCGCGCGTCCTGGCCCCGGGGCCGGGACGCGCGACGGGTTCAGGACGCGGGTACGCGTACCGCCGCCAGCACCGGCAGGTGGTCCGTGGCCGTCCGCAGGTCGCGGTCGGTGAGGCCGGGCAGTCCTCGCGGCACCCCGCAGCCGAGCACCTCCACGCCCTCCGTGGCGAAGATCGCGTCGATGCGCCGGGGCGGTCCGCTCCGGACCCAGGTGTGCTCGCCGCCCCAGGGCGTGGCCGCCCAGCAGTCCTGGAGCTTGGCCGCCAGCAGCCGGAACGCGGCACGGCCGGGAGGCTCGTTGAGGTCGCCGCCCGCGACCGCGTGCGGGACGTCCAGCGCGTCGAGGCGGTCGAGCAGCATGCCCGCCTGCGCCTCGCGTTCACGGGCGTCCAGGCTCAGATGGCAGCTGAGCACGCCGAGCCTGGCCCGTCCGAACCGTACGACCGCCGTCGCGAACCCGCGCCGGTGCAGGCCCGGGGTACGGGGCAGGAGGACGTCCTCGGTCCGCTCCACGGTGGCGCGCAGCGAGCAGAGCAGCAGCGGGCCCGCCGCGGAGCCGCCGCCGCCGAGCACCACGAGGTCGGTACGGGAGGCGAGCCAGGCGGCGCGCTTGCGCCAGCGGAAGAAGAGCGGGGCCTCCTGGATCAGCACCAGGTCGGGCGCGCAGGCCTTGATCACCCGGACCAGCGCCTCACGGTCGTCCCGCATCGAGCGGATGTTGTAGCTGAGGACCCGGATCACGGCCGAACCGTCCTGCTCGGTACGGGAGTCGGGCAGCGGTGGCGGCATTTCCATGGTCACCAGATTACGTGAGCCACCCACGGGGTACGCGGCCGACACCTGGCGGACAGGCCGGGGGCGACACGGCCCGCCTGGCGGGGACATGGCTGTGCCCGCCGCACCCCCCGCCAGGTCCTGTCCGGCGGGTGCGACGGGCACAGTCGTTCCGGATCAGCCCTGTCTGGCCAGGTCCGCGGCGCCCACCAGCCCGGCCTCGCCGCCCAGTTGGGCGGCCAGTACCTGGGCGTGCGGCCGCCACTCGCCGCCGATCAGCCAGCGCCGGAAGGACTTGCGGATCGGGTCGAGGACCAGCTCGCCCTCGTCCGACACGCCTCCGCCGACGATGAACGCGGACGGGTCGAAGAGCGAGGCCAGGTCGGCCAGGCCCGCGCCCGCCCAACGGGCCAGCTCCCGGAAGGAGTCGACGGCCACCGGGTCACCGGCGCGGGCGGCGGCACTGACGTGCCTGCCCTCGATGCCCTCGGCGGTGCCGTCCCCGAGACCGAGCAGTATCTCGGCGTTCTCCGGGGTCGCGTTGGCGCGCTGGCGCGCGTACCGGACCAGGGCGCGGCCGGACGCGTACTGCTCCCAGCAGCCCTGGCTGCCGCATCCGCACAGCAGCCCGTCCGGTACGACCCGGATGTGCCCGAACTCGGCTGCCACGCCGAAGCGTCCGCGGCGCAGCTTGTTGCCGATGATGATGCCCCCGCCGAGGCCGGTGCCGAGGGTGATGCAGATGACGTCGTCGTGGCCCTGTCCGGCCCCGAACCTGTACTCGCCCCACGCGGCGGCGTTCGCGTCGTTCTCGACCACGACCGGCAGGCCGACGCGCTGTTCGACCTTGTCCTTGAGCGGTTCGTGCCGCCAGTTGATGTTCGGCGCGAACAGGACGGTGGCGCGCTTGTCGTCGACGTAGCCGGCCGCGCCGATGCCGACCGCCTCGATCTGGTGTCCCTCGCCCGCGCCGGAGACGGCGGCGCAGATCGCGTCGACGATGCCTTCGGCGGTCTGCGGGGTGGGCACCTTGTGCATTCCCCTGATGGTGCCCTCTTCGTCGACCACGCCCGCCGCGATCTTGGTGCCGCCGATGTCGACGCCGATGGTGAGTCCCATGAGTCCCTCAGTTTTCGGTCGTGCCCCGCTAAGGCCAACCGTACCCGAGGGCGGGCGCCCGCCTGTTCAGTCCAGGTCGATGCGGCCGTCCGGACCTGGTCCTTCGTCCCTGGGGTCCGTGGGGTCGTGGGAGCTCTTTGTGTCGTCCGTGACACCCGGGGCGTCCGGAAAGGCCTGCTCGACGTTTCCGTACCCCTTCGGGCCGTCCGTACGCTCGGCGGGCGGCACGTCGGGTCCGCTTCCGGGGCCCTTGGTCCAGCGGCTCTCCTGGCCCTCGACCGCGTCGCGGTAGGCGGCGAGGAGTTCGTTGCCCGCGGCGGCGAGGTGGTCGAAGACTCCGGGGTTGCGCTCGATGACCGGTTCGACGGCGGCCCTGGCCTGGTTGATCAACTGCTGGACGGCGCCCTGCGCGGCCATGCCGAAGAGCGGGTTCTGGAGGGAGGTGACCTTGTCGGTGACGGCGTCGACCAGCTTCCGCAGTTCCTCGGAGGCGGAGGCGGGCGGGCGGCCGTGGACGGCCCGGCGGCGGGCTTTCTCCGCCTCCAGGTCCTCGGCGCACGCCGTGGCCCAGGCGTCCGAGTCGGCGGCGGGGCGCTCGGTGTAATCGCTCATGGGGGTTCTCCTGCGTCAGGGACGGCGGAAGGGTGTACCTCCGACGGTACCCGAACGGTGGTACGCCGTTCAGTCCGAGCGCGGCCACAGGGCGGCGTCGGGGGTGAACCTGACACGCAGCACCCCGTCCGCGAGGGCCGCGCCGGCGACCGTGCAGCGGCGCAGCACGGAGGGCAGGGGAACGATTCGGCGGAACGGGCCGACGGTGAGGACGAGTTCGTCGTCCCTGCGCACGAGGTGGAGTTCGCTCTTGGCGACGCCGGGCAGCGCGAGGCACCAGACCAGGAGCCCGTCCTCGGCGAGCCGGTCCTCGACCCGCCAGGGGTCGTCGCGGCGCCCGGCCCCGGCGGGGGCGGCCGTCTCCACGGCCAGTCCCCCGCCCTCCGCCTCCGTGTCCAGCCGTGCGAGGTCGTCGGGGCCGTGCGGGTCGCGGCCCAGGTGGCGTACCGGACGCAGGGCGGACGCGGGCGTCCCGGCGCCGCGCCACGCGTCCAGGCTCTTGTGCTGCTGCGCGGCCAGGGCCGCCAGCCAGGGGTCGGCGGGGTCCGGTGGCAGCAGCCGGTTCGGTACGAGCGTGTCGACGGGCAGCCCGTACAGCGCGGCCCCGGCGCGGGCGAGGCGCAGAGCCTCCTCCCCGGCGGGTCCGGGTTCGGCGACCAGGCGCAGGGTGGTCCCCTGGTCCTCGATCACCGACTGGACGGCGGCCAGCTCGGCGTCCCGGTGGGCGGCCATGTCGTACAGCCACTGGGCGGGCATGGGGACGCCAGCCAGCTGGGCCATCATCGGGCGCAGGGCGCGCGCGGCCTGCCGTTCGCGGGGCAGCAGCCGGCGCAGGTAGCGGCGCAGCTGTTCGGGCAGGGCGAGGGTGGCGAGGGCCTCGCGC
>NZ_WWJY01001072.1 GCF_009865405.1 Streptomyces sp. SID3212 | reverse complement strand
AACTCACCGGTCTCGCAGAGTACTTCGACCACCCCGTCGCCCTGCTCTCCTACGGCGACCGCAAACGCGTGGAGTTCGCCCGCGCCCTCTGCCTGGAGCCCAGTGTGCTGCTGCTGGACGAACCGGTCGCCGGGATGAACGCGGCCGAACGCGCCCGGACGGTAGAGGTCGTGCACACCGTACGGGCCGAACTCGGCCTGTCCGT
>NZ_WWJY01001071.1 GCF_009865405.1 Streptomyces sp. SID3212 | reverse complement strand
TGGCGGGCGCGACGGGCGCGCCGCCCGCCGAGCGGAACCTGCCGGTGAGCCTGGCCCCGCGCGAACTGGACGTCCTGACGTGCATCGCCTCCGGCGCGACGAACGCGGCGGCGGCGGAGCTGCTGGGCCTGCGGCCGGAGACGGTGAAGGGCTACCTGCGCTCGTCGATGCGGAAGCTGGGGGCGCATACCCGCCTGGAGGCGGTGGTGGCGGCGCGGCGGGAGGGGTTGCTGCCGTAGGGGGCGGGGCTGCGCGATTGCCGGGCGGGCGCGATTGCGG
>NZ_WWJY01001070.1 GCF_009865405.1 Streptomyces sp. SID3212 | reverse complement strand
GAGGCGCTCGGGCGACGGGCCCAGGGCGTGGGGCTCGTACGTCCGGTCGGTGAGGAGCGCCGGGTGCGGGCCGGCCGGGCCGGTCCATCCGCCGGTCAGGGTCGTGGGGTCGGGGAGCGGCGACGGCAGGACCGCCGTGCCGGTGGCCTTGTGCCCGGTGGTCATGCCCCGGGTCCAGGACGGCAGCGGGGCCGCGCCGGGGAGCTGGGGGCCGGAGTCGTACGCCTGACCGGTCCCGTACCCGAGCCCGTGCCGGCCACGGCCGGGCCCCGGCCCGGGGACGTACGCCACC
>NZ_WWJY01001069.1 GCF_009865405.1 Streptomyces sp. SID3212 | reverse complement strand
GGCGAGGGGGTGCGGGGGCGGGGCCGTACGTCTGCCTCTCGGGCGGGGCGCCGACTTGGGCCCTGCGGGCACCTTTCCGGCACCTTTCCGGCACCTTTCCGGCGCGCCTCCGGCACCCCTCCGGCACACGTCACCACACCTCTTTGCTGGACTGCCTGCACATGACCTCGTCCTTGCCTTGTCCTGGCCGCGCCCTGGCCGCGCCCTGGCCGCGAGGGACGGCGGCGCCGGGAGGGCGGGTGTGGTGGGGGGTGAGGGCGTGTTGGTACGGACTCGGCGGAGGGTGCTGAAGGGTGCCGGGGGCCGGGGC
>NZ_WWJY01001068.1 GCF_009865405.1 Streptomyces sp. SID3212 | reverse complement strand
CCGGCCAGCGCCACCGCGCACAGCCCGGTCTGGACGGCGGAGGCGGTGCCGACGGCGCGGGCGAGCGGGGCGGTGAGCGTGTCGGCCGGGTCGAGGGCGCCCCAGCCGAGTCCGGTGTCATGGACGACCCGGAGCATGGCGCCGGACCAGATCAGCAGCCAGAGCATCGCGAACAGCGTCGCGGCGGCGGCCAGTCGGCACGCCAGCGGACGCCGGACGGTGGACCACCACTCGGCGACGGTGACTTCGTGGTCCTGCCCGATCGTGTCGGCGCGCAGCGCCCGGGGCAGCAGCACGGCCGCGGCGACGAGCGCCGCCC
>NZ_WWJY01001067.1 GCF_009865405.1 Streptomyces sp. SID3212 | reverse complement strand
CACCTCCGGCTCCACCGGCCGCCCCAAGGGCGTGGTCGTACCGCACGGCGCCCTGGCCAATCACATGGCGTGGATGGCGCGGTATCTCACCCTGACCCCGGACGACCGGGTCCTCGCCCGTACCTCCACGAGCTTCGACGCCTCCGTGTGGGAGCTGTGGCTCCCGCTGATGAACGGCGCCGAGGTCTGCGTCCTGCCGGACGACGCCAACCGGGACCCGCACGCCCTGGTCACCTGGATGAGCCGGTTCGACGTCACCGTCGCCCAGTTCGTGCCCGCGCACCTGACCCTCGTCCTCGCCGAGGCCGTGCACGCGGCGCCCCTGCCCCGCCTGCGGGCCGTCCTGTGCGGCGGCGAACCGCTGCCGCGCGC
>NZ_WWJY01001066.1 GCF_009865405.1 Streptomyces sp. SID3212 | reverse complement strand
CGGTACGGGCGTGGCGACGCTCGCCGTGCTGCTCATCGGCCCGGCCGGCGCGGGCAAGACGACGGTCGCGCGGCACTGGGCGCAGAGCCGGCGGGTGCCCACGGCGCACATCAGCCTCGACGACGTCCGCGAGTGGGTCTGTTCCGGCTTCGCCGACCCGCAGTCGGGGTGGAACGACCACTCCGAGGCCCAGTACCGCCTGGCCCGCCGCACCTGCGGCTTCGCCGCCCGCAACTTCCTCGCCAACGGGATCTCCTGCATCCTCGACGACGCGGTCTTCCCCGACCGCCCGGTCGTCGGCCTGGGCGGCTGGAAGCGCCACGTCGGCCCGGGCCTGCTGCCGGTCGTCCTGCTGCCCGGTCTGGAGATCGTCCTGGAACGCAACGCGGAACGCTCCGGCAATCGGCGCCTCGCGGACGAGGAGGTGGCGGGGATCCATGGCCGGATGGCCGGCTGGTACGGGTCCGGCCTGCCGATCATCGACAATTCCAAGTACGACGTGGAAACGACGGCGCGGGTCCTGGACGACGTCTTGGCCCGCGCGCTTGCGAGTCCGCCTAGCTGGTAGGTGGTTGCGCTTACTGATGTCCTCAATCGCCGGACGGGCTGGGTTTGTCGTGGTGACGGGGGGCGGGGCCTCCGGAGGTACGTATGTCCGGACTGCATGTTTTACGGCGCCTCAGGGACTCGTTGAGTTCACGGTAGTCATGCGCCACAAAACACGCTTTACGTCCGGCCACACGCACCTCCTCCGACCCCACCCCCCTCACGCCGAGGGTGAGCTGAACGACCCCGCTGGCTCGGGTCGCCTGGCCTCCGCCCGGTGGATGGTGCCACTTACCAATGTCCTCAAACGCCGGACAGGCTGGGATTGCCCCCGGTCCGGTGGGCGGGTGCGGGTCAAGGATGTCCTCAAGCGCCGGACGGGCTGGAGGGTGCCCCCCGCGCGGTGCGAGAGCGCGGCTTACTGACGTCCTCAATCACCGGACGGGCTTAACGACCCGGGGTGGGCCGGGGTTTTGAACGCGGGCCTGGAAGGGGGACGGGCAGGGGTC
>NZ_WWJY01001065.1 GCF_009865405.1 Streptomyces sp. SID3212 | reverse complement strand
GACCGCGTGGGGGGTGCGCGCGGCCCAGGCGCGGACCGCTTCGGGGGCGGTACGGGTGGGCGGCGGCCGGTCCGTACCGCGTCCCTGGCCGAGCAGGACGTCCCGCTCGCCCGGTACGAGCGGGTCGAGGTCGGCGACGGGGCGGTCGGGGTCGGTCACGGCCTGGGTGAGGACGTGGGCGAAGCGGGCGCTGAGGGCGCGGGCGGTGGGGGCGTCGAAGAGATCGGTGGCGTACTCCAGGTAACCGGAGATGCCCGCCGCGGTGGGTCCGGACTGTTCCGCGAGGTCTGCGCGTTCGGTGACCTTTGTGACCTCCGTGACCTCGGCGACCTCGGTGAGCGAGAACGTCAGGTCGAACTTGCTGATCCCGGTGTGCCGCGACCGGTCGTGGACGGTGACCCCGGGCAGGTCGAGCCCCGCCTGCTCCTGGTTCTGGAGAACCAGCATGGTCTGGAAGAGCGGGTGGTGGTCGCCGGACCGCTCGGGGTTGACCGCCTCCACCAGCCGTTCGAAGGGCACGTCACCGTGGCTGAAGGCCGCGATGTCGAACTCCTTGACCCGGTCCAGCAGTTCACGGAAGGTCGGTTCGCCGGACAGGTCCGTGCGCAGGACCAGGGTGTTGACGAAGAACCCAACCAGATCGTCCAGGGCCTCGTCCGTGCGTCCGGCCACGGCGGTGCCCAGCGAGATGTCGTCACCGGCGCCGTGGGCACGCAGGGTCACGGCGAGGGCAGCCTGGAGCACCATGAAGGGGGTGCAGCCCGCGGCGCGGGCGAGCCGGGTGAGCGCGGTGTGCGCGGGGGCGGGCAGCGCGAAGGGGACGGTGTCGCCCCGGT
>NZ_WWJY01001064.1 GCF_009865405.1 Streptomyces sp. SID3212 | reverse complement strand
GGGGGCCGGGCGGCCGGTCACCACGGGCGGGGTAGGGGCCGGGCACCCGGTCACCACGGGCGGGGCGGCGGCCGGGGCGCCCGGTCACCCCGGGGGTGCACAGGCGTTCACCCCTCAGAGTAAACACCTGTGCACCCTCACCCGCACCCCGGGGTGCACAGATGTTCACCACACTGCTCCCCCGGCCGCCGGGACGGCTCGCACCGCCCGGCACACTGGTACCGGCGGTTCCGGGTCCGGTTCGCGCCCGACAACCGCCGTGGGAGACGCGATGGCGCTACAGATCAGCGCGACCAATCCGGAGCAGCCCGCCGTGCTCCTCGACCTGCCCTGGAACACCCCGCTCGACGAGTGGCCCCCGGAGTGCCTCGTCGCGCTCCCGCGCGGCATCTCGCGCCACGTCGTGCGCTTCGCGTCGGCGGGCCCCGACGTGGTGGCGGTCAAGGAGATCACCGAGCGGGCGGCGGTACGGGAGTTCGGCCTGCTGCGCGACCTGCACCGGCTCGGCATTCCGGCCGTGGACCCGCTGGCGGTGGTGACCGGGCGGGTGGACGCGAACGGCGAGCCGCTGGAGTCGGCGCTGATCACCCGCCACCTCAAGGGATCGCTGCCGTACCGCTCGATGTTCGAGTCGACGATGCGCCCGTCCACGGTGAAGCGGCTCATGGACGCGCTGGCCGTGCTGCTCGTACGGCTGCACCTGGCCGGTTTCGCGTGGGGCGACTGCTCACTGTCCAACGCGCTGTTCCGGCGGGACGCGGGCGCGTACGCCGCGTACCTGGTGGACGCCGAGACCGGCCAGATCCAGCAGAACCTCAGCCGGGGCCAGCGCGAGTACGACATCGAGCTGGCCCGGATGAACATCGCCGGGGAGCTGATGGACCTGGAGGCCTCGGGGGCGCTGCACCCGTCCGTCGACCCGATCCCGTTCGGCGCGGCCATCGTCCAGCGGTACGAGGACCTCTGGCACGAGCTGACCCGCGAGTCGGTCTACCCGGTCGGCAAGCGGCACTACATCGACCGGCGCATACGGCGGCTCAACGACCTGGGCTTCGACGTGGCCGAGATGCAGATCGAGCGCTCACCCGTCGGGGACACGGTGACGTTCCTCCCGAAGGTCGTGGACGCCGGCCACCACCAGCGGCAGCTGTTGCGGCTGACCGGTCTGGACGCCGAGGAGAACCAGGCGCGGCGCCTGCTCAACGACCTGGAGAGCTGGATGGCCGGGGAGGAGGACTACGTACCGGGGGATCCGCTGGGGGCCCGGCCCGAGGTGCTCGCGCACCGCTGGGTCCGTGACGTGTTCCGGCCGACCGTGCGGGCCGTCCCGCTGGAGCTGCGCGGGGAGATGGACGCGGCGCAGATCTACCACGAGGTGCTGGAGCACCGCTGGTACCTGTCGGAGGAGGCGGGACGTGACGTGGGGCTCGACGCGACGGTCGAGGACTATGTCGCGAACGTCCTGCCGCACGTGGTGAGCGCGCTGACCGTCCAGGCGCCGGACGCGTCGGCGGGTCTGTCGCCCTGACCGGGGCGCGGGAGCGGGGGCGGAGGCGTGGGCTGTCGCGGGCGCGGGGGCGGGGCTCCTGTCACGCGCGTACGGCTGCCCCTCACTGCAACGCCCGCACCGCCGCCGCGAAGACCGACGGCAGGCGGGCCGCCGCCGGGACGATCAGCCGGGCTCCCGCCGGGTGCCCGGCGACCCGTACCAACCCCTCCGTCAGCAGCCGGTGACGCCGGGAGAGCCCGCGCCATTCGCGCTCGTACCGCTCGGGACGGCCCGCCCGCAGGCACCGTACGGCCGCCTCCGCCGAGGCGAGCGCGAGCGCGACCCCCTCGCCGGTGAGCGCGTCGACGTACCCCGCCGC
>NZ_WWJY01001063.1 GCF_009865405.1 Streptomyces sp. SID3212 | reverse complement strand
GGCGGCGCAGGACCCTGCCGCCTCCCCGGCCCCGTCCGCCGCCGAGAGCGCCCCGGCCGAGGGCCAGGACGCCGGTGCGGGGGACAACGGCCAGGCCAGCCCCAGCGCCAGCGCACCCCCGGCGGCCGGGCAGGGTGGCAACGGCCCGGACGCCTCGGACTTCGTCAACATCCGGTCGGTCCGGCCGAACGTGGTGAAGCCGCGCAAGCTGCGGCAGGCGTCCCGGGGTTCGTTCATCACCTCATGCGGGGTGAACAAGAACAAGAAGTATAATTCCGACAACGTCATTGTCGCGCCCGGTGTGAGCAACGGCGCCCACCACATGCACGATTACGTCGGCAATCAGGGCAACAACGCCTTCGCCAGTGACGACGCGCTCGCCGCGGCCGCCACCAGCTGCCGCAATCAGGGCGACAAGTCGACTTACTACTGGCCGGTGCTGCGTCTCCAGAACGGCCAGGCCGAGTTCGACGTCAACGCGGACGGCGGCGGCAAGGAAGGAAATGCCGGAAAGATTCAGACGCCCAACGAGGTGACTCTGAAATTTGTCGGCAACCCGACCTCCAAGGTCGTCGCGATGCCCCGCTTCCTGCGGATCATCACGGGTGACGCCAAGGCCTTCGTCAACGGAAACGCGAACGCCAACGCGTCGTGGAGTTGCACCGGATTCGAGAACCGCCAGCTCAAGGACAAATACCCGATCTGCCCGCGCGGCAGCAAGGTGGTCCGTACATTCAATTTCCAGAGCTGCTGGGACGGCCAGAACACCGACAGTGCGAACCACCGCACCCACGTGGCCTTCGCCGATGCCAACGGCCGCTGCCAGAACGGGTTCAAGGCGATTCCGCAGCTCCAGCAGCGGATCGTCTACCGCGTCCCGCCGGGCCCCGGCTTCGCGGTCGACTCCTTCCCGGAGCAGCTGCACAAGCCGGTGACCGACCACGGTGACTTCATCAACGTGTTCGACACGCGGATCATGAACAAGATGGTGAGCTGCCTCAACGCCGGGACCACGTGCCGCTGAGGCACCCGGCCCGACGTCGTCGGCACCACCACGCCGGTCAGGGCGTGGACGGCATGTCCTCCATACCGTCCATGCCGTCCATCCCCTCCATGCCGGGCATGTCACTCATGTCATGACCGGACGGATCGGCACTCGTCCCACCACCGTTCTGCGCGTGGTGGGACGAGCCCGTTTCCACCTCCCCGCCCAGCCGGCCACGCACCGTGGCGACCACGGCCGCTTCGCCGACCACGACCCACTTCCGGCCCACGAGGTACGAACCGCCGTAGTCCTTGGCCTCGTTGATCCACTCGCGCTGGCCGCGGTCGGTGGCGAAGGTCGCCAGGACGTACTTCCCGTCCCCGGTCGCGCAGTTGGCCTGCCGCAGCTCGGCGGCGTCCGTCGAGATGTTGGGCTCGCACTTCGCCTTCGAGGCGAGCTGTTCGAGGCTCCCCGTCGCCGTCTTCGGCACCTGGGGGGCCTTGTTGTCGTTCGCGCCGCAGCCCGCCGTCAGGGCCAGGGCCAGGACCGCTATCGCCACGCCTGC
Source organism: Streptomyces sp. SID3212 (assembly GCF_009865405.1). GTDB lineage: Bacteria > Actinomycetota > Actinomycetes > Streptomycetales > Streptomycetaceae > Streptomyces. Next base: position 519 of record NZ_WWJY01001063.1, on the reverse strand, counting down.
TCGTTCCGTACGCATGCGGCCCATCGTGCCCTGTCGAACGCGTCTTCGTGGGGCCGAGGACGTAATAAACGGAATGAGCGGAATGACTCATTCCGGGGTGCGCACCGGATTCCGGGGTGACCATCGGACCAATCGCTCGTTCTGCTGCACGTGCGCCCACACGACTCCGTCACCGCCCCCGCTGCCGCCACCGCCACGGCCGCCGCCCCCACCGCAGGCCCCGTCGACGTCGACCAGGCGGAGGCGGCGCTCGTCGAGCACTACCCCCGTCTCGTACGGATCGCCTACCTCGTCCTCCCCCCGTCGCTCGGCCGCAACCGGCGCGTCCTGACCGCGCACGCGCTCGTCCAGCGCTCGCTGCCCCGGGGCCGTACCGCCACCGTCGACGGCGTGCTCCCGGGACCGCGCCGGGCGGGCGGCGGAGGCGGCTCCGACGGGGCGCGGAACGCCGGTTACACGTACGTACGCGCCCGCGTGCTGCGCCAGGCCCTCGACGCCGGCCGCCCGCTGCTGCGCCTC
>NZ_WWJY01001062.1 GCF_009865405.1 Streptomyces sp. SID3212 | reverse complement strand
CGGGGCCGCGCTGGCGCTGACCGCGGTGTGTCACGCGGCGATGCCCGGCGCGCTCGCCTTCCTGACGTTCCAGCGGGACCGGGGTACGGAGATCGAGTCGCTGGGCGCGCTCGTCCTCCACGGGGCGCGGCACTTCGGCTGGGAGGGGGAGGTGCGGCTCAACTACGGCTCGGTGGAGTTCCTCGGCCCGTACGTCCCGCTGGTGAGCGGCGCCGCGCTGGCCCTGTCCGTGGTGGCGCTCGGCTGGCTGGTGGTGTGGCGGCTGCGGGCGCGCGAGTTCGCCGCGAGCACACCGTACGACGCGGCCTTCGTGGCGGTGCTGCTGTTCACCACGACGAGCCGCGTGATCAGCCCGCAGTACCTGCTGTGGCTGGTCGGTCTGGCCGCCGCGTGCCTGGTGGTGCGCACGAGCGGGATGGTGCTGCCCGCGCGCCTCGTGCTGGTGGCCACGGGGGTGACGCTGCTGGAGTTCCCGCTGCTGTTCGCGCACGTCGTCGCGAGCGACCCGCTGGGCGTGCTGCTGCTGACCGTACGGAACGGTCTCCTGGTCGCGGCGACGCTGGTCGCCTGCCGGCGGCTGTGGGTACGGACGGTGGCGGCGCCCCGGCGGCGCGCGGCCCGGACCGGCCTGGTCAGCCCAGGCGTTGCCGTACGTACGCGCGCCACCGCACGGTGAAGTCCTCCGGCGTGGTCGACAGGACGTCGTTCATGGCCTTCTCGACGGCCCCGTCGGGCTGCCGGCCGGCGCCGACCGCGCGGTAGAAGGCGGTCAGCCGCTTCTCGCCCCAGTGTCCGGCGATCAGTTCGCAGGCGAGCCAGCCGCTCTCGTACGCCCGGGCGAGGGCGTCGGCGTCCCCGCCGAAGGAGAACGCGTCGTTGTCGGGGAGCGCGGCGGGCACCTCGCCGCGCCGGACGGCCCGTTGGAGTTCGGGGGCGATCTGGGCGGCGGTCCGGCCGGTCGAGCGGTACGCGACCCGGTCGGCGAAGCCCTCGGACAGCCAGGTGGGGGTGGCGGAGGAGGTGGCCGTGCGGGTGGCGACGTGGGTGGTCTCGTGGGTGAGGACGACCCGCTGCCCGAAGTCGCCGAGGGCGCCGTACGCGGCGGGGTTGACGATGACCCGGTCGGCGGGTGAGGCCCCGGACCCGCCGGTCTCCCCCGTGGTGACCGCCGCGATGCCCCGGTAACCGTCCTCGGGCGCCCCCAGGAGCTCCGCCATGGCGGAGAGGGAGGCCGGAACCAGCAGGACGACGCGGTGGGCCCAGGCGCCCTTCCAGGCGTCGTCCACGGCGGGCACCGCGAGGTCGGCGGTGGCCGCGACCGCGCGCAGCCGGGTGGTGGTCTGCCCGACGCCGAGGACGAGGCTGTGCGTGCCGCGTACGACCCGTACCCTGCCCTGCTGCCAGAGCTGCTGGGCGCCGCCCTCGGCGGGGCGGTCGCCGGTGACGTACCAGCGGCCGGTGTGCTCGGTCAGGGTCATTTCGCGGGGCGTCGAGACGGGGGCGCTGTCGTAGCCGGCGATCCGGTAGCGCAGCTCGACCTGCGCGGTGGCGTGGCTGCCGGACCGCTCCACCGCGGTGACCCGGTACGCCCAGGAGCTCAGCGGTACGTCGGCGAGGTTGGTGAACTCCGCGCGGGCGGAGGCGCGCAGACGCGTCGCGGCGGGGTCGAGGGCGGCGAGGTAGGCGTTCTCGTCCCGGTCCAGGACACCGGCGGCCCGGCCGTCCAGGGTCCGTCGGACCGCCGCCGTGGCGGGGTCGGGCGCGGGGGGCGCCCCGGAGCATCCGGACGCGAGCAGCAGCCCGGAGAGCCCCAGCCCGAGGACACCCCGCCGGGTCGGGTGTCCTCTCTCACGCTCCGCGGCGCTACGCCGCTGACCTGCCACGTCACGATCGTACGGGGGCCACCCGCGCCCGCCGCGTCCCGGGAGGCTCAGATACGGGTCACCGAGGAGACCGGCATCATCCCCACCGGGTCGTACCTCACGGCCGCGCCCGGGTAGGGGGCGTGGATCACCTGGCCGTTGCCGACGTACATCCCGATGTGGCTCGCGTCGTCGCGGTACGCCACCAGGTCGCCGGGGAGTGCCTGCGACAGCGGGACCTGCCGGCCCGCGTACCGCTGGGCCTGCGAGGTGCGGGGCAGGCCCACCCCCGCCTGCGCGTACGACCACTGCGTCAGCCCCGAACAGTCGAAGCCGGTGGGGCCGTTGGCGCCCCACACGTACGGGCGGCCCACCGCGCGCGCCGCGGCCTGGACCCCGT
>NZ_WWJY01001061.1 GCF_009865405.1 Streptomyces sp. SID3212 | reverse complement strand
CGGCCGGCCGATCCGCGGCGGCCCGCCGGATTCGCGGACCTCGCGCTCGGCCCCGAACTCACCGACGCCGTCGACCGGTTGGCCCGGCAGGAGCGCTGCACCCCCTTCATGGTGCTCCTCACCGCCTACCAGAGTCTGCTGGGCCGCTGGTGCGGCCAGGACGACTTCACGGTCGGTACGCCGCTCGCGGGCCGGCCCGACGTGGCGCACGAGGCGTTGATCGGCTACTTCACCCGGACCGCCGTGATCCGTGCGGACCTGCGGGGGGACGCGGGCCGTGGCCCGGACTTCCGTACGGTGCTGCGGCGGGTCCGGTCCGCGACCATGGGCGCGCTCGCCCACCAGGACGTACCGCTGGAGCGGCTGGCGGCGGACCTGGGCGAACCGCCCGGTGGACTGCCGTTCAGGACGCTGCTCGTGCTCCAGAGCCAGCACGAGACGGGGGGCGGCGCCGCTGAACCCCAACTCCCCCCTGGCGTCACCCTGTTGTCCCTGGACTCCGGCTTCGACCGGGCCAAGGCCGATCTGCTGCTGGATGCCTGGCGGACGGAGACCGGGCTGACCTGCTCCTTCTCGTACGACGAGGAGCTGTTCGACCGGTCGACCGTCGAGACCCTGGCGCGGCGCTACCGCACCCTGCTGAGCCGGGCCACGGCGGATCCGCTGCTGCCCGTGCACGGCGACTGGCTGCTCGACGCGGCGGAGCGGGCCGCCGTTCTCGCGCGCGGGACCGGGCCCCGGCTGGACCCGGACCGCCGTACGGTACCGGCGCGCTTCGCCGAACAGGTCGCCCTGCGGCCCGGCGCGCCCGCGCTGGCAATGGGCGACGACACACTCTCGTACGCCGAACTGGACCGCCGTTCCTCGTTGTTGGCCGCGCGGATCGGGCCGCTGGGGGGTGGGGTCGTCGCGGTACGGATCCCGCCGTCCTACGCGTTGGTGATCGCGCTGCTCGCGGTGTGGAAGGCGGGCGGCGGCTACCTGCCGCTGGACGAGGCGTATCCGCCGGAGCGGCTGCGGCAGCTGGTCGGGGACGGGGGAGCGCGGCTGCTGATCACGGCGGGGGAGGGTCCTGACCTGGGGATACCGGTGCTGGCTGTGCCGGAGGAGTGGCCGGACGGCGCGGTGGCGAATCCGTTCGCGAGTTCGTGGCCGGGTGTCGCGGCGACCGATCCGGCGTACGTGCTGTTCACCTCGGGATCCACCGGCCGGCCCAAGGGGGTGGTGGTCGAACAGGGTGCGCTGGCGGACCGGGTGGAGTGGATGACCGGGACGGCGGAGACCGGCCCGGCGACGACCGGGACGGCGGCCGGGGAGGGGTACGGCCTTCGGCCCGGCGACCGGATCGTTCAGTTCGCCTCCGTCGGGTTCGACACCCACGCCGAGGAGATCTGGCCCGCCCTGGCGTCGGGCGCCTGCTGCGTCCTGCTGCCCGGCGGCTCCCGTACGCTCCCCGACGTCCTGCGCGCGGAGGGCGGCGCGGGCGTCACGGTCCTTGATCTGCCGACCGCGTACTGGCACGAACTGGTGCTGATGGAGGACGAGTTCACCTGGCCGGCGGATCTGCGGCTGGTGGTGCTCGGGGGTTCGGTCGTGGACGGCACCGTACTGGCGCGGTGGCATGCGCGGCACGGCGGGCGGGTCCGGCTGGTGAACACGTACGGTCCGACGGAGGCGACGGTGATCGCCACGAGCGCGGACCTGTCGGTACCTTCGGACGGTGTGGTCGCCCGGCCGCCGATCGGACGGCCGCTGGCCGGGGTGCGGTGCTATGTGCTGGACGAACGGCTAGGGCTGGTGCCCGACGGCACCGAGGGTGAACTCTTCCTCGGCGGGCGAGGGTTGGCCCGGGGATACGCCGGTCGGCCGGACCTGACGGCGGAGCGCTTCCTGCCGGATCCGTTCGCGGCGGACGGCAGCCGGATGTACCGCACGGGCGACCGGGTGCGCCGACTGCCGGACGGGGAGCTGGAGTTCGTCGGCCGGACGGACGGGCAGGTGAAGCTTCGCGGCTACCGGATCGAGCCGGGCGAGGTGGAGCACGCGCTGACGAGCCACCCGGCGGTGGCGCAGGCGCTGGTGGTCGTACGGGAGGGTCGGCTGCTGGGGTATGTGGTCCCGTCGCCGGGCACGAGGCCGCCCCTGGCCCCTGAACTCCTCGATCACATGGGTGGGTTGCTCCCCACCTTCATGGTGCCGAGCGGGCTGATGGTCCTCGACCGGATACCGCTGACGGTCAACGGCAAGCCGGACGTCTCGGCGCTGCCGCTGCCGGGCCCGTCGGTCGCCGGGCCCGCGTACGTCGCGCCCCGCACGGACGCGGAGGCGCTCGTCGCGGAGCTGTGGGAGGAGGTGCTGGGGGTCGAGCGGGTGGGTGCCCTGGACGACTTCTTCTCCCTCGGCGGCGACTCGCTGCGGGTGACGCGGGTGGCGGCGAGGATCCGCTCGGTGGCGGGCCTGGAGATCAGCATCCGGGACGTTTTCGACCACCGGGTGCTTGCCGGGTTGGCGGCGCGGGTGGAGGAGCTGCTGATCGCGGAGATCGACGCGATGTCGGAGGGGGAGGCGGTGGAGGGGTTGTCGCCGTGAGGCGACGGCTGTGTGTGCCTCCCTTCGGCTCGCGGGCCGGCCCCACGCTTTGACTCATGTCCCACTATCCCTAGGAGGAACGATGTTCGCAGTGGTCGTCAACCACGAGGAGCAGTACTCGGTCTGGCCGACCGACCAGGAGATCCCGCCGGGGTGGCGGGCGGAGGGGACGAGGGGTTCGCGGGAGGAGTGCCTGGCGAGGATCGGCGAGGTGTGGACGGACTTGCGCCCGCTGAGCGCACGCGCCTGACCTTGCGGGTGTTGTTGCGCGGTAGGCCGCCGCGCGGGCGGTTGTCCTCAAGCGCCGGACGGGCTGAATGCGCCCGCGCGGGCCGGTGGGTGGGTGTCCTCAAGCGCCGGACGGGCTG